>NZ_CEEDDH010000016.1:0-118324 GCF_979253165.1 Pseudomonas sp. AC083
CCCCCTTTTCAAGCAGAAGACGGCATACGAGATGAACATACGGGTCTCGTGGGCTCGGAGATGTGTATAAGAGACAGGCCCATCCCCAAGGGTATAAATAAGTAACACCAAGCCCCACCCAAGCGCACAGAACAAGACCGGCGCACCATTTCAGTGCCGCGAATGCACCGCAAAAACCACCCGCAAACGGTCAAATGCGTCAAAAGTTATACGGATGCGACATTAAGGTACGTTCGTGCCACCGTTTAACGCCGCCGACCGCTCTGGATCTTGCATTGGGTATGGGGCCTGCATAAGTATCCGCAGGCACGACTCACGAGGTCGTACCTCACAACTAAAAAATGACAACAAATCATGAGGCCAACATGCTTAAACACGCGGTCATTCCGTTTCTAGTCGGCGCAGGCTTGTTAGCCTCCGCACCTTTCGCCACCGCTGCGACTAACCTGGTGTTCTGCTCCGAAGGGAGCCCGGCCGGTTTTGATCCAGGCCAGTACACCACCGGAACCGACTTCGACGCCTCAGCCGAAACCATGTTCAACCGCCTGACCCAGTTCGAGCGCGGCGGCACCGCCGTGATTCCTGGTCTGGCGACCAAGTGGGACATTTCCGACGATGGCCTGACTTACACCTTCCACCTGCGTGAAGGCGTCAAGTTCCACACCACCCCGTATTTCAAGCCGACTCGTGAATTCAACGCCGACGACGTGCTGTTTACGTTCAACCGCATGATCAACAAGGACGACCCGTTCCGTAAGGCGTACCCGACCGAATTCCCGTACTTCACCGACATGGGGATGGACACCAACATCACCAAGATCGATAAAGTCGACGACCACACCGTCAAGTTCACTCTGAAAGAAGTCGATGCCGCGTTCATCCAGAACATGGCCATGAGCTTCGCGTCCGTGCAGTCCGCCGAATACGCGGCCCAACTGCTCAAGGATGGCAAAGCCGCCGACATCAACCAGAAGCCGATCGGCACCGGCCCGTTCGTGTTCAAGAGCTACCAGAAAGACTCGAACATCCGTTACACCGGCAACAAGGATTACTGGAAACCTGAAGACGTGAAGATCGACAACCTGATCTTCGCCATCACTACCGACCCATCGGTGCGTATCCAGAAGCTGAAGAAGAACGAGTGCCAGGTCACCCTGTTCCCGCGTCCGGCCGATCTGAAAGCGCTGAAAGAAGACAAGTCGCTGAAGATGCCGGATCAAGCTGGCTTCAACCTGGGCTACATCGCTTACAACGTGATGGACAAGGTCAAGGGCAGCAACGAGGCCAACCCACTGGCTGACCTGCGCGTGCGCCAGGCGCTGGACATGGCCGTGAACAAGCCGCAGATCATCGATTCGGTTTACCAGGGTGCCGGCCAACTGGCGGTCAACGCCATGCCGCCGACCCAGTGGTCCTACGACACCACGATCAAGGATGCCAAGTACGACCCTGAGAAAGCCAAACAGCTGCTCAAGGAAGCCGGCGTCAAGGAAGGTACCGAGATCGTCCTGTGGGCGATGCCGGTGCAGCGTCCGTACAACCCGAACGCCAAACTGATGGCTGAAATGCTCCAGTCCGACTGGGCCAAGATCGGCTTGAAAGTGAAGATCACCAGCTACGAGTGGGGCGAGTACATCAAGCGTTCCAAAGGTGGCGAGAACCAGGCCATGATCATTGGCTGGAGCGGTGACAATGGTGATCCGGACAACTGGCTCAACGTTCTGTTCGGCTGCGACTCGCTGAGCGGCAACAACTTCTCCAAGTGGTGCGACAAGAAGTTCGACGGCCTGGTGAAAGAAGCCAAACGCACTACCGACCAGGGCAAGCGCACCGAGCTGTACAAACAGGCGCAACACGTCCTCAAAGATGCAGTTCCAATGACACCTATCGCTCACTCGACGGTGTATCAACCCATGCGCGCCAACGTGCAGGATTTCAAGATCAGCCCATTTGGCCTGAATTCCTTCTACGGCGTCAGCGTCAGCAAGTAAGACATTGCAACGGCGGCGTTTCTGACGTCGCCGTTGCTTTATCTACCGGGAAAAAAGGAAAAGGCCTACACCCAAATCCGCCGCAGATGATTGCTTCGGTATAGGCGCGTCGACTTTTCCTACGAGCATTAAGGCAATTACGTATTTACTGCCAGAGGCACGGTGCCTACCGTCGCGTACTGACCAGTGTCTGCGTGGGCCACCGGTTTTGCCGTACGTATTGGATTGAGCTCAATGCGACCAGAAAGTCCCGGGATAGGGACCCTGACGCATTGCACAACACTAAAAAGAGGGAGCGTCATGCGCCATACCTTGATTTTTTCCGCACTGTTGGGCGCCGGCCTGTTGGCCGCCACGTCTGCAAGCTACGCCGCCAGCGACAGCCTGGTGTTTTGCTCGGAAGGCAGCCCGGCGGGTTTCGATACCGCCCAGTACACGACGGCCACCGACAACGACGCCGCCGAGCCGCTGTACAACCGCCTCGTCGAGTTTGAAAAAGGCGCGACCAATGTCGTACCGGGCCTGGCGACCAAGTGGGACATTTCCGAAGATGGCCTGAAATACACCTTTCACCTGCGTGAAGGCGTGAAATTTCATACAACCCCTTACTTCAAGCCGAGCCGCGATTTCAATGCCGACGACGTGTTGTTCACGTTCAATCGCATGCTCGATGCGCAACAGCCGTTCCGCAAGGCCTATCCCACCGAGTTTCCGTACTTCAACGGGATGAGCCTGAACAAGAACATCGCCAAGGTCGAGAAGACCGGGCCGCTGACCGTGGAGTTCACGCTCAACAGCGTCGACGCCGCGTTCATCCAGAACATCGCCATGAGCTTCGCTTCGATTCTGTCTGCCGAATACGCCGACAAGCTGCTGGCCGACGGCAAGCCGAGCGACATCAACCAGAAGCCGATCGGCACCGGGCCGTTCGTATTCAAGAGCTACCAGAAAGACTCGAACATCCGTTACACCGGTAACCCGCAGTACTGGGATCCGAGCCGGGTCAAGCTGAAGAACCTGATTTTCGCGATCAACACCGACGCGTCGGTACGTGTGCAGAAGCTCAAGGCCAACGAGTGCCAGATCACCCTGCACCCGCGCCCTGCCGATGTTGAAGCGCTGAAGGCCGACCCGAAACTGCAACTGATTTCCAAGCCGGGTTTCAACCTCGGCTATATCGCCTACAACGTGCGCCACAAGCCGTTCGATCAACTGGAAGTGCGTCAGGCACTGGACATGGCGGTGAATAAACAGGGCATTCTCAACGCTGTTTATCAGGGCGCCGGCCAACTGGCCGTCAACGCCATGCCACCGACGCAGTGGTCCTACGACGACACCATCAAGGACGCTGCCTACAACCCGGAAAAAGCCAAGGAACTGCTCAAGGCCGCCGGCGTGAAAGAAGGCACCGAGATCACCCTGTGGGCGATGCCGGTGCAGCGTCCATACAACCCGAACGCCAAGCTGATGGCCGAAATGCTCCAGTCCGACTGGGCCAAGATCGGTCTGAAAGTGAAGATCGTCAGCTACGAATGGGGCGAGTACATCAAGCGCACCAAGAACGGCGAGCACGACGTCAGCCTGATCGGCTGGACCGGTGACAACGGGGACCCGGACAACTGGCTGGGCACGCTGTACAGCTGCGACGCCATCGGCGGCAACAACTACTCCATGTGGTGCGACCCGGCTTACGACAAGCTGATCAAACAGGCCAAGGTCGTCACCGACCGCGACCAGCGCACCGTGCTTTATAAACAGGCCCAGCAATTGCTTAAACAGCAAGTGCCGATCACGCCTGTCGCCCACTCGACGGTCAACCAGCCGTTAAGCACCCGGGTCGAAGGGTTCAAAGTCAGCCCGTTCGGCCGCAACGTGTTCTCGGGTGTCAGTATCGATTAAACCAACCGATTAGCCGCAATGCTGAGGGGAGCCGTCTACTCCCCTCACGCAAGCGCTTTGCCGAAATTCGCCAATCCGGCCTTTTGCAAACGTTTGCGATGTGTGAACGAGTTCTAAACCAATAACCGGCATACCAAAAAAAGCCGGGATAAAAAGAAAGTAAAGGAGCTTCACCCATGAAACTGAGCAGCACCGCGATACTGGCCCTGGCCATCAGCAGCATCACCGCCACGGCTTATGCGGAAACCCAGAGCCAGGCGTTCACTCCGGTGACCGTCAACGAGAAGAGCGCCCAGGCCGAAGCCACCGGCTTCCTCGAAGGGCAATCGATCAGCGGTTCGACCCGTAACTGGTACGCCAACGAACAACTCAAGCGTGGCGGCAAGTTCGCTTACCGCAAGAATGGCCAGTCCACCGAAACCGATCGCCGGATCAACTGGGTCCAAGGCACGATCATCAAGTACAACTCGGGCTTCACCGAAGGCACTGTCGGCTTCAGCACCGAAGTGGCTGCTTACAACGCGATCGCCCTTGAGCGCGACCGCGAGAACCTCGCCGCAAACAACGGCGGCGCTCCAGGCACTCGCCCAGGCGCAGGCAACAACCGGACCTTGACCCGCGAAGGCGGTGACGCTGTCGGCCAGTGGAGCAAGCTGGGCCTGGCCAACGTCAAGGCGCGCATCTCCAACACCACCCTGACCGCCGGCCGCATGAACTTCAGCAGCCCGCAAGTCGACGTGATCGGTAACCGTCCGCTGCCATCGAGCTTCGAAGGTATCGCGATCCACAGCGAAGAGCTGAACAACCTGGCGTTCGACGTCGCAACCTTCGACCGCGTTTCGCCACGTACCGAAGAAAGCCTGAGCAAGTTCCGCTCCGAATACGGTGACATCAACGCTGAAGCCGATCACGTCAACACCGCCGGTATTTCCTACCAGCCGTTCGCCAGCCTGACCACCAGCCTGTGGGGCACCCAGGCCGAAGACCTGTGGAACCAGTACTACTTCGGCGCTACCCACGTTTTGGGTGACAGCTCGGTACTGAGCCTGACCACCGGTCTGAACTACTACAAGACCGTCGACGAAGGCAAAAAACTGCTCGGCGACATCGACAACGATACCTACTCGCTGTCGTTTGGCCTGACTCATCAGGCCCACACCGTGACCTTCTCGTACCAGGAAGTGAACGGTAACGAGTACTTCGACTACCTGCACGAAACCAACGGTATCTACCTGGCCAACTCCCTGCTCTCGGACTTCAACGGCCCGAACGAGAAGTCCTTCCAGGTTTCCTACGGCCTCAACATGGCTGAGTACGGTGTACCAGGCCTGAAATTCAACATCTACCAGGCACGCGGCTGGGGCATCGACGGCACTCACTACAAGGGTGGCGGCTACGATGGCGTGCAGGCGATGGATGGCGAGCACCACTATGAATACGGCGTCGGTGCAACCTACGCAGTACAGAGCGGCCCGCTCAAAGCCACGACCATTCGCGGCACTTACACCGCTCACCGTGCCAGCGAAAACCAGGCTGACGGCAGCATCAACGAGTTCCGTCTCGTAACCACCATCCCGTTCAACATTCTGTAAAAACGCCAACCAACGGCTGACTCATGATGAGTCGGCCGTTCGGTTTTCTGTCTTCAACCGATTGCAGAGGGTTATCGATGAAAATGCTTCCCCTACGTGCGGCCATCGCGGCTGCGTTGCTGAGTGTCGCTGTCGGCGCCTCGGCCAAACCCTTGGTGGTCTGCACCGAAGCCAGCCCGGAAGGCTTCGATATGGTCCAGTACACAACTGCAGTCACGGCGGACGCTGTGGCCGAAACCATCTTCAATCGCCTGGCCGATTTCAAGCCCGGCACCACCGAAGTGATCCCGGCGCTCGCCGAGTCCTGGGACATCAGCGAAGACGGCCTGACCTACACGTTCCACCTGCGCAAAGGCGTCAAGTTTCACACCACCGAATATTTCAAGCCGACCCGCGACATGAACGCCGACGACGTGGTCTGGAGCTTCCAGCGTCAACTGGACCCGAATCACCCGTGGCACAAACTGTCGAGCGTGGGCTTCCCCTACTTTGAAAGCATGGGCTTCAAGGAACTGCTCAAAAGCGTAGAAAAAGTCGACGACAACACGGTCAAGTTCACCCTGACCCGCCGCGAAGCGCCGTTCCTGGCCGACATCGCCATGGCGTTCTCGTCGATCTACCCGGCCGAATACGCCGACCAGTTGCTCAAGGCCAACAAGACTGGCGATCTGAACAACAAGCCGATCGGTACCGGCCCGTTCATCTTCCAGCGCTACGCCAAGGATGCGCAGGTGCGCTTCAAGGCCAACCCGGACTACTTCCGTGGCAAGCCACCGGCCGATGCGTTGATCCTGGCGATCGCCACCGACAACAACGTGCGCCTGCAAAAGCTCAAGGCCAACGAGTGTCAGGTCGCGCTGTATCCGAAACCGGATGACATCCCGAGCATCAAGAAAGACAGCAAGCTGAAAGTCGACGAGCTGGACGCGATGACCGTTTCGTACATCGCCATGAACACCCAGCACAAGTACATGAGCGACGTACGCGTGCGCAAAGCCATCGACATCGCGTTCGACAAGGAAGCCTACGTCAACGCGCTGTTCGGCAAAGGCAACGCTTCGGTAGCGGTCAACCCGTACCCGCCGACCCTGCTCGGCTACAACCATGATCTGAAAAACCCGCCACGCGACCTGGACAAGGCACGCGCCCTGCTCAAGGAAGCCGGGGTTCCGGAAGGCACCACCTTCACTCTGTTCACCCGTAACGGCGGCGGTCCGACCAACCCCAACCCGATGCTCGGCGCGCAGATGATGCAGGCTGACCTGGCGAAAGTCGGGATCAAGATCGACATCCGCGTGATGGAATGGGGCGAGATGCTCAAGCGCGCCAAGGCCGGCGAGCACGACATGGTCTCGGCCGGATGGGCGGGCGACAACGGCGACCCGGATAACTTCCTGACGCCTATGCTCAGTTGCGAGGCCGCCAAGAACGGCGAAAACTACGCACGCTGGTGCAACGAGAAATTCCAGGCACTGCTGGATGAAGCACGGGCTAAAGTAGATCCGGCCGAACGCGCCGCGCTCTACGAACAGGCCCAAGTGCTGTTTAATCAGGACCAGCCATGGATCAGCATGGCCCATACTCGGATGTTCACTGCAATGCGCAACAATGTAGAGGGCTACCACATCAGCCCTCTCACCACTAATAACTTCGCCACCACCCAGGTGAAGTAGATAAGAAACGCCCGGTGCTCCTGACCTATGGAACACCGGGCACGCCTAACCGGCTGATGAGGTACCACACAAGATGTTTAGTTTTATTGCCCGCCGACTGGGGTTATTGATCCCCACGTTTTTCGGCATCACCTTGCTGACTTTCGCGTTGATCCGCATGATTCCGGGCGACCCCGTGGAAGTGATGATGGGCGAACGTCGGGTCGACCCCGAAATGCACGCTCAGGCAATGGAACGCCTGGGGCTCAACAAGCCGCTGTATGCCCAGTATCTGGACTACATCGGCAAACTGGCCCAGGGCGATCTCGGTGAGTCGTTGCGTACCCGTGAAAGTGTGTGGACCGAGTTCACCTCTCTTTTCCCGGCGACCCTGGAACTGTCCATGGCCGCCCTGCTGTTCGCTGGCATCCTCGGGCTTCTGGCCGGGGTGATCGCGGCACTCAAACGAGGATCGCTGTTCGACCACGGGGTGATGGGCATCTCCCTCGCGGGCTATTCGATGCCGATCTTCTGGTGGGGCCTGATCCTGATCATGTTCTTCTCGGTGAGCCTGGGCTGGACCCCGGTGTCCGGGCGCATCGACCTGCTGTATGACATCGAGCCGAAAACCGGCTTCATGCTGATCGACACGCTGCTGGCCGATGACGTCGGCGCGTTCTTCGACGCTCTGCATCACCTGATCCTGCCGGCCATCGTGCTCGGCACCATTCCGCTGGCGGTGATCGCGCGGATGACCCGTTCGTCGATGCTCGAAGTGCTGCGCGAAGACTACATCCGCACCGCCAAGGCCAAAGGCCTGTCGCCGTCGCGCGTGGTGTTCGTGCACGGTCTGCGCAATGCGCTGATTCCGGTGCTGACCGTGGTCGGCCTGCAGGTCGGCACGCTGCTGGCCGGTGCGGTCCTGACCGAAACCATCTTCTCCTGGCCCGGCATCGGTAAATGGCTGATCGAAGCCATCGGCGCCCGGGACTATCCGGTGGTGCAAAACGGCATCCTGTTAATCGCCTGCCTGGTGATTCTGGTCAACTTCGTGGTGGACATCCTCTACGGCTTTGCCAACCCACGCATCCGTCATCAGCGCTGAGGTCAATACCCATGAGCACTCCAACATCCTCAGTAGCCACCGCCACGTCCGCCGTGGATCAAAGCCTGCTGTACCCGTCGCCGTACAAAGAATTCTGGCAAGCGTTCTCCAAGAACAAGGGCGCCGTTGCCGGCCTGCTGTTCATGCTGCTGATCATCTTCTGCGCGATCTTCGCGCCGTGGGTCGCACCGCATAATCCGAGCGAGCAATACCGTGACTTCCTGCTGACGCCGCCGGCGTGGCTCGAAGGCGGGCAGATGCAGTTCCTGCTCGGCACCGACGAACTCGGCCGTGACCTGCTGTCGCGTCTGATCCAGGGCTCGCGCCTGTCCTTGCTGATCGGCTTGTCGTCGGTGGTGATGTCGCTGATTCCGGGGATCCTGCTGGGTCTGTTCGCCGGTTTCTTCCCGAAAGTGGTCGGCCCGACCATCATGCGCCTGATGGACATCATGCTGGCCCTGCCATCGCTGCTGCTGGCCGTGGCGATCGTCGCCATCCTCGGCCCTGGCCTGATCAACACCGTGATCGCGATTGCTGTGGTTTCCCTGCCGTCCTACGTGCGTCTGACCCGTGCTGCCGTGATGGGCGAACTGAACCGCGACTACGTCACCGCCGCGCGTCTGGCCGGTGCCGGTCTGCCGCGTCTGATGTTCATCACCGTGCTGCCCAACTGCATGGCGCCGCTGATCGTGCAGGCAACCCTGAGCTTCTCCTCGGCGATTCTCGATGCCGCTGCACTGGGCTTCCTCGGCCTCGGCGTACAACCGCCAACCCCTGAGTGGGGCACCATGCTGGCCTCGGCCCGCGACTACATCGAACGCGCCTGGTGGGTGGTAAGTCTGCCTGGCCTGACCATTTTGCTCAGCGTGCTGGCAATCAACTTGATGGGCGACGGCCTGCGCGATGCGCTGGACCCGAAACTCAAGAACGCCGCCTGAGGAGATTCAAATGTCACTGCTAGAAATCAAGAATCTCAACGTCCGCTTCGGCGACAAGACCGCGACCCCGGTGGTCGACGGCCTAGACCTCAAGGTCGACAAGGGCGAAGTGCTGGCCATCGTTGGTGAGTCGGGTTCGGGTAAATCCGTGACCATGATGGCGCTGATGGGCCTGATCGAGCATCCCGGCATCGTCACCGCTGACTCGCTCAGCTTCGACGGCAAGGACATGCTCAAACTCAGCAACCGCCAGCGTCGGCAGATCGTCGGCAAAGACCTGTCGATGGTCTTCCAGGACCCGATGACCGCGCTGAACCCGAGCTACACCGTCGGTTTCCAGATCGAGGAAGTGCTGCGCCTGCACCTGAAAATGTCCGGCAAGCAAGCGCGCAAGCGTGCCATCGAACTGCTGGAAAAAGTCGAGATCCCGGGCGCCGCCAGCCGCATGGACGCCTACCCGCATCAACTGTCTGGCGGTATGAGCCAGCGCGTCGCGATCGCCATGGCGATTGCCGGCGAGCCGAAACTGTTGATCGCCGACGAACCGACCACCGCGCTGGACGTGACGATTCAGGCGCAGATCATGGATCTGCTGCTGGCGTTGCAGAAAGAACAGAACATGGGCCTGGTGCTGATCACCCACGACCTCGCGGTCGTGGCTGAAACCGCCCAGCGCGTCTGCGTGATGTACGCCGGTCAAGCCGTGGAAGTCGGTCAGGTGCCGCAACTGTTCGACATCCCGGCGCACCCGTACAGCGAAGCGCTGCTCAAGGCGATTCCCGAGCACAGCCTCGGCGCCTCGCGCCTGTCGACCCTGCCGGGCATCGTTCCGGGCCGTTATGACCGACCGCAGGGTTGCCTGCTGTCGCCGCGCTGCCCGTACGTGCAGGACAACTGCCGCACCCAGCGTCCGGGCCTTGATCCGAAAGCCAACAGCCTCGCCCGCTGCTTCTACCCGCTGAACCAGGAGGTGGCGTAATGGCCGTCGTACTTACCGCCCGCGACCTGACCCGTCACTACGAAGTCTCCCGTGGCCTGTTCAAGGGCCACGCCACCGTGCGCGCGCTCAACGGCGTGTCGTTCGAACTGGAAGCCGGCAAGACCCTTGCCGTGGTAGGCGAATCGGGCTGTGGCAAATCCACCCTCGCCCGCGCCCTGACGCTGATCGAAGAGCCGTCATCGGGTTCGCTGCAGATCGCCGGCCAGGAAGTTGCCGGCGCCGACAAGGCCGAGCGCAAGCAACTGCGCAAAGACGTGCAGATGGTGTTTCAGAGCCCGTACGCATCGTTGAACCCACGGCAGAAAATCGGTGATCAACTGGCCGAGCCGCTGCTGATCAACACCAAGCTGTCGGCCACCGAACGTCGCGAGAAAGTCCAGGCGATGATGAAGCAGGTCGGCTTGCGCCCTGAGCATTACCAGCGCTATCCGCACATGTTCTCCGGCGGTCAGCGCCAGCGTATCGCTCTGGCGCGGGCAATGATGCTGCAACCGAAAGTACTGGTCGCGGACGAACCGACTTCGGCGCTGGACGTGTCGATTCAGGCCCAGGTGCTCAACCTGTTCATGGATCTGCAGCAGGAATTCAACACCGCCTACGTGTTCATCTCGCACAACCTTGCGGTGGTGCAACATGTGGCCGATGACGTGATGGTGATGTACCTCGGTCGCCCGGTTGAACTGGGTCCGAAAAACGACATCTACGAACGCCCGCTGCACCCGTACACCCAGGCGCTGTTGTCGGCGACCCCGACCATTCACCCGGACCCGAACAAGCCGAAAATCAAAATCGTCGGCGAACTGCCCAACCCGCTGAACCCGCCACCGGGCTGTGCTTTCCACAAGCGCTGCCCGTACGCGACCGAACGTTGCACCACGGAAGAGCCGCTGTTGCGCGAACTGGATAATCGGCAGGTGGCTTGCCACTACGCCGAGCAATTCCTCGACGGCGCGGCGTAGGCCGCGGCAAGACCTGTAGGAGCTGACGAGTGCAACGAGGCTGCGATCTTTTGATTTTCACAATCAAGATCAAAAGATCGCAGCGTTCCGCAGCTCCTACAGGGGATTTGCGTTGAACCAGAGTTAACAAAAACCCCTTGTACCTCGATTGCGCATCAGTCGAGGCCGAAGGGGTTTTTCTTTGCCCTGTGATTTATGTTTGGCTATCGCCTTCGCAGTCCGGATCATCAGTGTCCCACTCATCGTGGTCGAATCGTCGTCCTCGCCGCTGTCGCCCTCATTTATATCTTCTTCGCCAAAAACGCATCTAACTCTTTCTGCGCCCAATCAGCAAACTCAAGGGAGCCCGTCTGGGCATCAAAAGTGCCCTCGCCCACAATGTGAATATCAGATCTGTTACCAAGTGGATCTGTTGCGAACAAATCAAATGAAACCTTGGCTTTACGTCCAGCAAAATTAAATATATCGAACGTGATACTTCCTCGGCTTACATAAGAAATTTCGGTTTCACGCTCCTTGTACGTAAAAGCATAAGGCTTCCCGGGGCCAAGTTCATAAGTCTGCCCCTGTTTAATCGTATCTTGACCTATAAAAAGAAACTCCTGATCAGGTCGGCAGACCGCCAGCAAAGTAAACGGCTGTTCACCCGGATTACCTGAATGAATGGTAAACGACCCACGGTCACCGTTGAAGTCAGGCTTGGAGACTTTTGCAGTCACTTTTGCACTAAAGCCACCTTCATCATGAAAATCCATACCGATCTCCCTTTTAAAATAGATAGAGTTGAAGCCGCATCCCATACTTATTGATGAGAACCAGGTCGTCTACTGTCAAACCTGACAGGTTAACGATTCAGCAACTGCATAACGATGCAATTCCACGCATTTTTTGACAAAAATTCAAACCATTCACACGTGATAAACCAGCTATTTATTTATATTCATCCGAAAATAAAAACCCGCAGCTTTCGCGGCGGGATACGGGGGAAGCCATAAGTGTCTTAATAAATTTAAAGTACTTGCCGGAGCGGATGCGCATATGCGATACGGTCGCCCCTCTGCCTCGATTGCGCATCAGTCGAGGCAGAAGGGTTTTTCTTTGGTCGACTATCTATGTCTGGCTATCGCCTTCGTCATCCGGGTCATCGGTATCCGGATCGTCCGTGGTCGAGTCGTCGTCATCGGCGCTGCCACCCTGATTCATATCCCCCGGTTCCGACTCGGACTTGGCGAGCATCAGCCCGCTATGCCCGACCTGCCCATTGAACGCTTGAGATTCGTGATCCTCGCACTCGGCCCATGCCGTTGCGGTGCCGAGGGATAGCATCACCATCACTTTCAACAACATCAAAACCCGTAGCAATCTGCTTTTCATGGCCGACTCCATCCTGTTGCGCTAAGACATGCTTGCCGGACTGGCTCGATGTGAAATCTAGTTGCGATCCGACCGGCTCACCACTTAGGACGCGACCGCGCAGGCAGAAATGCCATCGAACGCCAGATTGCTTTCGAATAACCCCGATAACTGAAACAGCTAAGCGCCGCGCGTGGCCTGCCAGGTCAACGGAATAGAGAGCAGCACCAGCAGCGCACTCATCAGCCACACACTGTGCCCGCCAAACTGGCCGTAGAGTTGACCGCTGAGCACCGGCGACAACAACGCGCTGGCGCTCCAGCTCATGAAGAACAGCCCGAAGTACTGACCGCTCTTGCCGCTCTGCGCGAACTGCATCGCCAGCACATTCAATGGCGGCATGAACAGCGCCTCGCCCAGCGTCCAGATCAGCGTCGAAAAACAGACAAAAGCCAACCCGGAACCGTACGGCAACATGCCCAATCCGCAGGCCAACAGCACACTGCCGACGAGCATTTGCCAACGCGAGCCCCAACGCTCGACCGAGTGCGACAGCGGAATCTGCAGCGCGATCACCAACAGCGCATTGAGCCCGAACTGCCAGCCGATCGCTTCGGTGCTCAGGTGGTAGTAATCACGCAGATAATTGCCCAGCGTGCTGTACACCGTGTCGAAAGCGATGCCCAATACGGCCGTCGCCGCCAGCAGCCAGAGGAACGGCTTGTCGCGATACGGCAGGCTTGAGCCATCGATCGATTCGTCTTCAACCACTAGCACCGCCCGCCGCCACGTCGTGCGCACGAACCACAGCAACGCCAGCATCGTCATCGCCGCACTGGCGAAAAACACCCAACGAAAATCCGCCTGAGCCAACACTCCGCCCGCCACCCCGGCAGCGGCCATGCCCAGATTACGCGCTACCCGGCTCAGCGCTTGCGCACGGGAACGTTGCGCGACTTCGCAATACTCCATGATCAGCCGCTGATGCAACGTCCGAATCGCGCCATCGATGACACCGCTGAGCAACAGCAAACCGGCCAGCCACGGCACCTGCGGCACCAGCCCCAACAGCATCAGCACCCACACCGAAACGAAAAACAGCGCCGCCGTCAGCCGCGCCGTGCGCACATGATCACTGAGCCAGCCGCCGAGCATCGAACCGACCAACAACCCCGCGCCATACGCCGAGAGCAGCCAGCCCACGGTTTCAATCGCCAGGCCCAGCTCCTGACGCAGGTACAACGCCATGAACAGCTTGACCATGGCGCTGAGGCGATTGATGAACAACAGAGCCGCGAGGACCCAGGCCATGGGGGTGAAATAGCCTTTAAGAAGCAACAGAGGATTCAGCCGACTCGTCACTCCATTGACCTCTTCGAACGACTTGCAGGGACTGGAACACTACCGGTCAGCATGGCGGTTGTCGCATACCTGCACACCAAAACCAGGAAAAAAAGGATTCGCCCTACAACCTGCTGTAGGACATGCCGCAGGCCGAGAACTCTTGACCTTGATTTTCAAGCTCGCATTCTCCAACAGCCGAGCTGGATTGATTGCATCAAACAGAAAATCGTCGGCTCGCAGATCGCCTTCGCGAGCAGGCTCGCTCCCACAATTGGATTGGGGACGACCTCAAGAAACAGGTCGGCTGTCAGAGCAGGCTCGCTCCCACAGAAAAGCAAAGCAGCGCAGTTGCCCGCGGCAAAGCCGCCCCACTCAACAATGAGCGCAAGCTCGAGTGCTTTTGATCTTGCTGTTGATCCACCGGCGACGTCGGAAGGCTGAGTGGAGGGATTGATCCGGGGGGGGGAGCGTAGCGACCGTTCGACGAAGTCGAACACAGCGGAAGGAGGTGCAGCGAAGCAAACCGTAGCCGCTGCGCCCGGATCAGTCCCGGAGCGAAGGAACCCGAGCCTGCGAGGGCCGAACGCAGGAGCAAGCCTTTTCGGTTACCTTTTCGGCGTTTGGAAAAGGTGACTCGCCGTAAGGGCGAAACCGCCAGCCGCAGCACCCGCAGCAACGGATATTCACCCAAAACCCCAACAGCCTGGTCGGCCCAAAGGCCGCCAAGACCAAAACCGGCAGCCCATAAAAAAGCCCCCAAGGCCTACACCTCAGGGGCTTTCAGAAAAACACCTCAAATCTTAATGATGCTCCCGCGTCGCGCGGAATTTCACATCCGGCCAGCGCTCTTCCATCAACGCCAGATTCACCCGTGTCGGCGCCAGGTAAGTCAGGTGACCACCGCCATCGAGCGCGAGGTTCTCCACCGCCTTGTTGGAAAACTCCTCAAGCTTCTTCTTGTCGTCGCACTCGATCCAGCGCGCCGAATACACGGTGATCGGCTCATACGAGCACTCGACCTTGTATTCCTCTTTCAAGCGGCTGGCGACCACATCGAACTGCAGCACACCAACGGCGCCGAGAATGATGTCGTTGCTGCGCTCGGGGAAGAACACCTGCGTCGCGCCCTCTTCCGCCAACTGCTGCAGCCCCTGACGCAACTGCTTGGATTTCAGCGGATCACGCAGACGCACGCGACGGAACAGTTCCGGGGCGAAGTGCGGAATACCGGTGAAACCGAGGACTTCGCCTTCGCTGAAGGTGTCGCCGATCTGGATCGTGCCGTGGTTGTGCAGACCGATGATGTCGCCGGCGTAGGCCTCTTCCAGTTGCTCACGCTCGGAGGAGAAGAACGTCAGGGCGTCGCCGATGCGCACGTCCTTGCCGGTACGCACGTGGCGCATCTTCATGCCTTTTTCGTACTTGCCCGAGCAGATACGCATGAAGGCGATGCGGTCGCGGTGTTTCGGGTCCATGTTCGCCTGGATCTTGAAGATGAAACCCGAGAACTTCTCCTCCACCGGCTCGACAGTACGCTCGTTGGCCACACGGGCCAGCGGACGCGGCGCCCAATCGACGACAGCATCGAGCACGTGGTCGACACCGAAGTTGCCCAGCGCGGTACCGAAAAATACCGGGGTCAGTTGACCGTCGAGGAATTCCTGCTGGTTGAATTCGTGGCAGGCGCCCTGCACCAGCTCCAGCTGTTCGATGAAGCGCTCGTACTCATCGCCCAGGTGCGCGCGCGCCTCGTCGGAGTCGAGTTTCTCAATGATCTTGGTTTCGGTGCGCTCGTGACCGTGACCGGCGGTGTAGACAATGATGTAGTCGTCGGCCAGGTGATACACGCCCTTGAAATCGCGGTAGCAACCGATCGGCCAGGTGATCGGCGCAGCCTTGATCTTCAGAACGGCTTCGATCTCGTCGAGCAGTTCGATCGGGTCGCGGATGTCACGGTCGAGTTTGTTGATGAAGCTGACAATCGGTGTGTCACGCAGACGGCAGACGTCCATCAGCGCAATGGTCCGTGGCTCAACACCCTTACCGCCGTCGAGCACCATCAGGGCCGAGTCCACCGCTGTCAGGGTGCGGTAGGTGTCTTCGGAGAAGTCTTCGTGGCCCGGAGTGTCGAGCAGGTTGATCATGTGTTCGCGATAGGGGAACTGCATGACCGACGTGGTAATGGAAATACCCCGCTGTTTCTCCATCTCCATCCAGTCGGATGTCGCATGGCGATCGGATTTACGGGATTTCACCGTACCGGCCACTGCAATCGCCTTGCCCATCAACAGGAGCTTTTCGGTGATCGTGGTTTTACCGGCATCGGGGTGGGAAATAATGGCGAAAGTGCGGCGTTTCGCGACTTCGGCGGCCTGTTGGGTCATGGGAAATCGCCTGGCGGTGATTCAAAAAAGGGCCGCGATTATAGCCCAACTCGCTGCAATAACCGAACCGTTGAGCACATTAAGGGTGGCCAAATGCTGCCTCAGATGGGAACCTTTTAAAGCACGGAGACGTCCATCCCCTGTTACGAACTTTCGTCAGGGGCTGAAAAATCAGCAAGTTAGCCTGACGAGGCTGCGCTCATGGCTCGCTTTCAGACCGCTTTGCCGGCTCTGAAAAACGGCTACTTTTCGCGAACGACGCTCCCGGCAGCCAAGGCTTGGCATGCCACACGGGACTGCGCTCGCCGACTACAAAAAAGGAGTCCGCCTGTGGCTATCCGCTATGGCAAAGGGCTGATGGGAGGTGCGGTGGTGATCGCGCTCCTGGCCCTGCTGATCCACTGGATCGGCATCAACACGATCGAACACTACCGCGACGATTTGTTGTTTTACCTGCAAGCTCATCTGATTCTCGTCCTCGCCTCCATGCTGGCCGCCCTTGTCGTGGGCATCCCCGCCGGTATCTTCCTCAGCCGCCCGAGCATGGTCGGCCGCGCCGAACGCTTCATGCAGATCTTCAACATCGGCAACACCGTGCCACCGCTGGCCGTGCTCGCGATTGCGCTGGGCATCCTCGGCATCGGCAGTGGCCCGGCGATCTTCGCCCTGTTCCTCGCCTCGCTGTTGCCGATCGTGCGCAACACCTATGAAGGCCTGAAAAATGTGCAGGGCTCGCTGAAAGAAGCCGCTGTCGGCATCGGCATGACGCCGCGCCAAGTGCTATGGAAAGTCGAATTGCCCAACGCCGTGCCGATCATCGTCGGTGGCGTGCGGGTCGCACTGGCGATCAACGTCGGCACCGCGCCGCTGGCGTTCCTGATCGGCGCCAACAGCCTCGGCAGCCTGATCTTCCCCGGCATCGCCCTGAACAATCAGCCGCAACTGCTGCTCGGCGCCGCGTGCACCGCGCTGTTGGCGCTGTTGCTCGATGGCGTGGTCACCCTCGCCAGCCGTCTCTGGCTGGAACGCGGTTTGCGCCCGTCTTAAGGCTTTGCGAAGGAATATTTATGAAACGACTTAGCTTGATCTTAGGCTGCGTCCTGCTGTTCGCAGGAATCGCGCAAGCCGCTGAAAAACCGCTCATCCGCCTCGGCGCTCGGGTCTTCACAGAGCAGACCCTGCTCGCCGAAATCACCGCGCAATACCTGCGCAGCAAAGGCTACGACGCGCAGATCACCGGCGGTCTGGGCAGCAACCTCGCGCGCAGCGCCCACGAAAGCGGCCAATTGGACCTGCTCTGGGAATACACCGGCGTGTCGCTGGTGGCCTACAACCATGTCACCGAGAAACTCGACAGCGCGCAATCCTACGCCCGGGTCAAAGAACTCGACGCGAAAAAAGGCCTGGTCTGGCTGACGCCGTCGAAATTCAGCAACACCTACGCCCTCGCTTTGCCGAAAAAAGTCGCCGAGCAATACCCGCAGATCGGCAATATCAGCCAGCTCAACGAAGTACTGCGCGCCGAAGCCAAGACCAACCACCTGGTGGCGCTGGATACCGAGTTCGCCAACCGCTCCGACGGGCTCGATGGCATGGTCAAGCTCTACGACATGAACCTGACCCGCAAGAACATCCGCCAGATGGACGCCGGCCTGGTCTACACCGCGCTACGCAACGGTCAGGTGTTTGCCGGCCTGGTCTACACCACCGATGGCCGTCTCAATGCCTTCGGCCTGAAATTGCTGGAAGACGACAAGCATTACTTCCCCGACTACACCGCCGCTCCCGTGGTGCGTCAGGCCACGCTGGACGCCAACCCGAAACTGGCCGAACAACTCAAGCCGCTGGCCGAACTGTTCGACGACGAAACCATGCGCCAACTCAACGCGCGGGTCGACGTCGACCACGAAAGCCCATCGTCCGTTGCCGCCGATTTCCTGCGCCAGCACCCACTGAATTAAGAGAGGAGAAGTCATGGAATTTCTGAACGCCTTTTCCCATCTCGACTGGCAGCAGGTGATGCACCTGACCTGGCAGCACATCACTCTGGTCGGCATCGCCGTGACCCTGGCGATTGTCGTTGGCGTGCCACTGGGCATCCTGATGACCCGCTTTCCGACCCTTGCCGGGCCGTTGCAGGCCAGCGCCACGGTGCTGCTGACCGTGCCGTCGATTGCCCTGTTCGGTCTGCTGTTGCCGTTCTACTCCAAGTTCGGCCAGGGCCTCGGGCCACTGCCAGCGATCACTGCCGTGTTCCTTTATTCACTGCTGCCGATCATGCGCAACACCTACCTCGCCCTGACCGGCGTCGAGCCGGGCATCCGCGAAGCCGCGCGCGGCATCGGCATGACCTTCGGCCAGCGCCTGCGCATGGTTGAACTGCCGATCGCGGTGCCGGTAATCCTCGCTGGCGTGCGCACCGCCGTGGTGATGAACATCGGCGTGATGACCATCGCCGCGACCATCGGCGCCGGCGGCCTCGGTGTGTTGATCCTCGCCTCCATCAGCCGCAGTGACATGTCGATGCTTATCGTCGGCGCGCTGCTGGTCAGTCTTCTGGCGATTTTCGCCGACCTCGTTTTGCAGTGGCTGCAACGCTCGCTGACTCCAAAAGGATTACTCAAATGATCGAACTTCAAAACCTCAGCAAAACTTTCCAAAGCAACGGCAAAGATGTCAAAGCCGTGGACTCGGTAAGCCTGACCGTCAATGAAGGCGAGATCTGCGTGTTCCTCGGGCCATCGGGTTGCGGCAAAAGCACCACGCTGAAAATGATCAACCGCCTGATCAAACCGACCTCGGGCAAGATCCTCATCAACGGCGAAGACACCACCGATCTCGACGAAGTGACGCTGCGCCGCAACATCGGCTACGTGATTCAGCAGATCGGTCTGTTCCCGAACATGACCATCGAAGAGAACATCGTCGTGGTGCCGAAACTGCTCGGCTGGGACAAACAGAAATGCCACGACCGCGCCCGCGAACTGATGAGCATGATCAAGCTCGAGCCCAAGCAGTATCTGCATCGCTACCCGCGTGAATTGTCCGGCGGTCAGCAACAGCGTATCGGCGTGATTCGTGCGCTTGCGGCTGACGCCCCACTGCTGTTGATGGACGAGCCCTTCGGCGCGGTCGACCCGATCAACCGCGAGATGATCCAGAACGAGTTCTTCGAGATGCAGCGCGCGCTTAACAAGACCGTGATCATGGTCAGCCACGACATCGACGAAGCGATCAAGCTGGGCGACAAGATCGCCATTTTCCGCGCCGGCAAACTGCTGCAAATCGACCACCCGGACACCCTGCTGGCGCATCCGGCGGACGATTTCGTCAGCAACTTCGTCGGTCAGGACAGCACGCTCAAGCGCCTGCTGCTGGTGAAGGCCGAAGACGCGGCGGACAACGCGCCGTCGGTCAGCCCGGAAACGCCAGTGGCCGATGCGCTTGAATTGATGGACGAGCACGACCGCCGTTATGTCGTGGTTACTTGCGCAGAGAACAAGGCGCTGGGTTACGTGCGCCGTCGCGACCTGCATCGCCAGACCGGCACCTGCGCGCAATTCCTGCGTGAGTTCAACGCCACCGCAGCGTACGACGAGCACCTGCGCATCCTGTTGTCGCGCATGTACGAGTTCAACCGCGCCTGGCTGCCGGTGATGGATGCCGAACGGGTATTCCTCGGTGAAGTGACGCAGGAGTCGATTGCGGCATACCTCAGCTCGGGACGTTCGCGGGGGATGAAGACCAGTATCGTCTCGCCGGCTGAGACGGTGGTCGCATAATCCGTCTGCGTGGTTGAAACCCGATCCCTGTGGGAGCGAGCCTGCTCGCGAAAACGCAATATCAGTCGACGCTGATGGCGGCTGTGAAAATGCCTTCGCGAGCAAGCTCGCTCCCACAGGATTGCGTGATTTCGTTGATCTTCACAGGGTGACAAAGAATCTCAACAGCCTCTCCCGCAAGAGCGTCGTCAATTCAGCTTTTTCAAGGTCCAAATCCCCCCTCAACACCCTCTCTCGACGCCAACGTCGCCGATGTTGCCGCTATCACACTTACCCGCGATCTAGCTGACAAAAGCCCCGAACGTGCAGATATGTTTAACACTCGAAAATTCGCCGGGAACATCTGCCCGTCATCTCGGTCGGGTAGAAGGAGTGATGAACGCGACGCACGTCAGAAGCGTGCAAAAACGCGACATTTTTAGTTGATCTCGCGCCCCTCACGCCCTAAAGTTCGCGCCGAACGTCCATGCTGGAAACGATCCATCCGGCTCAAGTACTGACGACGAGACAGCAAGGCCAAGGGATAGCTGCACATCTCTGGGCCTTTTTGCTTTCGGCGACATGCCTTGGGAAGTAGGCGAACCAAAGTGGGGATACGGAGGGCGTTCATGCACCCATTGTTTTTACGAGTTTGCCCATAGGAGCACCCAGCATGTCGATCCAGGTCGAAGATTATTTCGCGCGCGCTACATTCGACAAAATGAAGGCGTTCGCCGACAAACAGGAAACCCCGTTCGTGGTGATCGACACCGCGATGATCGCCCAGGCCTACGATGACCTGCGCGCCGGTTTCGAATTCGCCAAGGTCTACTACGCGGTCAAGGCCAACCCGGCCGTCGAGATTATCGACCTGCTCAAAGACAAGGGCTCGAGCTTCGACATCGCCTCGATCTACGAGCTGGACAAGGTCATGGATCGCGGCGTCAGCCCGGACCGTATCAGCTACGGCAACACCATCAAGAAATCCAAGGACATCCGCTACTTCTATGAGAAGGGCGTGCGTCTGTTCTCCACCGACTCCGAAGCCGACCTGCGCAACATCGCCAAGGCTGCACCGGGTTCGAAAGTCTATGTGCGCATCCTCACTGAAGGTTCGACCACCGCTGACTGGCCACTGTCGCGCAAGTTCGGCTGCCAGACCGACATGGCCATGGACCTGCTGATCCTGGCTCGCGACCTGGGTCTGGTGCCGTACGGCATCTCGTTCCACGTCGGCTCGCAACAACGCGACATCAGCGTCTGGGACGCGGCGATCGCCAAGGTCAAAGTGATCTTCGAACGTCTGAAAGAAGAAGACGGCATCCACCTCAAGCTGATCAACATGGGCGGCGGCTTCCCGGCCAACTACATCACCCGCACCAACAGCCTGGAAACCTACGCCGAAGAGATCATTCGCTTCCTCAAGGAAGATTTTGGTGATGACCTGCCGGAAATCATCCTCGAGCCGGGCCGTTCGCTGATCGCCAACGCCGGTATTCTGGTCAGCGAAGTGGTACTGGTTGCGCGCAAGTCGCGCACTGCTGTCGAGCGCTGGGTGTATACCGATGTGGGCAAGTTCTCCGGCCTGATCGAAACCATGGACGAAGCGATCAAGTTCCCGATCTGGACCGAGAAGAAAGGCGAGATGGAAGAAGTCGTGATCGCCGGCCCGACCTGCGACAGCGCCGACATCATGTACGAGAACTACAAGTACGGGTTGCCGCTGAACCTGGCGATTGGTGATCGTCTGTACTGGTTGTCGACCGGTGCGTACACCACCAGCTACAGCGCGGTCGAGTTCAATGGCTTCCCGCCGCTGAAGTCGTTTTACGTTTAAGGAGCAGCTGCAAGAGAAAAGCCCATGACGTGTCATGGGCTTTTTTGTGTCCGCAAATCCCATGTAGGAGCTGCCGCAGGCTGCGATCTTTTGATCTGGCTTTTAAAAAAATCAAAGGCAAAAGATCGCAGCCTGCGGCAGCTCCTACAGGGATTGCGCGTAGCGTTGGGAATATTGATTGGCCATGGCCTGGATTCTGGGATCCGTAGCGCTCGCCAGCGTCTGACTCGCCACCCGCAGGAAATTCAGATTCCCCCCGGCCAAGGCTTTCTCCAGCCAATCGACCGCTTCATCAACCCGCCCCTCCGCCGCCAACACCGCCGCATAACTGAACTGCCCACGAAAATCCCCTGCCTCGGCAGAACGCCGATACCACTCGCGCGCCGCCAGCGGATCCGCCGGACACACTTGCCCTTCCTCCAGATAACGCCCCAGCAGATTCATCGATTTCGCATGGCCCAACTCAGCCGCGCGCCGGTACAACGCCAGCGCCTGCTGATGATCAACCGTCACCCCGCGCCCGGTCGCCAGCAAGTTGGCCAGGTTGTACATCGCCCAATCAAGCCCCGCCTCGGCGGCGGCTCGATAATGCTGCGCCGCCACCGAGGCATCCGCCGCACATCCCCAACCATGCTCATGGCAACGCCCCAGCATGTTGCGCGCCATCAGATGCCCGCGATTGGCGGCAATAGCGAACCAGCGCAGCGCCAATGGCTGATCCTGGGCGATGCCTTGGCCATCCAGCAGGATCTGCCCAAGCAACGCCTGCGCTTCAACCTCGCCCTCGCCCGCCGCCAGCAAAATCGCCTGCGCAGCGCGGGCCGGGCTTTCTTCAAGCATTGCCGCCAACCCGGCCGCATCGAGGACTTCCTCGCGGCGTAGCTGGAAACTCATACCTCGACCCAACGCCGCAGCAAGTTGTGATAAGTGCCGGTGAGGCGGATCAGCGAAGGGTGATCGGGGACGTCCTGAGTCAGTTGCTGAATCGCCCCGTCCATCTCGAACAGCAACGCGCGCTGGCTGTCTTCGCGCACCAGGCTCTGCGTCCAGAAAAATGACGCATAACGCGCACCACGTGTGACCGCATTGACCTTGTGCAAACTGGTGCCCGGATACAACACCATGTCGCCGGCCGGCAGCTTCACGCGCTGGGTGCCGTAGGTGTCCTGAATCTCCAGTTCGCCGCCGTCATAATCTTCAGGCTCGCTGAAAAACAGCGTCGCCGACAAATCGGTGCGCACTCGCTCGATGCTGCCCTTCGGCTGGCGCACGGCGTTGTCGATGTGAAAATCGAAACTGCCGCCGGCCGTGTAGCAGTTCACTAGCGGCGGGAAGACTTTGTGCGGCAGTGCGGCAGACATGAACAGCGGATTTTTCCACAGCCGCTCAAGCATCGCCGCGCCGATTTCCTTCGCCAGCGGGTGGCCTTCGGGCAGTTGCAGATTGTGCTTGGCCTTGGCCGACTGGAAGCCGGCGGTGATCTTGCCGTCGGCCCAATCCGCTTGCTCCAGAGCCTGGCGGATGCGCTGCACTTCGTCTTTTGCGAACAGCCCGGGAATGTGCAGCAGCATGGCGATGTCACCTGATGGCAAGAAGGCGGCAATGGTATTGATTCTTATTGACCGTGTAAAACCCGCAAGACGGATGAACAGGCAGAAACCGTAAGGGCAAATTGTAAAGAATGTAAATTCAATGCGAATAACAATGTTTCGCAATTGATACGAATACCTGTTTACCCTATATTCCGCCGCCTCAAATCCTTGGGGAGGGGAATAAAAATGGCACGTCAACACGCACAATTACCGGTCAGTTCACCACGTCTGCTCGCCTCGGCAATCGGTGTCGCAATCACCGCCGGCTCCGCTGGGCAGATGGTCTTCGCGGCGGAAAAAACCGAGAGCAAAACTTCCGGCAACGCCATTGCCCTGGATGCCACCGCCATCACCGGCGAAGCCCAGGACTCGACCTCCTATCAGGTCGAAAAAGCCTCCTCGCCCAAGTACACCGCGCCACTGGTCGACACGCCGCGCTCGGTCACCGTCATCCCGCAACAAGTGCTCAAGGACACCGGCGCGCTGAATATGCAGGACGCCTTGCGTACCGTGCCGGGCATTACCTTCGGTGCCGGTGAAGGCGGCAACCCGCAGGGCGACCGTCCATTCATTCGCGGCTTCGATGCTCAGGGTGACACTTACCTGGACGGCGTGCGCGACACCGGTTCGCAGAGCCGCGAAATCTTCGCTGTTGAAAACATCGAAGTCAGCAAAGGCCCGAACTCGGCGATTGGCGGTCGTGGCGCCGCCGGCGGCAGCATCAACCTGGTGAGCAAGAAAGCCCATCTGGGCAACTCGTTCGACGGCGGCTTCACCTACGGCTCCGACCAGACCCAACGCTACACCCTCGACGGCAACTACCAGTTCAGCGACAGCGCCGCCGGCCGTCTCAACCTGATGAGCCACGAGAGCAACGTCGCCGGTCGCGACAAGGTCGATTACGACCGCTGGGGCATCGCGCCGTCGCTGGCCTTCGGCCTGGGCACCGATACCCGCGTCAACCTCGACTACTACCATCTGGAAAGCAACGACACCCCGGACTCGGGCATCCCGTACACCATTCCCACCGGTGGTTCGGCCGCACGCACCAAGTCCAACCCGGACAAGCCGTACGCCGGTGGCGATCACGACAATTTCTACGGTCTGGATCGTGACTTCCGCAAGGGCCGCACCGACACCGCGACCTTCGCCATCGAGCACGACCTGAACGATGCGCTGACCATCAAGAACACCCTGCGCCACGGCAGCAGCATGCAGGATTACATCCTCACCCAGCCGGACGACAGCAAGGGCAACGTCAACAACGGCAGCGTCTGGCGTCGGGCCAACACGCGGGTGAGCAACACCGAAACCACCACCAACCAGACCGACCTGTTCGGCACCTTCTACGTGGCCGGTTTCAAGAACAGCTTCTCCACCGGTGTCGAATACACCCGTGAGCAGAGCGAGAAATCCTCCTACAACGTCAACACCGACACCACCCCGCGCACCAGCGCCGTCACCACCAACTGCAACCCGGGCCTGATCGGCGCCGCCAGCGGTTACAACTGCACCTCGCTGTCGAACCCGAATCCGAACGATCCGTGGAACGGCGCGATCTCGCGCAACTACGCCGGCACCGACACCCAGGCCGACACCTACGCGCTGTACGTGTTCGACACGCTGGAGTTGTCCGAGCAGTGGCTGGTGAACATGGGCCTGCGCTACGACCACTTCGACACCGACTACAAGACCTACAACGCCGCAGGCACCACCACCTCCAAGGGTGATGACACCAGCGAATTCGTCACCGGCCAGTTCGGCGTGGTCTACAAGCCGGCGGAAAACGGCAGCATCTACGCCTCGTATGCAACCTCGGCGACACCGCCGGGCAACACCTTGGGCGAAGGTCAGGAAGGCAACCCGCTGGGCGGCACCCCGGATCGCAGCGGCAACCTGCTGAGCAGCGACATGGAGCCGGAAACCACCAAGAACTACGAGATCGGCACCAAGTGGGATCTGCTCAACGATCGCCTGTCGCTGACCGCCGACATCTTCCGCACCGAGAAGGAAAACGCTCGCGTGCAGGTCGACACCAGCTCCTACGAGAACGCCGGCAAGACCCGCGTACAAGGCTTCGAACTGTCGGCCAGCGGCAAGATCACCGACAAATGGCAAGTCTTCGCCGGTTACGCCTTCATGGACAGCGAACAGGTTGATGGCGGCCCGCTGGGTCGCGCCAACGACGGCAACGATCTGCCGAACACACCGAAAAACAGCGCCAGCCTGTGGACCACGTATCAGGTCACGCCAAAGCTGACGATCGGTGGTGGCGCGTTCTACGTCGACGACGTCTACGGCAGTGTTGCCAACACGACGATGGTCGATTCGTACGTGCGTTACGACGCGATGGCGGCCTACAAGCTGACCAAGAACGTCGACCTGCAACTCAACGTGCAGAACCTGACCGACGAAACCTATTACGACAAAGCCTTCTCGACCCACTTCGCCAATCAGGCGGCGGGACGCACGGCGCTGTTGAGCACCAATTTCCACTTCTGACCCTGTAGGAGCTGCGGCACGCTGCGATCTTTTGATCTTGCTTTTGATTCTGCAAAAAAATCAAAAGATCGCAGCCTTCGGCAGCTCCTACAAAGAACAATCGGCCCCGTTCATTCAGTTGAACGGGGCTTTTGTGTGTTACGCAAAACGCTTCTTGATAACCCACGGCATAATGCGCGCCGTGATGACAATTTCCGAACGGACGGCGAGTGACGTGTTGAAGAAAACCCTGTTCCAGTTGCACTGGTTTTTTGGCATCACCGCAGGGCTGGTGCTGGCGCTGATGGGCATCACCGGCGCGGCCTATTCGTTTCAGGACGAGATCCTGCGCGCGCTCAATCCGTCCGTTCTGCAAGTGGAAAAGCAGGTCGCTGGAGTGCTGCCGCCAGTGGAACTGGTGGAACGCATTGAAGCTGCGTCCGGCAAGAAAGTCGCGATGCTCTGGGTCGAGACCGACAGCGGTCACGCCGCACGGGTATTCTTCACTCCGCCCAAGGGCGAACGGCGTGGCGCGATGCGCTACTTCGATCCGTACACTGCCGAATTCAAGGGCGATGCCACCGGCCAGGACTTCTTCGGCCTGATGCTGCAACTGCACCGCTTCCTCGCCATGGGCGACACCGGGCGCAACATCACCGGCGCCTGCACCTTGATGCTGTTGTTCTTCTGCCTTTCTGGTCTGTATTTGCGTTGGCCGCGTCAGTGGAACAGCTGGCGCGTGTGGTTGACCCTGGACTGGAAAAAGAAGGGCCGCGCGTTCAATTGGGATCTGCACTCGGTGGCCGGCACCTGGTGCCTTTTGGTTTATCTGCTGCTGGCGTTGACCGGTTTGTCATGGTCGTACGAGTGGTACAACAAAGGCCTGACCCGACTGCTTTCCGACGCGCCGCAAAACGAACGCGTACGCGGCGGTCGCGGCCCGGCGCCGGAAGGCCCGGCACCGACCGCCGACTACGCGGCGATGTGGAGCAGCATCTACAGCGCTGCCGGCCCGGGTCTGGCCGCGTACAACATTCGCATGCCGGCGGTGGCCGGCCAGCCGGCGACGGTGTTCTACCTGCTCGACAGCTCGCCCCATGACCGCGCGCTGAACCAGATCACCCTCGATCCGGCCACCGGAGTGGTCAAACGCGTCGACCGCTATGCCGACAAAAGCTTCAAGGCCCAACTGCTGACCAGCATTTATGCCCTGCACGTCGGCAGTTATTTCGGTCTTGTCGGGCGCATCATCGTGACGATTGCGGCGGTGTGCATGCCGCTGTTTTTCATCACTGGCTGGCTGCTGTATCTGGACCGTCGGCGCAAGAAAAAGCAGATCAAGGATGCCCGCCAAGGTCTCGCACAACCGTCCGCCGATGCTTCGGCATGGCTGATCGGTTTCGCCAGCCAGAGCGGTTTCGCCGAACAACTGGCGTGGCAGACCGCCGGACAATTACAGGCCGCCGGGCTGCCGGTCAACGTGCAGCCGCTGGCCAATCTGAGCGAACAGGATCTGCGTGAGTCGAACAACGCATTGTTCGTGGTCAGCACCTTCGGCGACGGCGAAGCGCCGGACAGCGCCCGTGGTTTCGAACGCAAAGTGCTGGCCAAGGCCTCGACACTCGACAGCCTCAACTACGCCGTGCTCGGCCTCGGCGATCGGCAGTACGCGCACTTCTGCGGCTTCGCCAAGCGCTTGCATCAATGGCTCGGCGAGCACGGCGGCAAGACGCTGTTCGCCCCGGTGGAAGTCGATAGCGCCGATCCCTACGCGCTGCGGCACTGGCAAACCCAACTCGGCCAGCTAACCGGACAGGCGCCGAGCGAAACCTGGCAAGCACCGAGCTACGACAACTGGACGCTGGTCCGTCGCGAACTGATGAACCCCGACAGCAGCGGCGCGCCGGTCTTTCTGCTCGGCCTCAAAGCCCCGGACACCCGCAGTTGGCTGGCCGGTGACCTGGTCGAAGTGCTGCCACGCAACTGCCCGTGGGCCATCGAACATTTCCTCGACGGCCTCGGCATTCGTGGCGAAACTCAGGTGAAGGTCAACGGCATCGACGAGCCGCTGGAAGTCGCCCTCGCCTCACGCCAACTGCCCGAACACCGCGCACATCTGGTCGGTTTGCATGCGCAGTCGCTGGTCGACGCGATGGTGCCGCTGGCGATGCGCGAATACTCGATCGCCTCGATTGCCGCTGACGGCGTGCTGGAACTGATCGTGCGCCAGGAACAGCACAACGACGGCAGCCTCGGCATCGGCTCCGGCTGGCTCACCGAGCATGCGCCGGTTGGCGGCAGCATCAGCCTGCGCGTGCGGCGCAACAGCGGTTTCCATCTGCCGAACGAGCCGGTGCCGATGATCCTGCTGGGCAACGGCACTGGTCTGGCCGGCCTGCGCAGCTTGCTCAAGGCACGCATTGCCGACGGCCAGCAACGGCAGTGGCTGCTGTTCGGCGAGCGTAACCGCGAGCACGATTTCCTCTGCCGCGCCGAGCTGGAGGAATGGCTGGTCAATGGTGATCTGGCGCGGCTGGATCTGGCGTTTTCACGGGATCAGGCTGAGAAGATTTATGTGCAGGATCGCTTGCGTGAGTCGGCGGATGAATTGAAGAAATGGTTGGCAGATGGTGCCGTCATCTATATCTGCGGCAGCCTTCAAGGTATGGCCTCAGGCGTGGACCAGGCCCTCAACGATATCCTCGGCAGCGCCGAAGTCGAACGCCTGATCGAACAGGGCCGCTATCGCCGGGATGTTTACTGACCCAACACCATCCCCTTGTGGTGCGAGCCTGCTCGCGAAGGCGATTTAACAGTCAACATTGGTGTTGGCTGTAAGTCCGCTTTCGCGAGCAGGCTCGCTCCCACAGGGGACGCGTTGCTCAGACCGGTTGGAGTTTCTGTTCGAAAACAGCGATGCCATCCAGATCCCGCAACACCACGCTCATCTCGCCGCTCTGCCCTTCGATATTCACCTCACCAAAAAACTGAAACCCGGCAAACGGCGAGGTGTTCTGTGCGGGCGGTGCTTTCTCGAACACCACCTCTGGGCCAAACGTCTTGTCCAGTGGATTCGGCCCGAAACTGCCGGCGTTCAACGGCCCGGCAACAAATTCCCAGAACGGTTCGAAATCCTGAAACGCGGCACGGTCCGGGTGGTAGTGATGCGCGGCGCAGTAATGCACGTCCGCCGTCAGAAACACGAAATTACGCACCTGCTGCGCACGTAAAAATCCGAGCAATTCGGCAATTTCCAGTTCACGCCCCTGCGCCGGGCCGGGGTCGCCGTTGGCCACGGCTTCCCAACGCGCAACGCCCGGGCTGACCTCGCCGTCCGGAACGCCCAGGCCGATGGGCATGTCGGCGGCGATGACTTTCCACTGCGCCGTCGACGCCTGCAATTCACGCTTGAGCCAGTCCAGCTGTTCACGCCCGAGAAACGGTTTTGCCACGCCGAGGTTGTCGTCGTTGGCTTCTCGATAGCTGCGCATATCCAGCACGAACACGTCGAGCATCGGCCCGTAGCTGAGCTTGCGATAAATGCGCCCGCCGCCGTCCGCCGCTTGTAAACGCATCGGCGCATATTCCAGCCACGACTGCCGCGCGCGGCCGACCAGCTTGTGGATATCTTTCTCCTGATAGCGCTCATCCAGCTGCTTGCCCGGTGACCAGTTGTTGACCACTTCGTGATCGTCCCACTGCCAGATCTGCGGCACTTCGGCGTTGAAGCGGCGGATGTTTTCGTCCATCAGGTTGTAGCGATAGTTGCCGCGATAATCGTCGAGGGTCTGCGCGACTTTGCTCTTGGCTTCGGTGGTGATATTGCGCCAGATGCGCCCGCTTTCGGTGGTCAGTTGCGCGGGCACCGGGCCGTCGGCGTAGATGGTGTCGCCGCTGTGTATAAAGAAGTCCGGCAGGCGCAGGCGCATGGCTTCGTAGATGCGCATGCCGCCGATGTCCGGGTTGATCCCGAAACCCTGGCCGACGGTGTCACCGCTCCAGACAAACCGAATGTCGCGTTTTGTCGTTGGCACGCTGCGCAGATGGCCGAACCACGGTTCGCTGGCGACGCCGCTCTGGGCGTCTTCGAAGTGCACGCGATAGAAAATTGCCTGGTTGGCCGGCAGGCCGGTGAGTTCGACGCGGGCGGTGAAATCGCTGCGCGCATCGGCCAGTGGCGAGACGAATTTGCGCGGGTTGCCGAACAGGCTGCCGGTGTCCCACTCGACCACCATGCGCGCCGGCCGATCGCTGCGGCTCCAGATCATCGCGCGGTCGCCGAGCAGGTCGCCGGACTGCACGCCGTCGGTGAGTTGCGGACGATCCTTGACCGAGGCAATCACCGCCGGCGCCAGCCCCGGCAGCAACAGCCCGGCGCCGACCGCTTGCATGACGCGACGCCGACCGAGATTGAAATCGCTCATGGTGTTCTCCCTGCAAAAGGGAAAACTTAAGCACGGGTGTATGAACCCGCTATGACAATGCAGACTCCTGTGGGAGCGAGCCTGCTCGCGAAGGCGTCCCGCCAGTTACCACATCTTCAGCTGACACTCCGCTTTCGCGAGCAGGCTCGCTCCCACAGGGATTTGGTGCTGTCGGTCAGGCCTTGGCGGGCTCCAGCGGTAGTTCGACAGCCTCAGGCCGTTTGAGCAGCGCATATACCACCGCCGTTACCAGGCTCCCCGCGACGATCGCCAGCAGATACAGCAGCGCATGGTTGATCGCATTGGGGATCGCCAGCACAAACAAGCCACCGTGCGGCGCCATCAGTTTGCAGCCGAAGTACATCGACAAGGCGCCGGTCAGCGCGCCGCCAGCGATGCTCGCCGGGATCACCCGCAGCGGATCTTTCGCGGCAAACGGAATCGCCCCTTCCGAGATAAAGCACAGGCCCAGCACGAACGCCGCTTTGCCGGCCTCGCGCTCGGTCTGGGCGAACTTGCGCCGGGCAATGAAGGTGGCGATGCCCAGGCCAATCGGCGGCACCATGCCGGCGGCCATGGTCGCGGCCATCGGTGCGTAACTCTGCGAGGCCAGCAGCCCCACCGAAAACGCATAGGCAGCCTTGTTGATCGGCCCGCCGAGGTCGACGCACATCATGCCGCCGAGCAACACGCCGAGCAGAATCGCGTTGGTGGTGCCCATGCTGTCGAGGAACTGGGTGAGCGCGGCGAGCATGCCGGCGACCGGTTTGCCGACCACGTAAATCATCACCAGGCCGGTGGCCAGACTGGCCAGTAACGGGATGATCAAGATCGGCTTCAGCGCTTCCAGGCTCTGCGGCAATTTCACATAGCGGGCGATGGCTTTGGCGGCATAACCGGCGATGAAACCGGCAATGATGCCGCCGATGAATCCGGCGCCCAGAGTGCCCGCCAGCAAGCCGCCGATCATCCCCGGCGCAAGGCCCGGGCGGTCGGCAATCGAGTAAGCGATGTACCCGGCCAGCAGCGGCACCATCAGCTTGAACGCGGTTTCGCCGCCGATCTGCATCAGTGCCGCCGCCAGCGTGCCTTCTTCCTTGTACGCGGTGATGCCGAACACGAAGGACAACGCGATCAGCAAACCACCCGCCACCACCATCGGCAGCATGTACGACACCCCCGTGAGCAGGTGTTTGTAGACGCCGGTTTTTTCCGACTTGGCCGCAGCCTTGCCGTCGCTTGCCGCACTTTCCACTGCGCCTTCGGCCAGGGCTTTTTTCAGGGTCGCTTCGGATTGCTTCAGGGCAACGCCAGTGCCGCAGCGATAGATTTTCTTGCCGGCGAAACGCTCGGTGGCGACGTCGATATCCGCCGCCAGCAGCACCACGTCTGCGTCGGCGATGGCCGTTGCGCTGAGCGGGGTTTTCGCGCCCACCGAGCCTTGGGTTTCGACCTGCAATTCATAACCCAGGCGCTTGGCAGTCTGCTGCAACGCTTCGGCGGCCATGAAGGTGTGGGCGACGCCGGTCGGGCAGGCCGTGATGGCGACGATGCGTGGCGCACGTGGCGCATCAATAGCCGGTTCGACTTCGCTCGCCACATAGACTTCGGCTTCTTCAGCACCGCGACGCAGCACCGCTTCGACATCCTGCAAGGCCTGCGCCGGAGCGATCTGGAACACGCGCTTGCCGACAAAGCGACTCATGTCCACCGCGCCAGTGGTGACCAGCAACACCCACTCGGCGGCTTCGATGGTCGCCGCCGACAATTCGCGTTCCGGGTGCGCCGGATCGACCACTTCAACGCTGGTGCTCCAGCCCTGACGCTGCGCCGCTGCATCGAGCAGACGCGCGCACAGCACACTGGTGACCATGCCGTTCGGGCAAGCCGTAACAATGGCTAACTTCATGACAAACCCTCTTATTGTTCTGTCAGGGGACGCACGCGCACGCCCTGTTCGAGCTGCGCCAGTTGCGCAGCGTCGTTGATACCAAAACCGATCTGGGTCACCGCCATTGCCGCAATCGCGGTGGCGGTGCGCAGGGTTTGCTCGGGGGTGTCGGCGCTGAGCAGACCGTGGAGCATGCCGGCCAGCAAGGAATCGCCGGCACCGACCGTGCTGGCCACGCTGACCTTCGGCGGCGAGGCATGCAGGGCCGAGCCGACACTGAACCAGTTGACCCCGTCGGCGCCGTGGGAGATCACCACGTGCTCGATGCCTTGCCCGTGCAGACGTGCGGCGGCTTGTGCTTCGGCGATTGGCGAGACCACTTCGCAGCCGAGTGCGTGGGCCAGTTCCTCGGTGTTCGGCTTGATCAACCAGGGGCTGGCCTGCAACGCGGCGCGCAAGGCTTCTCCGCTGGAATCGAGGGCGACTTTCAAGCCGAGCGCGTTCAAGCTTTCAATCAGCTCGCGCAACCATTGCGCGGTGACGCCACGCGGCAGACTGCCGGCGACCACGACGGCATCGTGCCCCGGTGCGATCTGCTGCAAGCGATCAAGCAAGGCTTGCTGCGCCGTTGCATCGACCACCGGGCCTGGCCCGTTGATGTCGGTGATGCGCCCGTCCTGCTCGGCGACCTTGATGTTGCTGCGCGTCTCGCCCGGCACGCGGATGAACGCGTCGACGAAACCGCGCTTGGCGAACAGGGTTTCGAACGCTTGCTGATTGTCTTCGCCGAGAAAGCCGCTGACGGTGACCTGATGGCCAAGATCCGCCAGCACTTGGGCGACGTTGACGCCTTTGCCCGCAGCGTGGGTGTGCATCTCCTCGCTGCGATTGACCTGACCGGCATCCAGCCGTGACAGCTCGACGGTGAGGTCGAGTGCCGGGTTGAGGGTCAGGGTAAGAATCTTGGCCATTTACAGGGCCTCCACTAATGCGCGCACTTCATTCGCGCTGCCCACGGCCAGGGCCTGTTGGGCGAGGGTTTGCGCCTGGGTCAGGCTGAGTTCACGGATGCGCGCCTTGACTTCGGCAATGCTGCGACCGGACACGCTAAGCTCGTCGACACCGAGGCCAACCAGCACCGGCACCGCCAGCGGATCAGCCGCCAGTTCGCCGCAGACGCCCACCCATTTGCCATGGGCATGGGCGGCGCGCACGGTGATGTCGATCAGTTGCAGCACCGCCGGGTGCAAGCCATCCGCTTGAGCAGACAGGGTCGGGTGACCACGGTCGATGGCCAGGGTGTATTGGGTCAGGTCGTTGGTGCCGACGCTGAAGAAGTCGACTTCCTTGGCCAGAACCGGCGCGAGCAGTGCGGCGGATGGCACCTCGATCATGATCCCCAATTGCAGGTCGGCGACTGGAATTTCCAGACGCAGGCGTTCGGTCATGTCGCGGGCCTGGCGCCACTCTTCGACGCTGCCGACCATCGGGAACATGATCCGCAGCGGACGGTTGTCGGCCGAGCGCAGCAAGGCGCGCAGTTGCGCTTCCATGATCTGCGGCCGCTGCAGGGTCAGGCGGATGCCGCGCACGCCGAGGAACGGGTTTTCTTCCTTGGCGATCGGCCAATACGGCAGCGGTTTGTCGCCGCCGACATCGAGCGTACGCACCACCAGCGGCCGCCCGGCCAGACCATCGAGGACGCGACGGTATTCGGCTTCCTGGGTCGCCTCATCCGGGGCCTGTGGGTGGGCCATGAAAATCAGTTCGGTGCGCAGCAGACCAATGCCTTCGGCGCCCTGCTCCACCGCGCTGGTCACGCCTGCGCTTTCGCCGATGTTGGCGAACACTTCGACGGCGTGGCCGTCGGTGGTGTGTGCCGGTTGATGGCGTTGTTCGGCGGCGATCTTCAGGCGTTGCTCGCGGGTGTCGCGCTCTTCAGCGGCACGCTTGAGGGTCGCGGCATCGGCGTCGACATGCAGACGGCCACGCTGACCGTCGAGCAACAGCGGCGTGCCCGGCTCGAGCAACAGCACCGCTGCACCCGCGCCGACCAGTGCTGGAATACCGAGCGCGCGGGCGACGATGGCGCTGTGCGCGGTAGCACCGCCGCGCGCGGTGAGAATCCCTGCCACTCGCGCAGGATCCAGGCGCGCGACATCGGACGGGCCGACTTCGTCCATCACCAGAATGTACGGTTGCTCAGGTTCGTTCGCGGTTTGCACGCCACACAGCTGCGCCAGCACCCGGCGACCGATGTCGCGCAGATCGGCGGCACGCTCGGCGAGCAAAGCGTCCTGCAGCGATTCCTGCTGTTTGGCGGCGGCTTCGATCACCGCCATCCACGCCGCTTCGGCGCTTTCGCCTTGCTTGAGGCGGGTGTCGACTTCGTCGGTCAGATCCGGGTCGTCGAGCATTTCCTGGTGAGTGATGAAAATCTCGCGAATTGCCTTGGCCTTGCTGCGTTCGATCAAGCCTTGGATGTCGCGGCGCACGTCGCTCAGCGCTTGCTTGAGGCGCTCGCGCTCGATTGCCGCCGACTCGCCGCGCAACGGGTAATCGATGGCTTGCAGCACCTGAATGTGCGCAGGGCCGATGGCGATGCCCGGTGCGGCAGGAATCGCCTGCAACAGGCTGCCGGAGGCCGGCGCGATCAGCACTTCGGCGATGTCGGCGATCACTTCGCGCTGCTGACTCACGGCCGGCAGCGGCTCGACTTCCTCACCGAGGCCTTCTTCAATCGCCGCGAGCAAGGCCGGCAAGGCATCGCTGGCGATGCTCGGTTCGGCGATCAGCTCCAGCACCTGACCGCGCCGGGCGCCGAGGCTGAGCAGTTTGCTCAGGCTCTTCACCGACACGGCGCTGTCCTGGCTGTCGACGATGCGCACGCGGATTTCGCCATCAAAGCTTTTCGCCAACTGCGCGAGAATTTTCGCCGGGCGTGCGTGCAAGCCATGGGCGTTGGCCAAGGCAATGCGCGCACTCGGCCAATCGGCAGGCAATTCACCGCCGAGCACTTCGAGGACTTTGCGGCTGCTGGTGGCGCGGCCCAGTTCGTGGCCGCGACCTTCGATCAGCAACGCGCACAAACGCTCGAGCAACGCCTGATGCGCTTCGCCCAGACTGGCGAGGCAGAACAGACCGCTGAGCGGCTGGCCGAGGTAGCGCATCGGTTTGTCCGGGGTGACGAACGCCAGCCCCGGACGCTTCACGGTCTGCTCGCTGTGCAGCCACCACAGGCCATCGCCCAGTGGCAGCGCTTCGACTTGTTGCAACACGCCGGCAAAGCCGTTGCTCACACAATCGGCCTGACGCAGCAGACGTGCGCCGCGCCAGACCAGTTCTTCGAAATCGTCGGCCGACACGCCGAGGCCGATCATCTGCGCATCCAGCGCCAGTTCCTGCGGCGCGCCTTGCAGCAGTTTCAGCAGCGCTTCGGGCGAGCTGGCACGACGGAGGGCCTGGCCCAGATCGGTCTCGCCGAGGGCGCGGGTCAGCAGTTGCAGCAGGCGCAGGTGTTCGTCGGATTTCGCCGCGATGCCGATCGCCAGATAAACGATCTGGCCATCGCCCCAATCGACGCCGTCGGGAAACTGCATCAGGCGCACGCCGGTGGCGAATACCTGATCGCGGGTTTCCGGCGTACCGTGGGGAATGGCGATGCCTTGACCGAGAAAGGTCGAGCCCTGGGCTTCCCGGGCCTGCAGGCCGGCGAGGTAGCCGTCGGCAACCAGACCGTCGGCAACCAGATGACTGGCCAGCAATTGCAGGGCAGCGGGTTTATCCACGGCCGACTGGCCCATGGATATCTGCTCTATAGTGAGCTCGAGCATGCGATCTCCTTTTTGGCGCAGTTCAACGCCAGGTATTGTTTTGAATGGTTCACAGCTTAGGCGCTCTGCCGCGCTTTTCAGCGGCAGTTTTGGCGGTTTCACGGCAGGACCGGCCAAAGGCACCTAAAACGTAGAAAATACGCTTGCTGAAACGTTTAATCTAGATTGATCGGCACGTTACTCGATAATGTCTCATCCTTGAAGTCCAACTGGTCGGATCTGCCCAGGCAATAAGTCGGCTGCCCTTATCGGGTAGGATTGGCGAAAATGTCGCGGCATGCTCGAAAAAACAAGGAAATACCGGGTTGAAACTCAGTGATATCGCGCGGTTGGCCGGCGTCTCCGTCACCACCGCCAGCTACGTCATCAACGGCAAGGCCGAACAGCAACGCATCAGCAACGCGACCGTCGAGCGCGTGCGCGCGGTGGTCGATCTGCATGGCTTTACGCCCAATCCGCAAGCGGCCGGCCTGCGCAGTCGGCACACGCGCACCCTGGGCTTTATCCTGCCGGATCTGGAAAACCCCAGTTACGCGCGGATCGCCAAGTTGCTCGAACAAGGCGCGCGGGCGCGCGGTTATCAATTGCTGATCGCCAGTTCCGACGATGCGCCGGACAGCGAGCGCCAGTTGCTGCAACTGTTCCGCGCGCGTCGTTGCGATGCGCTGATCGTCGCCAGTTGCCTGCCGGCCGGTGATGACAGCTATCGGCAGTTGCAGGCCAAGGGTCTGCCGATCATCGCCATCGACCGGGTCATGGAACCGGAGCATTTCTGCTCGGTGATCAGCGACGACCGCGAGGCCAGCCTGCATCTGACCCAGAGCCTGCTCGATCCGCAGCTCAAACAGATCGTGCTGCTCGGCGCACGGCCGGAGCTGAGCATCAGCCAGGAGCGTGCCGCCGGCTTCCGCGCAGCGCTCAACGATTTCAAAGGCGAGGTGCTGGTCGAGCACGCCGAGTCGTTCAGCCGCGAGTGCGGCAAGCAATTGATGGAAGAACTCCTGCAGCGGCTGGGGCATTTGCCTGACGCGCTGGTGACCACTTCCTACGTGCTGCTGCAAGGCGTGTTCGATGCGCTGCATGATTTCCCGCTGAAATCGCGGCCGCTGCGCCTCGGCACCTTCGGTGACACGCAGTTGCTGGATTTCCTGCCGCTGCCGGTGAACGCCATGTCCCAGCAACACCAGTTGATCGCCGACAAGGCCCTGGAACTGGCCCTGGCCGCCGTCGAGCAGGACGATTATCAACCGGGCGTGCAAGCCATTGCGCGGACCTTCAAGCAGCGTATTCATCGGGACTGAATCGTGGAGCTGATCGACAGCCACACCCACCTCGACTTCCCCGACTTCGACGCCGATCGCGCAGAGTTGCTGGCCGAAAGCCGCGCCCTCGGCGTGCGGCGCATCGTCGTGCTGGGCGTGCATCAGGGCAACTGGCAACGGGTGTGGGATCTGGTGCAGAGCGATGCCGACCTGTACGCCGCGTTCGGATTGCACCCGGTATTTCTCGATCAGCATCGCCCCGAAGATTTGAGCGCGCTGGGGGGCTGGCTGACGCGCTTGCGCGGGCATCGACAGTTATGCGCGGTGGGCGAAATCGGCCTGGATTACTTCATCGAAAACCTCGATCGCGAACGGCAACAGGCGTTGTTCGAAGCGCAGCTGCAACTGGCGGCGGACTTCGAGTTGCCGGCGCTGATCCACGTACGCCGCAGCCACGCAGCGGTGATCGCCACGCTCAAGCGCTTCAAGCTCAAACGCGCGGGCATCATCCACGCCTTCGCCGGCAGTCGCGAGGAAGCGCGGGAGTACATCAAGCTCGGGTTCAAACTGGGTATCGGCGGCGCACCGACCTGGCCGCAGGCATTGCGCATGCATCGGGTGCTGCCGGAACTGCCGCTGCAATCGGTGGTACTGGAAACCGACTCACCAGACATGGCCCCCGCCATGTTCCCCGGCCAGCGCAACAGCCCGGCGCATCTGCCGGCGATTTGTGCGGCGCTGGCCGAGCTGATGAATATCACGCCTGAACAACTGGCCAACGCCAGCACCGCCAACTGCTGCGAAGTCTTCGGCTGGTAACACCGCAATCCCCTGTGGGAGCGAGCCTGCTCGCGAAAGCGGTGTGTCAGTTACAGCTATTTTTCAGACAGACCGCTATTACGAACAGGCTCTCCCCTACATTCTAGATTGTGCTAAATGATGTAATCACTTAGTGCTTTCAGCACACTACTGCGAAATATTAGATATTCCAATAAGTTCAAGGAATTTGACCAAGACCACAAAGCGGAGGGCACAGAACAGCACATACCACGGCCAAAGTTTGATTTAACCTGCCTACTTCTAAACAGCAAGTCACTTTCCGGGAAAAGTATAGAAGACGGAATTCTCCCCGCTCTCATCAGAGAAAGGAAGATCAAAATCAAACCTGACATACACTCGAGCTTTTTTATTTGCCCCTACATACCCTCCGACAGCCCACTCGTTCCACTTATCGTCCTGTCGCATATTGTCTTCAGAATCTTCACCCCACCATTGAACATCATCAAAACTGAAATGTATGTTGGCCTTATGCCTTCCAAAATAATCTGGATCATTAATTGTGTACTCCGTGGAATAACAGTAAAAAATACTTCCATCGCTACTCCACCAATATCTGTATCTTATTTGTCCCCGGTAAGCTCCCCTGACCGCATGAAGCTCCCCGTCATATAAAGTCGCGTTCTTGCTAAGCCTTTCAAAATTCTCTTTGGTGATAGTATTTTTTTTAGAAACGTTCTCTACACCAGGCGCAGGTCTGCCACCGGAAAATCTGTTACTTGCTTTCATGATCGCTCCTTAAAACATAGTAAAGACAAGATGAAAATAGGTCGGGTCGTTCAGGCCAATTTAGTAAATCCGATTGACCCAACTCGTCCTACTGTAAAACCTGACAGTCCCGACGAGCGGCTTCACTCAGCCGTGCCGAAATCAAGAATCTACGAAGATGCTTGCGCTGAACGCGAAAACGGAAAACTGCGATGGATGTCTAAAGGGCGAGCGAGAGGCAGGGGGATACATCAAGCGGGATTCAACTGGGTCTCGGCAGTGCAACGACCTGCCGGAACTGCCGCTGCAATCGGTGGTACTGGAAACCGACTCACCAGACATGGCCCCCGCCATGTTCCCCGGCCAGCGCAACAGCCCGGCGCATTTGCCGGCGATTTGTGCGGCGCTGGCCGAGCTGATGAATATCACGCCTGAACAACTGGCCAACGCCAGCACCGCCAACTGCTGCGAAGTCTTCGGCTGGTAATACTGCCGTCCCCTGTGGGAGCGAGCCTGCTCGCGAAAGCAATCTGTCAGTGACATCGTCAATGCCTGACCCACCGCCTTCGCGAGCAGGCTCGCTCCCACATTTTTGATCCGGTTCCAGCCTTTCAGACGCGAAATGCGCTGATCAGTTGTTTGAGCTCAACCACCTGCGCCGACAGCGCGCGGCTGGCATCTTCGGTCTGGTGCGCACCTTGTGCTGTGCGTTCGCCAGCGCGGTTGATCTCGACGATGTTCTGATCGATGTCGTGGGCCACGGCGGTCTGCTGTTCGACGGCAGCGGCGATCTGCTGGTTCTGGTCGACGATCATGCCCACCGCGCCAAGAATGTTCTCCAGCGCCTGCTGAACTTTCTCCGACTGGCCCACCGTGCCGTTGGCCATCTGATGGCTGACGCCCATGGCCTTCACCGCCGCGCCGACGCCGCCATGCAGTTTGGCGATCATCTGCTCGATTTCTTCGGTCGATTGCTGGGTACGCTTGGCCAAGGTGCGCACTTCATCTGCGACCACGGCAAAGCCGCGCCCCTGCTCGCCGGCTCGCGCCGCTTCGATCGCCGCATTGAGTGCTAGCAGGTTGGTCTGCTCGGCGATGCTCTTGATCACTTCCAGTACACGGCTGATCGACTGGCTGTCGCTGGCCAGTTGATTGATCACCAGCACCGACTGATCGATTTCGCTGGCCAGTGCGGCAATGCTGCCCTGCTGCGATTCCACCAGCCCGCGCCCGCTGAGGGTTTCGTCGTTGACGCTGTGGGCGCTGCTCACCGCCGCAGCAGCACTGCGCGCGACTTCCATTGAAGTCGCCGACATCTGGTTCATCGCCGTCGCCACTTGTTCGATCTGCGACCGCTGCCCAGCGACAGCCTGATTGCTCTGCGCCGACACGCTTTCGACCTGGCCGGCCTGACGCTCGACCTCGCCAACGGTGTGGCCGACGCGCTCGATCAGGTCGTGAATCTTCTTCACCGTGCCGTTGAACACCTCGCCCAACTCGCCCAGTTCATCGCGGCTGCTGGCCTTGAAGTTGACGGTCATGTCACCGGCGGCGACCTTGTCCATCATGGCGCCAAGGCTTTTCAGGGTGGTCCGGGTCGAGGCGTAGAAACCGCCATAAAGATAGAAAATCAGCACAAAGACCACCGACAGCGCCGAGGCTTGCAGAATCATGTGCGTGCGGTTCTGCGCCAGACGCTGCTGCAATTGGCTGTCGAGGAATTTCAGCGTGGCCTGATTGAGCTGGTAGGTGTGTTCCATCAGCCCGGTCACTTGGTCGTAAAACGCCTGCCACGGCGCATCGAGGGTGTCGGCCATCACCACTTGTTCTTCGAACAGCTCGCTGGCCTGCTTGAGCGAAGCCTTGCTGCTGTCGGCCTGGGCACTGAGGGATTCGCGTGCGGCGTTGCTGGAGCCGAGGGCGTCTTGCAGTTTCAGGGCGTACTCGGCCTGGAGTTTTTCGAGCTGCACCAACAACTCGTCAAAACGCGTGCTCGAGGAACTGTTGAGAAAGCCCTGGCCCAACGAATACGAACCCATCGCCCGGCCTTCGCCGAGGGTCTGCGTGACGCTGGGGGTGATCAGCGTAACCAGTTCGCTGAGCTGACGAATGTCGCTCTGGTTGTCGCGGCTCAACCCGGCCTGACTGGTGATGATCTGGCTGAAAATCTGCGCACTGGCCAGCAACTTGCCGATCAACGCGCTTTTGCTTTGCAGCGAGCTCTCTGCTTGCTGGGCCTTGAACGCGGCGATCATTTCATCGCGCTTGGCCTCGAATTGCTTGATCTGCTCGGGGTCTTCGGTCATCGCCGTCAGCCCTTCGAGGCGCGCGAGCAAAGCCTGCTCCAGCGTCTGGATCTGCGCTTCGACATTGCCGGCCTTGCCGGACTGGCCGAGGGTGACGTCGATCTGCACCAGATTGTTCAGGGTTTCCAGATCCCGGCGCAGGGTCAGGCTGCTGCCCAGCAGGTCGAGGCTCTGCAATTCGACACGGGTGCCCTGAAATTCGCGATAGGAATCGCGTACCAGATAGAAATTGGTCACCAGCATCGGCACCAGGAACAGCACGCTGATCAGGCTGAACTTCATGCCGAAGCTCAGACGGTTCATCAGCGAGACGGCGGGATAGAGCAAGCTCTTCACTGGAAGTCTCCCTTGGTTTTTCTTGTTTTTATTGGCAGGCGCGGGACGACAGCAGATAGCCACTATCGGGCGCTATCTCTGTATAGCGTAAATCGGCGGGAGGTTTTGTAACTTATGGTTACTGATGAATGGTGGAACAGGGTTTTCAGGGCTGCGACGCAGCCCATCGGGGATAAATCCCCTCGCCACAATGAGTTTCACGCTGGCTTATCAGTGAACCAGAACCGTCCACAAGGCAAACCCGGCATACCACAGCACTGCCGCGCGCAGCAGCAGTTCCCACAGGCAATCGAGGGTGTTGATGCCGTCCGGGCCGACCACTGGCGGTGGAACTTCCCCGGCTGCCAGGCCGACCTTGTTGATCAACTGCGCAGCGCTGATGTTCCAGTTGAGCAGCTCATGCAGCATCACTCGGCTGACCGCAACGAAGTTGCCGACCAGCGCAAGACTTGCCGCCAGCAAACGCACCGGCACCCAATCGAAAGCGTGACGCAATTGCGCAGCACGCTCGACCAGCGCCGGATTGCTGCCGTGCTCTTGGGCCAGCGCCAACAGGCGATAAGCCAATGCCGCCACCGGACCGAGGAGGAAGTACCAAAAGATCACCGCAAAGAAACTCTGGTAGGCCTGCCACAGCAGATGCCCCTGCACTTGTTCAAGCAATTGCTCGCCGCTGTCGGCGCAGATGTCCAGGTCGCGCTTGGCCACGTGGGCCGCCGCTTGCAGATCCTCACGGCGCCAGGAATCGCGGAACGGTCCGAGGCCGCCGAGCAGGTCGCCACGCCCGAGGCTGTAAATCACCACCAGCAAATGCACCGGCAGCGCCAGCAGACCGTACGCCACCGGTTCCAGCACCAGCAGCAACAGCGCCAGCAACGCCACCGGGCACAGCACCAGAATCGTCAGCACCAGCCACGGTTGCCTGGCCAGCCGTTTGCTGTTTTCGAGTTTGTGCAGTTCGCGGATCCATCCGCCGTCGCGTTGAAGCCGATGACGCAGGGCCGAAAACTTCTCGATCCACACCGCCAGCAGTAACACCAGAAAACTCATTGTCCTTCCTCTTTTGCCAGGGCTGCGCGGTAGCGTGCCCAGTCGAATGCCGGTCCCGGATCGGTCTTGCGCCCCGGCGCGATATCGCTGTGGCCACAGATACGCTGATCGGTGATCGCCGGAAAGCGCTTCTGCAACTGCCGGGTCAGCGCAGTCAGCGCGCGATATTGCTCGTCGGTGAACGGCAGATCATCGGTGCCTTCCAGCTCGATGCCCACGGAAAAATCGTTACAGGTTTCACGACCTTCGAACATCGAAATACCGGCATGCCACGCCCGCGCAAGACAAGAGACAAACTGGGTGACCTTGCCGTCACGTTCAATCAGAAAATGCGCCGAGACGCGCAGGTCAGCGATGCCTGCAAAGTAGGGATGTTCGGTGACATCCAGACGATTCTGGAAAAATTCCTGCACCTTGCCCGTGGCGAATTGCGCCGGCGGCAGGCTGATGTTGTGGATGACCAACAGGGACACTTCGCCCGCCGGGCGCTCATTGAAGTTGGGCGACGGGCAGATCTGCACGCCATGACACCACCCGCTCGCGGGATCCAACTGCATACCGATTCCTTCAACGCCGACCATGTGGGCGCCCAGTATGCCGCGATCCGCACCCGGCGCGCGATCACTTGCCGCGATTGAGTCGCCGCAGGTCGCCCAGCACCGATTCCAGTGCGCGGTCGAACAGCAAGGTGTCATCCAGCGCACGCGCGGCGCCACGGCTGAAAGCCAAGGCGAGGTCGGCGCGGCTGTGCTCCAGCACTTTCGTCCCGGTGCGGTCGACGAAGACATATTTGCCGGTCTCTTCGATGATCGCGGCGAGTTTGCAACGCAAGGTCTGTTCGTCGTCTGCGTCGAACACCACCCAGTGGCCCACACGCAACTGCTCGACCTGAGACAGGCCGGCAGCGTCTTGCGCCAGGCGCGGCGCCGGGGTGGCTGCCGTCTGGCCGGCACTGTGCTGCAAGAGCTCGTGGGTAACTTCGATCAGCGGCGTGGTGCTGTGATCGGCATCGTCGAAACGCTCCAGCACGCGTACGTGCAGAGCCTCCAGTTCGCTGAAAAATTCGCTGGTGGCAAACGGGTCGAACGCGGTACTGCTCAGGCCATCTCGCAGCGACTTGAGCAAACCCGGGACCAGTGCCAGCAGGCGCAGGCTGGATTCGCCGTCGTCATGGCGCTGCACGCTCCAGACCAACTGTTCCATGGTCTGCACGTCGGCGTGCCATTCGGCAGACTGATCGCCATGCTTGAGGCAGGTCAGCAACAGCACTTTGCTCCAGGCCTGCTGGACGAAACTCACCACCGTCGCCGGCAGCACTTTGCCCAGTAGCGCCTGTTGCAACGCCTGCGCGACACGCCGTTGAGCCAGCTCGGCCTTCGCCCGGCCTTCCTCGGCGTCCCGCAAGCGTTGTTCAAGCAGTCCAGTGCGCCGGCGCTCTTCCTGAGTGAAGGCGAGGAAGTCGGCGAGCAGTTCGGAGAAGATCGCCGGGTCGTCAACAAAATCACTCAGCAAGCGCTGCACCACTTGCTCGATGCGCACGTAGAGGTTGTCGCGCTCAGCGCCGTCGCAATCGCTCCAGCCCATTGCGGCCTCGGCGATTTCGTTGAGCAGGCGCCGCGCCGGGTGCGTGCTGCGGCTGAAGAAACTCTTGTCGAGCACGGCGACCTTGAGCATCGGAATCTGCAATCGGCCGATCAGCGCCTTGAGCGCGTCAGGCACGTTGCGATCGTCGAGGATGCAGTCGAAGACCATGGCGATCAGGTTGATCACATCTTCGTCGGCAGTCGCGACGACGCGGGAGCGGCCACTTCTGACGCTGACCCGGGTCAGCAGTTGTTCGAGCTGATGGCGCAGATCGAAATCTTCCTGAGCCTCCAGCGCCGGTACGTATTGCTGCAAGTGCGACAACAACCGCAGCAGGTCGCGGGTGTTGATCGGATGCGCCGGGGCGCCGGGCTCCAGGGTCGGTGTGACGCGGCCGCGCACCTGGGCGAGCAATTGCTGCATCGCGGCGAACACTTCCTCGATGCCTTCGTCCGCTGGCGGCTCGTCGAGATCTTCAATCAATGTGTCGCTGTCCGCAGGCTCGACCATGCGACGAGCCACGGCGGGTTTCAGATGTGGCAACACGCCGGTCGCGAGCAACAGCTGATTGGCCTCGCCATACAGCTGCTCGGTGTCAGCCAGCACATAGCGTTCGAACAGCTTGAGCAGGATCAGCTTGACCTTGATCTCGACGCCGAGGTTACGCCCGGCCTGCAGGAAATATTCGCAGAGCATCGCCGGACTCAGCGGGTTGTGCTGATCGTCCAGACGCTTGCCGAGCATCGAGCTGAAGCGGGCGGTCAGTTGGTCGAGAGCGAAGCCGTCGCGCTTGAGCACGCGACTGACCATGGTCTGCACGGCGACGGTACGCTCCATGGCATCGGTGCGCGGCGCCGACTCTTCGACCACCGGCGTGCGTGGCAGGGTGTTGGCGGCGGGGTCGTATTGGGTAAGGCCGGCGAAGGCTTCAAAGAACAGTTCAAGAAAGCCGCGCTCGATATTCTTGCGCTTGAGGCGCAGGTCGCGCATGGCTTCGAAAAAGATGTTCTGATCGACGTCGTTGCGCGCCCGGTCGGCCATTTCGAACAGCGTGTCGTCGGCGTTATCGAACAGCTCCTGCAAATCGTGGCGCAGCTGCTGCGCAGCCTTGTCGCGGACCTGCAGCAGAATCACCGGCAAGCGGGCAAGCGGCGAGTGGTCCGCCAGATCGGCAGTCGCCCGGTGCAAAGGCACCACTTTCCCGTCGTTGCGCATCCAAGCCTCCTGGAACGGTGATTCGGTTCGTCGCTTTCGACACTGCCCCAGCGGAGTCGTTCGTCAAAGCCATGACGTCAAATACAAGGCGGATTATCTGGCAAAAGAGGCCGGCGATGCTATAGGCCTCAGGGTTTCCCCTATACGCCATACACCTCGCACTCAGCGCAGGAAAATCGACCAGATGCGCCAGGCACGCACGTTCTCGCCTTGGGTTGGCTCGCGCCCTGCCCCTATAATCGAACCACTTTGTTTGTGGAGTCCGTTATGCCGAATCTACGTCTCGCCGATCTGACCGCCGAAATCGAAAACAACGTGCGCCGTGCGTTGCTCGAAGACGTCGGCAGCGGCGACATCACCGCGCAACTGATCCCGGCCGAACGCCTGGCCAAAGCCACCATCATCACCCGTGACGACGCCGTCATCTGCGGCACCGCGTGGGTCGATGCGGTGTTTCGCCAGCTCGATCCGCGCGTGGCGGTGCATTGGCAAGTGGTCGACGGCCAGCGCGTCAAAGCCAATCAGCCGCTGTTTCACCTCGAAGGCCCGGCTCGCTCACTGCTGACCGGCGAACGCAGCGCATTGAACTTCCTGCAGTTGCTGTCTGGCGTGGCGACGCGCGCGCAGTACCTGGCAGACTTCGTCGGCGAGACGCAGGTCAAGTTGCTCGACACCCGCAAAACCCTGCCCGGCCTGCGTCTGGCACAGAAATATGCGGTGACCTGCGGCGGCTGCCACAACCATCGCATCGGTCTCTACGACGCCTTCCTGATCAAGGAAAACCACATCGCCGCCAGTGGTGGCATCGCCGAAGCCGTGGCCGCCGCACACAAGATCGCCCCGGGCAAACCGGTGGAGATTGAAGTGGAAAGTCTTGAAGAGTTGAAGCAGGCGCTGGAAGCCGGCGCCGACATCATTATGCTCGACGAACTGAGCCTGGACGACATGCGCGAAGCGGTACGCCTGACCGCCGGCAAAGCGAAACTGGAAGCCAGCGGCGGCATCAACGAAAGCACGCTGCTGCCGATCGCCGAAACGGGTGTGGATTACATTTCGATTGGTGCGATGACCAAGGATGTCAAAGCGGTGGACCTGTCGATGCGACTGAGCCTCTAAACGCAGCGGCAAGCTACAAGCTACAAGCTACAAGCTACAAGCCAAGCGACTCTGCTTTGACTTGCAGCTTGCAGCTTGTAGCTTGTAGCTAGAAGCTCACAGCTGCTCTTATACGACGAGATTATTCATCTCGCAGTACTCTTCCCACTCGACACCCAATACTTCCGCCGCTTCCTTGTGCAGCACGAGGCGCTGCGCCTCGAACTCCTCCGGCGTGCTCGTGTACTTGAGCGTCAGCTCCCACGGCTGCAAGCCCTGCGCTTCGGCTTCGTCTTCGAAGGCCCACTGGATCTGGTCTTTCTGATCATCGGGACTCAGGTCCTTGATCTCTTCCTTCAGGTCCGGCACATCCAGAAGGTATTTTTCCAGCGCTTGTTCGTGGCGTTGCTCTTGGGTCAATTCAGTCATGGGGTTCTCGCTGATCTTAGGAATGGAGGATGGATCTGGATCATCAAGGATCTCTCTGACGCGGACTGGCCGGCCTTCGGAACCATTCGGGATCATCTGAAAACTGCTAAGCGATGCTCATGCAGGCACCGAATATAGGACGTTTGCATGACGAATTACACGGCTCTTTACATCTCTTGCACAAAAAGCTGACCTGCGGAACATGTATCGACGTGGCACGCTGAGGAGTTGGTGCCCGAGACAGGAATCGAACCTGCGACCTTCGCGTTACGAGTGCGCTGCTCTACCGGCTGAGCTACACGGGCGGTGGGCTAAACCTAGCACCGGTCTCGAGCTGCGGCAAATTTGTGGGTTGTCTGATGGTTTTCTTTTGAGAACCACATTTGTGGCGAGGGGATTTATCCCCGTTGGGCTGCGAAGCGGCCGTGAATCTGGCACCTCGGTGTTTCAGGCGGTCCGCAGTGTCTGGTTTTACGACTGCTTCGCAGCCGAACGGGGATAAATCCCCTCGCCACAATTTCTTTATTTCAGATAAAAAAATGCCCCCGCCGTTTGCACGGCGGGGGCATCTTCATTGCGCTAAAGCGTTGGGGTGATTAAACGCCCGAAGCCTTGGCAGCTGCCACGTCTTTGATGGACAGCTTGATACGGCCGCGGTTGTCCACGTCCAGTACCAGCACTTCCACTTCCTGACCTTCTTTCAAAATGTCGGTGACTTTCTCTACGCGAGCGTCGCTCAGCATCGAGATGTGCACCAGACCGTCCTTGCCCGGCAGGATGTTGACGAATGCGCCGAAGTCGACGATGCGCTCAACCTTACCGACGTAGATCTTGCCGATCTCGGCTTCTGCAGTGATGCTCAGAACGCGTTGACGAGCAGCTTCTGCAGCATCCTTGGTTTCGCCGAAGATCTTGATCGAGCCGTCGTCTTCGATGTCGATCGAAGCCTTGGTTTCTTCGCAGATCGCACGGATGGTCGCGCCACCTTTACCGATAACGTCACGGATCTTGTCGGTATCGATCTTCATCGCGATCATGGTCGGAGCGTTGGCCGACAGTTCGGTACGCGACTGGCCAATGATCTGGTTCATCTGGCCGAGGATGTTCAGGCGCGCTTCAAGGGCCTGGCCCAGAGCGATTTCCATGATCTCTTCGGTGATGCCCTTGATCTTGATGTCCATCTGCAATGCGGTAACGCCTTTGGCGGTACCGGCTACCTTGAAGTCCATGTCGCCCAGGTGATCTTCGTCGCCGAGGATGTCGGTCAGAACGGCGAACTTCTCGCCTTCTTTAACCAGACCCATGGCGATACCGGCCACCGGTGCCTTCATCGGTACACCAGCGTCCATCAGTGCCAGGGAAGCACCGCACACGGAAGCCATCGAGCTCGAACCGTTGGATTCGGTGATTTCCGACACCACGCGGATGGTGTACGGGAACACGTCAGCGGCTGGCAGCATGGCCGAAACCGAACGACGGGCCAGACGGCCGTGACCGATTTCGCGACGACCGGCGCCACCCATGCGACCACACTCGCCCACCGAGAACGGCGGGAAGTTGTAGTGCAGCATGAACGGGTCTTTCTTTTCGCCTTCCAGGGTGTCGAGCAGTTGTGCGTCACGGGCGGTGCCCAGTGTTGCAACAACCAGTGCCTGGGTCTCGCCACGGGTGAACAGTGCCGAACCGTGAGTCTTCGGCAGAACGCCGACTTCGATGTTCAGCGGACGTACAGTCTTGGTGTCGCGACCGTCGATACGTGGCTTGCCGTTGACGATGTTTTCGCGAACGGTGCGGTATTCGATTTCGCCGAAGGCGGCTTTGACTTCAGCAGAGCTTGGCTGGCCTTCTTCACCGGACAGCTTGGCAACCACTTGGTCCTTCAGCTCACCCAGGCGAGCGTAACGGTCGGCCTTGATGGTGATGGTGTAAGCCTGGGAGATCGCTTCGCCAAACTCGGCGCGGATAGCGCCCAGCAGTTCGGTGGCTTCTGGCGCAGGAGCCCAGTTCCAGGTTGGCTTGGCGGCTTCGGCAGCCAGTTCTTTAACTGCGTTGATCACAACCTGGAATTCGTCGTGAGCGAACAGTACCGCGCCCAGCATCTGGTCTTCGGTCAGCTCTTTGGCTTCCGATTCAACCATCAGCACGGCGTCGGAAGTACCGGCAACGACCATGTCCAGGCTCGAAGCGGCCTGCTGCTCGTAAGTCGGGTTCAGCAGGTAGCCGGTGCTTTCGTGGAAAGCCACGCGAGCGGCGCCGATCGGGCCGTCGAACGGAATGCCGGAAATGGCCAGGGCAGCCGAGGTACCGATCATCGCAGCGATGTCCGGATCGGTCTTCTTGCTGGTGGAAACGACGGTGCAGACAACCTGCACTTCGTTCATGAAGCCTTCTGGGAACAGCGGACGGATCGGACGGTCGATCAGTCGGGAAGTCAGGGTTTCTTTCTCGGAAGGACGGCCTTCACGCTTGAAGAAACCGCCAGGGATCTTACCGGCAGCGTAAGTCTTTTCCTGGTAGTGCACGGACAGAGGGAAGAAACCCTTGCCCGGATCGGCTTGCTTTGCACCGACAACAGTCACCAACACGCTGACGTCGTCGTCAACGGTGACCAATACTGCGCCGGAGGCCTGACGGGCGATACGGCCTGTCTCGAGGGTAACGGTCGATTGACCGAACTGGAATTTTTTGATTACCGGGTTCACGGTGTCCTACCTTCTTTGTGGCTCTTGGGGGAAACGGTTTCTTGCGAATTCTTGGGCAATCTCGGGAATCGGCCCGATGGCAATTGTCCGGGTGCTACAGGTAAAGCCATGCTGCAGATAAAACTTGAGGCTGGGAGCCTGCAAGACGCCAGCGGAAAACCGCTGACGCCCGACAAACCACCAACCTCATAGCGCAATCGCTGATTAGCGACGCAGACCCAGGCGAGCGATCAGCGCGGCGTACCGGCTTACGTCCTTGCCTTTCAGGTAGTCCAGCAGCTTGCGACGCTGGTTAACCATGCGGATCAGACCACGACGGGAGTGGTGATCTTTACCGTTGGCCTTGAAGTGACCTTGCAGTTTGTTGATGTTGGCGGTCAGCAGTGCAACCTGCACTTCTGGCGAACCAGTGTCACCAACAGCTTGCTGGTAGTCAGCAACGATTTGAGCTTTTTCTTGAACGTCGAGAGCCATGAGGCAATCCTTCCTTATCAGGAAACTGTTTCAGGGAAACAGCTTCAACAGGCCAGGGACAAATCCCTGTATCTATAAATGAGTAGTGACCATGCCTGTTAACAGCCACACTCGCCGGCCCGCTTAACGCAGACCGGTTCCGGTCATTCTGACCGAATCAAGCGACGCGGCGCGATACGCCCGTCTTCGCTCACTTCACCGATACCGATAAAGCGACCATTGTGATCCTGTACTCGTACCATGCCGAACTTCGGTGCATCCGGGGCACGTACCGGCTGGCCGTTGAGCCAGTAGAACGCACTCGCTTCCGAGAAATGCAGCAGCGGCCAATCCTGCAGGCCGCTGTCCGATGGCATCAGGAAGCGATCGACCGCTTCGTTGCCGCCTTCGGCATGTACCGCTTCCAGCTCTTCGAGGGTCACGGTCTGCGCCAGGGTGAAAGGCCCGGCCTGGGTCCGACGCAATTCTGCGACGTACGCACCACAACCGAGTTGCTCACCGATATCCTCCACCAGGGTGCGAATATAGGTGCCCTTGCTGCAGCCCACCGCAAGCCGCGCAGTATCGCCTTCGAAGGCCAGCAATTCCAAGCGCGCAATAGTAACAGAACGCGGTTCGCGCTCCACTACTTCGCCTGCACGTGCCAGTTTGTACAGCGGCTGGCCATCACGCTTGAGTGCCGAGTACATCGGCGGTATCTGACTGATTTGCCCACGAAATTTCGGCAGAACCGCTTCGACATCGGCGCGACCAACGGTCACCGGACGCTCCTGCAAAACCTCGCCTTCGGCATCGGCCGTGGTGGTGGTCTTGCCCAGTTGCGCCAGGGTCTCATAGCCCTTGTCGGAATCGAGCAGGTATTGCGAGAACTTGGTCGCCTCGCCGAAGCACAGCGGCAACACGCCGGTGGCCAACGGATCGAGGCTGCCGGTGTGCCCGGCCTTCTCGGCATTGAGCAGCCAGCGCACCTTCTGCAAGGCAGCGTTGGAGGTGAACCCCAACGGCTTGTCGAGCAGGATGATGCCGCTGACGTTACGACGGATACGTTTGACCTGAGCCACCGAATTACTCCTTGGTGTCTTCAGGTGCTGGAGCGGCAACGTGCTGATTGTCTTCAGCCACGGCGCGCTCGATCAATGCCGACAGGTGTGCACCACGCACGACCGATTCGTCGTAGTGGAAATGCAATTGCGGCACGCTGCGCAGCTTCATTTCGCGGGCCAACTGCATGCGCAGGAAGCCTGCGGCGGCGTTGAGCACCTTGATGCTTTGCGCGATGTCTTCAGCGTTGTCCTGCCCCATCACGGTGATGAAAATCTTCGCATGACCGACGTCACGGGACACTTCCACAGCAGTGATGGTGACCAGGCCGACGCGCGGGTCTTTGACTTCGCGACGGATCAATTGCGCCAGCTCGCGCTGCATCTGATCGCCGATACGTTGGGTACGGCTGTATTCTTTTGCCATGATTTGTTACCTGTTACTGCCCAGCGGTGAAACCCGCAAGGTCTGAAAGCGGCAAACGCCCGGCCTGACAAAAGCCAGACCGGGCGTTGCGTTTAGAGTCCGGACGCTGTGCCGTGCATTTGCATGCTACGGCCCATCGTGGCCCTTGAAGTGCGCGAGTCAGAGGCTGCGAGCAACCTGAACCTTCTCGAAGACTTCGATCTTGTCGCCGACTTTGACGTCGTTGTAGCTCTTCACGCCGATACCGCATTCCATGCCGGCACGTACTTCGGAAGCGTCATCCTTGAAGCGGCGCAGGGATTCCAGCTCGCCTTCGAAGATAACGATGTCTTCACGCAGTACACGGATCGGACGGTTACGGTGCACGACACCTTCGATCACCATGCAACCGGCGATCGCGCCAAATTTCGGCGAACGGAACACGTCACGCACTTCGGCCACACCCAGGATGTTCTCGCGAACATCGCTGCCGAGCATGCCGGTCAGGGCTTTCTTGACGTCTTCGATGATGTCGTAGATCACGTTGTAGTAACGCATATCCAGACCTTCCTGCTCGACGATCTTGCGAGCGCCGGCATCGGCACGCACGTTGAAGCCGAACAGTACAGCGTTGGAAGCCAGTGCCAGGTTGGCGTCGGATTCGGTGATACCACCGACACCGCCACCCACTACGCGCACTTGTACTTCGTCGTTGCCCAGGCCATTCAAGGCACCGTTCAGCGCTTCCAGCGAACCACGGACGTCGGATTTGAGGACGATGTTGAGCGTCTTCTTCTCGGCCTGACCCATGTTTTCGAAAATGTTTTCCAGCTTGCCGGCGTGAGCGCGAGCCAGTTTGACTTCGCGGAACTTGCCTTGACGGAACAGAGCCACTTCACGGGCTTTCTTCTCGTCGGCAACTACGCTCATCTCGTCGCCAGCGTCCGGGGTACCGTCCAGGCCGAGGATCTCGACAGGGATGGATGGACCGGCTTCCTTGATCGGCTTGCCGTTCTCGTCGAGCATGGCACGTACACGGCCGTAGTTCGAACCGACCAGAACCATGTCGCCTTGACGCAGCGTACCGTCCTGAACGAGCACGGTTGCCACCGGGCCACGACCCTTGTCGAGACGCGATTCAACCACCACACCACGGCCAGGAGCCGACGGAGTAGCTTTCAGTTCGAGAACTTCGGCCTGCAGCAGAACGGCTTCAAGCAGCTCGTCCACGCCAGTACCCATCTTCGCCGAAACCGGAACGAATGGCGTGTCGCCACCCCAGTCTTCGGAAGTCACGCCGTGAACCGACAGCTCGCTGCGGATGCGATCGAGATCGGCGCCCGGCTTGTCGATCTTGTTCACTGCTACCACCAGCGGCACGCCAGCTGCCTGAGCATGCTGAACCGCTTCGATGGTTTGCGGCATCACGCCGTCGTCCGCTGCAACCACGAGGATCACGATGTCGGTCGCCTTGGCACCACGGGCACGCATTGCGGTAAACGCAGCGTGACCCGGGGTATCGAGGAAAGTGACCATGCCGCGATCAGTCTCAACGTGGTATGCACCGATGTGCTGGGTGATACCGCCGGCTTCGCCAGCAGCTACCTTGGCACGACGGATGTAGTCGAGCAGGGAAGTCTTACCGTGGTCAACGTGGCCCATTACGGTCACGACTGGTGCACGGGAGAACGACTCACCTTCAAACTTCAGGGACTCGGCCAGGGAATCTTCCAGAGCGGTGTCGCTGACCAGGGTCACTTTGTGGCCCAGTTCTTCGGCTACCAGTTGAGCAGTTTCCTGATCAAGCACCTGGTTGATGGTCGCTGGAGTACCCAGTTTGAACATGAACTTGATGATTTCAGCCGCTTTGACCGACATCTGGTTGGCCAGATCGCCAACCGTGATGGTCTCGCCGATCTGCACGTCACGCACGACAGGGCCGGTCGGGCTCTGGAAACCGTGGGCGTTGCGCTTCTTCAGCTTGGCCTTGCCGCGACCACCACGACGGAAGCCATCGCTTTCTTCGTCGGTAGTGCGTGGCGCCACGCGTGGTGCCGGGGCTTTTTCTTTGACCGATGCGCGATGCGGAGCGTTTTTGCGCTCGCCATCACCGCCGCCGCTGCGACGATTGTTGTCGTCGGCACGCGGCTTGTCCGGACGGCGCTGTTCGTTCTGCTTGTTGCGAACGTCAGCCGATGGAGCAGGAGCAGCAGCCACCGGTGCGCTTTCGCGAACAGGTTCGGCAGCAGCCGGCGCCGCAACGGCGTCGCTGGCAGCGGTTTGCGCAGCAGCAGGCTGGCGACGCGCTTCTTCTTCGGCGCGTTGCTTGGCTTCTTCTTCAGCCTTCTGACGGGCAGCATTTTCTACTGCGCGACGCTCATCCAGTTCACGCTTGCGCTCGGCTTCGATTTCTTCCGGGCTACGCTGTACGAAAACTTTCTTCTTGCGAACTTCAACGCTGATGCTCTTGCTACCAGCCACACGAAGGGTGCTGGTGGTTTTACGCTGCAGCGTGATCTTGCGTGGTTCTTCCACTTTCGCCTTGTGACTGCTCTTCAAGTGAGTCAGCAGGGATTGCTTCTCACTGTCAGTCACATTTTCGTCGGCGGCGGTGTGCGGCAGACCTGCCTCACGCATCTGCTGCAACAGGCGCTCTACCGGTGTTTTGACCTCATCGGCCAGTTGTTTCACCGTGACTTGCGTCATGCACTTCTCTCCTCAGGCCGCGCCTAATTACTCGAACCAGTGGGCTCGGGCGGCCATGATCAACTTGCCGGCACGATCATCGTCAATGCCGTCGATGTCGAGCAGGTCGTCAATAGACTGCTCGGCCAGGTCTTCGCGGGTAATTACGCCGCGCACCGCCAGTTCCATCGCCAAATCCTTGTCCATACCCTCAAGCGAGAGCAGGTCTTCGGCCGGATGGGCGTCTGCCAGCTTTTCCTCAGTAGCGATGGCTTTGGTCAACAAGCGATCCTTGGCGCGAGCACGAAGCTCGTTGACGATGTCCTCGTCAAAGCCGTCGATGTTGAGCATCTCCTCCACCGGTACGTAGGCAATCTCTTCCAGGCTGGTGAAGCCTTCATCTACCAGCACCTGAGCCAGTTCTTCGTCGACTTCCAGCTCGTCGATGAAGTTGCGCAGGATGTCGCCGGTTTCTGCTTGCTGCTTAGCCTGGATGTCCGATTCGGTCATCACGTTCAGGGTCCAGCCAGTCAACTGGCTGGCCAGACGCACGTTCTGACCACCGCGACCGATGGCCTGAGCCAGATTGTCTGCGCCAACGGCGATGTCCATGGCATGGGCATCTTCGTCAACGATAATTGCCGCAACCTCGGCCGGGGACATGGCGTTGATGACGAACTGGGCCGGGTTGTCGTCCCACAGCACGATATCAACACGCTCACCGCCCAACTCACCCGATACCGCCTGGACGCGCGAACCGCGCATACCGATGCAGGCACCTTGCGGGTCGATGCGCTTGTCCTTGGAACGGACGGCGATCTTGGCTCGCGAACCCGGATCACGGGAGGCGGCCATGACCTCGATGAGGCCTTCGGCGATTTCCGGCACTTCGATACGGAACAGCTCGATCAGCATTTCCGGCGCGGTACGCGACAGGATCAGCTGCGGGCCGCGGTTCTCGGTGCGGATTTCCTTGAGCAGCGCACGCAGACGCACGCCGACACGGAAGGTTTCGCGAGAAATGATGTCTTCACGGGCCAGCAATGCTTCAGCATTGTTGCCCAGATCGACGATCACGTTGTCGCGGGTGACTTTTTTCACGGTGCCGGAGATGATTTCTCCCAGGCGCTCGCGATAGGCGTCAACCACTTGAGCGCGCTCGGCTTCGCGAACTTTCTGCACGATGACCTGCTTGGCAGTCTGTGCAGCGATGCGGCCGAACTCGATGGATTCGATTTTCTCTTCGACGACGTCACCAACCTTGGCGCCAGGATGCGTTTCGGCAACCTTGCTTGGCCAGGTCTCGATGGCCGGATCGTCGAGATCATTCTCTTCGACGACCGTCCAGCGACGGAAGGTTTCGTAGGAACCGGTGTGGCGGTTGATTTCCACACGCAGGTCCACTTCGTCTTCAAAACGCTTTTTGGTAGCAGTGGCCAGAGCCAGCTCCAGCGCTTCAAAAATTACGCTTGCCGGTACACCCTTTTCATTGGATACCGACTCAACAACCAGCAGTACTTCTTTGCTCATCGTACGCCTCGCCTTTCGCAAGCCATTGGATCCGCGGGATCCGCGTCTCAGTCAAAACTGGGAATAATGTTGGCCTTGTCGATCATATCGATCGGCAACAGGAACTCGTGGTCTTCTACCTGCACCACGACGTCCTGCTCTTCTACACCGCGCAGAAGGCCCTGAAAATTGCGTCGACCTTCGAAAGGCGAACGCAGCTTGATCTTCACTTGTTCACCGGCAAATTTGGCAAACTGCTCAAGAGTGAACAGCGGGCGCTCCATGCCAGGCGAGGAAACTTCAAGGGTGTATTCAACGGAGATCGGATCTTCAACATCCAGAACACCGCTGATCTGACGGCTGACAATGGCGCAATCGTCCACCAGCACGCCACCCTCTTTATCGATATAAACGCGCAACATCGAGTGACGACCCTGAGCCGAAAACTCGATACCCCAGCATTCATAGCCCAGGGCCACGACCACCGGGGCCAGCAAGGCCTGCAACTCTTCTAGCTTGCTCGACACCTGAACCCCCTAGTGCATGATATGTGCATGCTTTGCAAAATAAAAAAATGGGCATAACGCCCATCCTTGAAACGCCGTCGAACAGCGGCGTTGAAAGTATCCAGCTAACAAAAAGCCCCTTAAAAGGGGCTCCTTAAACTGGTTGCGGGGGCCGGATTTGAACCGACGACCTTCGGGTTATGAGCCCGACGAGCTACCAGACTGCTCCACCCCGCGACAAAGCTGGGGCGGAAGTATACGACCGATCCCTTTTAGGGTCAATGTAACCTTCCACCTGCAAGAAAGCCCGCAACAGCGGGCTCTCCTGACTAATTGGTACCGAGAAGGGGACTCGAACCCCTACACCCTATGGGCACAACCACCTCAAGGTTGCGTGTCTACCAATTCCACCACCTCGGCAATACTACGTTTGAAACCCTTCTTACTTCTGCTCTTGAGCTGGAGGCACGTCAGTCGCTGGAGTAGCCGACTTTTGCTCTTGAAGCACCGGGACATCATCAGAAGCCGGTTGTTGCTTAGGTACTTCCAACACTGCTGGATCTGGCAGACCTGCTTGAGTCAGCTGATGAGCTTTCTCTTTAGCAAAGTAACCTAACCCCAAGCTGGTTATGAAGAAACCGGCGGCAAGTATAGCAGTAAACTTACTAAGAAAGGTAGAGGAACCTTGGCTTCCGAACACAGTATTTGAAGCACCTGCTCCGAAAGACGCGCCAGCGTCCGCACCCTTACCCTGCTGCAGCAAAACCAGAGCAACTACGCCCAATGCACCCAGCAGATGAAAAACGACTACGACTGTTTCCAGCATTTTTTCAGTTTCCCGCGGCGCGACAGATCGCACCGAACTCATCTGCATTCAGGGAAGCTCCACCAATGAGCCCCCCATCGATATCCGGCATGCCGAACAGTTCGACCGCATTGGCCGCCTTCACGCTGCCGCCGTATAGAAGCCGCACACCTCGTGCGACTTCAGAATTCTCTGCCGCCAACTGCTCGCGAATGGCTTTATGCACATCCTGAGCCTGTTGCGGCGTTGCAGTCAGCCCGGTACCAATGGCCCAGACCGGCTCGTATGCAATCACTGCCTTGGCAAAAGCACCGACACCCAGCTCCTCGATGATGCTGCCCAGCTGACGCCCGACAACTTCAAGAGTTTTTCCGGCTTCGCGCTGCTCGAGGGTTTCCCCGACACACAACACCGGAATCAAGCCACATGCCTGCGCCGCTGCGAACTTGCGATTCAGCATCCCGTCTCGCTCGCCCATAATCTGGCGGCGCTCGGAGTGCCCGACAAGCACCAGGGAACAACCTGCATCCACCAGTTGGCTGGGAGCAATCTCACCAGTCAACGCACCTTGCATGGCTTCCACCGCAGAATTCTGCGCGCCGACCGAAATCGACTTGCCTTTCAAGCCATCAATCACTTGATTGATATACAAGCAAGGCGGGAACACCGCGACATCAACACCGCTTGGCAAGGCCAGATGACGAAGGCCGTTAATCAGCTCAGCGACGCTGGCGCGGGTACCGTGCATCTTCCAGTTACCAGCTACCATAGGGCGACGCATGCTGTACCTCGTCGGTCAAAGTGGGCGCAGATGTTACCCAACACAATCATGGCTTGCAAGCCGTATCAGGCAGAAACTTCGGTTACCAGTTTTGCCAGCTCTTCGGCATAGCCGCGGACCTGGTTTTCGTCCTCGCCTTCGACCATTACGCGCACCAAAGGCTCTGTGCCGGACTTGCGCAGAAGCACGCGACCGCGCCCCGCCATCGCCTGAGTGACACGGGCACTGGCCTCCTTGACAGCCGGATGCTCCAGCGGGCTTTCACCGCCGCCAAAGCGAACGTTGATCAGCACCTGAGGGCACTTGCGCAACGCCTGGCGCGTTTGTGCCAGACCTTCATTGCGGGATTTCAGAGCCATCAACACCTGTAGGGCAGCGATGATCGCGTCGCCCGTAGTGGTGTGATTGAAGCACACCACATGCCCGGAGTTTTCCCCGCCAACGAGCCAGTTGCGCTCTTGCAGTTCGGCAATCACGTAGCGGTCACCAACATTGGCGCGAACGAACGGGATCGACAGATCCGCCAAGGCCAGCTCGAGACCAAGATTGCTCATCAATGTACCGACGACGCCACCCTGCAACTTGCCACGCTCATGCAGATCGCGAGCAATGATGAACAGCAGGTCATCACCATCAACGATGGTGCCGGTGTGATCGACCATCAATACCCGATCACCATCACCATCGAAGGCGATACCCAGGTCCGCATGCTCAGCCAGAACGGCGGCCTGCAACGGCCCCATATGCGTGGAACCGCAGTTATCGTTGATGTTCAGCCCGTTCGGCTGGGCGGAAAGCACGACAACTTCAGCGCCCAACTCACGGAAGACGCTCGGTGCAACCTTGTAAGTCGCACCATGCGCGCAGTCGATAACGATCTTCAGACCGGCGAAATTGGTCCCGGTAGGCACGCTGCTTTTGCAGAACTCAATGTAGCGACCCGATGCGTCATTGATTCGCGACACTTTACCGATCTTGCTCGACTCGACGACGGTCATCGGCGTATCGAGCAACTCTTCGATCATCAGTTCCAATTCATCGGGCAGCTTGGTGCCTTTGCCGGAGAAGAACTTGATGCCGTTGTCATCATGCGGGTTGTGCGAAGCACTGATCACGATGCCGGCTTCAGCCTGGAACGTACGCGACAGATAAGCGATGGCAGGCGTCGGCATCGGGCCGAGCAGCATCACATCGGCACCCGCCGAGGTCAGCCCGGCCTCGAGTGCCGACTCGAACATATAGCCGGAGATCCGCGTGTCCTTGCCGACCAGCACCTTACAGGCACCCATCTTGCGAAAAGCCATACCAGCAGCCCAGCCGAGCTTGAGCATGAAGTCAGGCGTGATCGGGTATTCACCTACACGACCGCGAATGCCGTCGGTACCAAAATATTTCTTGCTCATAAGTGCTCCATCATTCTTATTCGGCTGATTCTACGGCCGCGATCATTCGCACTACATCGACAGTTTCCGCCACGTCGTGGACGCGCAATATCCGCGCGCCCTTGACCGACGCCAGCGCTGCCAGCGCCAGGCCGCCATGCAGACGCTCGCCTACGGGACGGTTCAAAGCGTGGCCAATCATACTCTTGCGCGAAACACCTACCAGCAATGGCCGCCCCAGCGCATGCAAGGCCTCCATGTGCTTGAACAAGCTTAGGTTGTGCTGCAAGGTTTTGGCGAAGCCGAAGCCGGGATCAAGAATGATCCGCTCGGCAGGAATGCCCGCCTGGGCACAATGATCCATGCGTTCGGCGAGAAACTCACCGACCTCGCGAGTGACATCCTGATACTGCGGATTGTCCTGCATATCCCCCGGCTCGCCGAGCATGTGCATGAGGCAGACCGGCAATCCGGTGGCCGCCGCCGCATCCAGCGCGCCATCGCGACGCAACGAACGCACATCATTGATCAGTCCGGCACCGAGCCGGGCGGTTTCGCGCATGACTGCGGGGGTCGAAGTATCGACCGAGATGATCACATCCAGCTCGCGATTGATCAGCTCGACAATCGGCGCGACGCGCTCGAGCTCCTCCAGAGGAGAAACCGCTCGCGCGCCTGGCCGGGTCGATTCGCCGCCGACATCAATCAGCGTCGCGCCAGCCAGCACCATGGCTTCGGCGTGGCGCAAAGCCGCATCGAGCTGGCTATAGCGACCACCATCGGAGAAAGAATCAGGAGTGACATTGAGAATACCCATGACATGCGTCTGGGCCAAATCAAGAACCCGGTTGCCGCAAGGCAACCGGGTCAGGGACTGAACAGAAGTCATTTCAAGCCTTAAACGTCAGCAGCCGGACCGCCAATCGGTTTTTCCGGACGCTCGTCCTGCACGACAGGCGGCGGAGGCGTACCGGTGCCACCCGACCAGTCGCGAGGTTCGCGAGGTGTGCGGCCAGCCATGATGTCGTCGATCTGCTCGGCATCGATGGTTTCGTACTTCATCAGCGCATCAGCCATGGCATCCAGCTTGTCACGGTTATCCGTGAGGATCTGCTTGGCGGTGCCGTAGCACTGATCAATGATGCTGCGTACTTCGGAGTCGATCAGCTTGGCTGTCTCACCGGAGAAGCTGGCAGCCTGGCCGCCACCGCCGCGACCAAGGAACACTTCGCCCTCTTCTTCGGCATACATCAGCGGACCGAGTTTTTCCGACAGGCCCCATTTCGTCACCATGTTCCGGGCAATCTGACTTGCACGCATGATGTCGTTGGACGCACCGGTGGTTACACCGTCAAAGCCCAGAGTCATTTCTTCTGCGATACGGCCACCGTACAACGAGCAGATCTGGCTGATCAGCGCACGTTTGGACAGGCTGTAACGATCTTCTTCCGGCAGGAACATGGTCACACCCAGCGCACGACCGCGCGGGATGATCGACACCTTGTAGACCGGATCATGCTCAGGCACGACGCGACCAACGATGGCGTGGCCGGCTTCGTGGTAAGCAGTGTTCTGCTTTTCTTTCTCGGACATGACCATGGATTTGCGCTCGGCGCCCATCATGATCTTGTCTTTGGCCAGTTCGAACTCTTTCATCTCGACGATGCGTTTGCCGCTACGGGCAGCGAACAACGACGCTTCGTTGACCAGGTTGGCCAGGTCAGCACCGGAGAAGCCCGGAGTACCGCGTGCGATCACTGCCGGAGCAACGTCGTCGCCCATTGGCACTTTGCGCATGTGAACTTTAAGAATCTGCTCGCGACCACGAATGTCAGGCAAGCCGACGACCACCTGACGGTCGAAACGGCCCGGACGCAGCAGCGCAGGGTCGAGTACGTCCGGACGGTTGGTCGCAGCAATAACAATGATGCCGTCATTCATTTCAAAGCCGTCCATCTCTACCAGCAACTGGTTTAGAGTCTGCTCACGCTCGTCATGACCGCCACCCATGCCGGCGCCACGATGGCGACCCACGGCATCGATTTCGTCGATGAAGATGATGCAAGGGGCGTGCTTCTTGGCCTGCTCGAACATGTCGCGGACGCGGCTGGCGCCGACACCGACGAACATTTCGACAAAGTCGGAACCGGAAATGGTGAAGAACGGCACTTTCGCTTCGCCGGCAATCGCCTTGGCCAGCAAGGTTTTACCGGTACCCGGCGGGCCGACCATCAGCACGCCGCGCGGGATACGACCGCCCAGACGCTGGAATTTGCCCGGATCACGCAGGAACTCGACCAGCTCGCCGACTTCTTCCTTGGCTTCGTCGCAACCGGCAACGTCAGCCAAAGTGGTTTTCACCTGATCTTCGGAGAGCAGGCGTGCCTTGCTCTTGCCGAAGCTCATCGGCCCGCCCTTGCCGCCTGCGCCGCCCTGCATCTGGCGCATGAAGAACATGAACACCGCGATGATCACCAGGATCGGGAAGCTGGCCACCAGGAGCTGAGTCCAGATGCTTTGCTGTTCAGGCTGCTTGCCTTCAACCACAACGTGATTGTCGACCAGATCGCCGATCAGGCCATTGTCCTGAATTGCCGGACGAATGGTCTTGAAGCTGTCGCCATCGGTGCGCTTGCCGGTAATCACATAGCCGTCAACGGCTACGCGCTCGACCTTGCCATCCTTGACCTGCTGGATGAAGTCGGAATAGTTGAGGGTCTGCGGCTCGTTAGGGCTGGAGAAGTTGTTCATCACCGTCACCAGGACTGCCGCGATGATCAACCACAGGATCAGATTCTTTGCCATATCGTTCAATTAACTACCCTCTGAAGCAAGCTCCGCTACTGGCGCGCGCTTCGCATGATATTCACCGGCCTAACTTACTACATTACCTACAACTCTGGCAGGCGCCGTCTGTAACCCTTTGTGAAACACTTTCTACACAATATTCGCTTATGCCTGCAGAGCGAAATATGAAAAACCTATCGCCCTGCCGAAAAACCTCGTTTTACGCATCACCGCCACGATAACCCCAGGCCAGCATGTACTGCTCACGGGAGCTGCCACGGGAAGAGTCTGGCTTGATCATCTGGATCTTGTCGAATTTCTTCCGAGCATCCTTCAGATAAACGTCAAACCCTTCGCCCTGAAAAATCTTGATGACGAAATTGCCACCGGGCTTGAGGATCCGTTCCGCCAGGTCCAGCGCCAGCTCACATAGGAACATGGCCTTGGGCATGTCCACTTCGGGCGTACCACTCATATTGGGGGCCATATCGGAAATCACAAGGTCAACCTGCGAATTACCCACGGCCTCCAGGATTTCAGCGAGCACCGAGTCCTCCGTGAAGTCGCCCTGGATAAAATGCACGTCCGGAATGCTGTCCATTTCCAGGATGTCCGAAGCGATCAGACGACCCTGACCGCCGATCAACCGACTGGTCACCTGGGACCAGCCACCCGGCGCCGCGCCGAGGTCGACCACGCTCATGCCCGGGCGGATGAGTTTGTATTTTTCCTGGATCTCCAGCAGCTTGTAACTTGCACGCGAGCGGTAGCCATCCTTCTGCGCCTGCTTCACATAAGGATCGTTGACATGTCTTTTCAGCCAACCAAGGCTTGTCTTGGAACGCGCCATTGGGCACCTCGATGATTAGGGTCGTGATTAGTTGGGCGGATCCACGAACCCTCGGGTAAAATGGCCGCCATTTTACAGAATCCAGACGAAAGGGTCAGATTATGCCGCTCACTCCAGAGCAGAAGAAACAGTACAAATCCATCGGCCACCACCTCAAACCAGTGTTGACGGTAGCGGACAACGGTTTGACTGAAGGTGTTTTAGCCGAACTTGAACGCGCCTTGGCCGACCACGAGCTGATCAAGATCAAGCTCAATATCCTCGATCGCGAGTCGCGCCTGGCGCACATCGCCGAGCTGTGCAAGGTCGGCAAAGCGGACCTGGTCCAGGTCATCGGCAAGATGGCTCTGGTCTACCGCAAGAACTTCAGCGCCAACAAGCAGCTGTCGAACGTTCATCGCTTCAAGTGATGCACAGGGTCAAGGGTGTGCTTCGCGCACCCTGCCACTCCATCCCGGCACCGGCTGCATGACCAGCACCAGCCCGGAAAATCCCAGCACCAGATAACTGAATACCTGCCAGCGCTGCGCATCCGGCCAGCCGACACGCACGGCGACATACATCGCGCACGCGTACAACGCCATCAACAGCACCTGCCCGCGAAAATCCCGCCATAGACTGGCAAGGCCCTCGGCCTGTACCAGCACCAAAGCCTGAAAGATCACGCACAGAGCGGCGAACCCCACCACCAGCACTTCGAATGCACTGGCGACTTCGTCGATCAACAGCGGCGCCAGACCGATCTGGCCCAACGCCGGCTGCAAACCGATATGAATCAACCATAGGCCACCGACCCAAAGCATCTGGGTCAGTTGCCAAAGCATGGCGCCCGCATGCAGCGGGCGCCTTCTTTCAGATGTGACGAACTTCGACAATCTCGTACTCGATCACGCCGCTTGGCGTTTTGACGGCGACCACGTCACCCTCTTCCTTGCCAATCAAGGCGCGGGCCAGCGGCGAACCGACGGAGATCTTGCCGAGTTTGAAGTCAGCCTCATCCTCACCCACGATGTGGTAAGTGACGCTTTCATCAGTCTCGACGTTGGCGATCTCGACGGTGGTACCGAAAATCACTTTACCGGTGTGAGGAATGGTCGTGACGTCGATGATGACCTGATTCTGAATCCGGCCTTCGATATCACGAATACGCGCTTCGACCATGCCTTGCTGTTCGCGGGCAGCATGGTATTCAGCGTTTTCCTTCAAGTCACCCAACTCGCGGGCCGTACCGATGTCCTGGCTGAGCTTCGGACGGACGACCTTGGTCAGGTGAGCATGCTCCTCTTCCAGGGCGCGAGCGCCCTGAACAGTCATTGGGTACTTGGTTATGCTCATGCCTTCAATCCTGCGTGTAGATCCTGCAAGCGGCGCACGGTCTTTTCCGGACCGAACTTCAGCGCTTCGCAGATCGCTTCGCCCGCAGCGATAGTGGTGGTGCAGTAGATCTTGTGCTGCAGGGCGTTGCGACGAATGGAGTACGAATCGGCGATCGACTGACGACCTTCGGTGGTGTTGATGATCAGCGTGACTTCGTCATTCTTGATCATGTCGACCACGTGTGGACGACCCTCGGTCACCTTGTTCACGCGGCGCACTTTCAGGCCTGCGGCTTCGATCAGCTTGGCAGTGCCGGCAGTGGCGACCACTTCGAAGCCCAAGTTGATCAGATCACGGGCCACGCCTGCAACCAGTGGCTTGTCGTCATCGCGCACGCTGATGAACGCGGTACCGCCGGTCGGCAGCACTTCGCTGGCGCCCATCTGCGCCTTGGCGAATGCTTCACCGAAGGTGTCGCCGACGCCCATCACTTCACCGGTCGACTTCATCTCTGGGCCGAGGATCGGGTCAACGCCAGGGAACTTGGCGAACGGGAACACCGCTTCTTTAACGCTGTAGAAGTTCGGGATGATTTCTTTGGTGAAGCCGATTTCCTTCAGGGTCTTACCGGCCATCACGCGCGCAGCGATCATGGCCAGGGAAACACCGATGCACTTGGAAACGAACGGTACGGTACGCGAGGCGCGCGGGTTGACTTCGATGACATAGATGTCTTCGCCCTGCAGAGCCAATTGCACGTTCATCAGGCCGACAACGCCCAGTTCCAGAGCCATTTTCTTGACCTGCTCGCGCATCTCGTCCTGGATGTGCGCCGGCAGCGAGTACGGCGGCAACGAGCAAGCGGAGTCACCGGAGTGAACGCCCGCCTGTTCGATGTGCTGCATGATCGCGCCGATCACCACGTCCTTGCCGTCGCAGACCGCATCCACGTCCATTTCGATGGCGCAGTTGAGGAAGTGGTCGAGCAGCACCGGGCTGTCGTTGGACACTTGCACCGCGTCACGCAGATAGCGCTTGAGTTCGTCTTCTTTGTATACGATTTCCATCGCACGGCCGCCCAACACGTAGGACGGGCGCACCACCAGCGGATAACCGATCTTCGCCGCAGCGCGAACAGCTTCATCTTCGCTACGCACAGTGGCGTTTGGCGGCTGACGCAGGTTCAGGCGCTCGACCATTTGCTGGAAGCGCTCGCGGTCTTCGGCGCGGTCGATCGCGTCAGGGCTAGTGCCGATGATCGGCACGCCAGCAGCTTCCAGAGCACGAGCCAGTTTCAGCGGAGTCTGGCCGCCGTACTGGACGATCACGCCTTTCGGCTTCTCGACGCGGCAGATTTCCAGTACGTCTTCCAGGGTTACCGGCTCGAAGTACAGACGGTCGGAAGTGTCGTAGTCGGTGGAAACGGTTTCCGGGTTGCAGTTGACCATGATGGTTTCGTAGCCGTCTTCGCGCAGGGCGAGCGCAGCGTGAACGCAGCAGTAGTCGAACTCGATACCCTGGCCGATACGGTTCGGACCGCCACCCAGGATCATGATCTTGTCGCGACCCGACGGCGCGGCTTCGCACTCTTCCTCGTAGGTCGAGTACAGGTAAGCGGTGTCGGTAGCGAACTCGGCGGCGCAGGTGTCAACGCGCTTGTAGACCGGGAACACTTCCAACTTCTGACGGTGCGTACGCAGGTTTTTCTCGGTGACGCCCAGCAGCTTGGCCAGACGCTGATCGGAGAAGCCTTTGCGCTTGAGCTTGAACATCAGGTCGCGGTCGATCGAGGACAGACCGAGGGTCTTGACCTTCTCTTCGTCCTTGATCAGGTCTTCGATCTGCACCAGGAACCAAGGGTCAATCATGTTCATGCCGAAGATGTCTTCGACCGACAGACCGGCGCGGAAGGCGTCAGCCACGTACCAGATACGCTCGGCGCCCGGCACGGTCAGTTCACGCTTGAGCACGCTCATGCTGTCCGGGTTGCTCAGATCGAGCTTCTCGTCCAGACCGCAAACGCCGACTTCCAGACCGCGCAGGGCTTTCTGCAAGGATTCCTGGAAGGTCCGGCCGATGGCCATGACTTCACCGACCGACTTCATTTGCGTGGTCAGGCGCGCGTCAGCCTTGGCGAATTTCTCGAAGGCGAAGCGTGGCAGCTTGGTGACGACGTAGTCGATCGACGGTTCGAAGGACGCCGGAGTCTTGCCGCCGGTGATGTCGTTCGACAGCTCATCAAGGGTGTAACCCACAGCCAGTTTGGCCGCGACCTTGGCAATCGGGAAACCGGTGGCTTTCGAAGCCAGTGCCGAGGAGCGCGAAACACGCGGGTTCATCTCGATCACGACCATACGGCCAGTGTTCGGGCAGATACCGAACTGCACGTTGGAACCGCCGGTCTCGACGCCGATCTCGCGCAGTACCGCCAGCGAGGCGTTACGCAGGATCTGGTATTCCTTGTCGGTCAGGGTTTGCGCAGGAGCTACGGTGATCGAGTCACCGGTGTGCACGCCCATCGGGTCGAAGTTTTCGATCGAGCAGACAATGATGCAGTTGTCCTTTTTGTCGCGGACAACTTCCATTTCATATTCTTTCCAGCCGATCAGCGATTCGTCGATCAGCAGCTCTTTGGTCGGCGACAGGTCCAGACCACGGGCGCAGATTTCTTCGAACTCTTCACGGTTGTAAGCGATACCGCCACCGGTGCCGCCCATGGTGAAAGACGGACGGATGATGCACGGGAAACCGAGGGTTTCGAGGACCGCGTTGGCTTCTTCCATGCTGTGGGCGATGCCGGAACGCGGGCAGGCCAGGCCGATGGATTTCATCGCCTTGTCGAAACGCGAACGGTCTTCAGCCTTGTCGATAGTGTCGGCATTGGCACCGATCATCTCTACGCCGAACTTCTCCAGAACGCCTTCGCGCTCCAGGTCCAGGGCGCAGTTCAGAGCGGTCTGGCCGCCCATGGTTGGCAGTACGGCGTCCGGACGCTCTTTTTCGATGATCTTGGCCACGGTCTGCCATTTGATCGGCTCGATATAGGTGGCGTCGGCCATGTCCGGGTCGGTCATGATGGTGGCCGGGTTGGAGTTCACCAGGATGACGCGGTAACCCTCTTCGCGCAGGGCTTTGCAGGCCTGGGCGCCGGAGTAGTCGAATTCGCAGGCCTGGCCGATCACGATCGGGCCAGCGCCGAGAATCAGGATGCTTTTAATGTCTGTACGTTTTGGCATGGTTTGTCACTCAAATCCGCAGGTCAGTCGGCAAGCCGTCTTGATCGATTTCTGAAGTCCCGAGGGGGCCGCCGGAACCGGGGCCGCCCTCGCGGGCTTCTCTCTACAGTCTCAAGGCGAACGCTTAGCGTCGCTTGGCCATCTCGTTGATGAAGCGGTCGAACAGTGGCGCAACATCGTTCGGGCCCGGGCTCGCTTCAGGGTGACCCTGGAAGCTGAACGCGCTCTTGTCGGTGCGTTCGATGCCTTGCAGGGTGCCGTCGAACAGCGATTTGTGGATCGCGCGCACGTTGGCTGGCAGGGTGGCTTCGTCTACCGCAAAACCGTGGTTCTGGCTGGTGATCATCACCACGCCCGTGTCCAGATCCTGCACCGGATGGTTGGCACCGTGGTGGCCGTGGCCCATTTTCAGGGTCTTGGCGCCGGAGGCCAGAGCCAGCAACTGGTGGCCGAGGCAGATGCCGAATACCGGCGTCTCGGTTTCCAGCACTTCCTTGATCGCCTGGATCGCGTAGTCGCATGGCTCCGGGTCACCAGGGCCGTTGGACAGGAACACGCCGTCCGGCTTCAGCGCCAGCACATCGGCGGCTGGAGTCTGCGCAGGCACTACGGTGACGCGGCAGCCGCGCTCGACCAGCATGCGCAGGATGTTGACCTTGACGCCGTAGTCGTAGGCGACCACGTGATATGGCAGCTCGGAAGCTTCGATGGTCGCGTGGCTGTCGGTTTTCAGATCCCAGACAGTCGAGCGCCATTCGTACTGGGTCTTGGTGCTGACGACTTTCGCCAGATCCATGCCCTTCAGGCCCGGGAAGCCTTGCGCAGCGGCGATGGCCGCTTCTTCGGAGATGTTGTCGCCGGCCATGATGCAGCCGTTCTGAGCGCCTTTTTCACGCAGGATGCGGGTCAGGCGACGGGTGTCGATACCGGCGATTGCCACCACGTTGTTGGCTTTCAGGTAATCGGACAGGGACATCGTGTTACGCCAGTTGCTCGCTACCAGCGGCAGGTCACGGATGACCAGGCCAGCGGACCAGACGCGGTCGGACTCGGCGTCTTCCGGCGTGGTGCCGGTGTTGCCGATGTGCGGATAAGTCAGGGTAACGATCTGTTGGGCGTAGGAAGGATCGGTAAGGATTTCCTGATAGCCGGTCATTGCGGTGTTGAACACCACCTCACCAACGGTCTGACCGTCGGCTCCAATGGCTTCGCCGCGAAAAATGCTGCCATCAGCAAGGGCGAGTATGGCTGGCTTAGTCAAGAAGACCTCCCGTAAATAACGCATGAAAGGGCAATCGCAGGTTGTAAAAAAGCGGAGTGACGTATGGACACGTCACCCCGCTTCTTCACTGAAATTATTCTGCGCGCTTTTAGTGGACACACTAAAGCTGTAGCTTACAGAAAAGGGCGTTTTTGGTCCACCGCTAAAGAGCCTTAAAGGCCGGAGAATGCGACAGGTCGTCGCCAAGCGGTAAAAACCGGCGCAAAACGGGACGTTTGCGCCGGGTTCAGCAACGACTCAACGCAGGTCGAGCACGTCTTGCATGTCGTACAGGCCCGGCTCGCGACCGTCCAGCCACAGCGCCGCACGCACCGCGCCCTTGGCGAAGGTCATGCGGCTCGATGCCTTGTGGGTGATCTCGACGCGCTCGCCATCGGCAGCGAACAGCACGGTGTGATCACCAACGATATCGCCAGCACGCACGGTGGCGAAACCAATGGTTTCACGCTCACGCGCACCGGTCTGGCCTTCACGACCGTAGACCGCGACCTTCTTCAGATCACGCCCCAGGGCATCGGCAATCACTTCACCCATGCGCACAGCCGTACCGGATGGTGCATCGACCTTGTGGCGGTGATGGGCTTCCATGATCTCGATATCGACATCGTCGCCCAGTACGCGCGCAGCGGTGTCGAGCAACTTAAGACACAGGTTGACGCCGACGCTGAAGTTGGCGGCGAAGACAATCGGAATGTCCTTGCCCGCCTCGGCCAGCAATTGCTTCTCTTCAACACTGAAACCCGTGGTGCCGATGATCATCGCTTTGCCGTGTTTGCGGCAGAACGCGAGATTCTTCAGGGTCACGGTCGGGTGAGTGAAATCGATCAACACATCGAACTCTTCAACCACACGATCGAGATCACCGGACAGCGGCACGCCGATACGGCCCAGCGCTGCCAGCTCACCGGCATCCGCGCCAACCAGCGTGCTGTCGGGACGATCGACCGCCGCCGTCAGACCGGCGCCCGGCGTCTGCTGCACCGCTTCAATCAGGGTCTTGCCCATGCGCCCGGCGGCGCCCATCACTGCAATACGTCGCATGCCGACTCCTTACAAATCGCCGAAGAAACGCTTCACACCGTCGAACCAACCGGTGGTTTTCGGCGAGTGGCTGTTGTCGTCGGCCAGGGAGCTGCGGAATTCTTCCAGCAGTTCACGCTGACGACGGTTGAGGTTGACCGGCGTTTCCACAGCGACACGGCACATCAGGTCGCCGGCACCGCCGCCACGCACTGGCGCAACGCCCTTGCCGCGTACGCGGAACTGCTTGCCGGTCTGCGTGCCTTCGGGGATTTTCAGTTTGACGCGACCGTCGAGGGTCGGAATTTCCAGCTCGCCGCCCAGTGCTGCGTCGACGAAGCTGATCGGCACTTCGCAGAACAGATGCTTGCCGTCACGCTGGAAGATGTCGTGTTCGCGCACATTGATCACAACGTACAGGTCGCCAGTCGGCCCGCCCTGAGTACCCGCTTCGCCTTCGCCGGACAGACGAATGCGGTCGCCAGTATCAACACCGGCAGGCACTTTGACCGACAGGGTTTTGTACTCTTCGACACGACCGTCGCCGTGGCAGGAGTCGCACGGATCGGAAATGATCTTGCCCTGGCCATGGCAGCGCGGGCAGGTCTGCTGCACCGAGAAAAAGCCCTGCTGCATGCGCACCTGACCGATGCCGCCGCAGGTCGGGCACGTCGTCGGCGACGAGCCTTTCTTGGCGCCGGAACCATCGCACGGTTTGCAGTTGACCAGTGTCGGAACGCGGATATTCACCGACGTACCGCGCACCGCTTCTTCCAGATTCAGCTCCAAGGTGTAGCGCAGATCGCTGCCACGCTGAGCGCCGCCACGGGCACCGCCGCGACCGCCACCAAAGAAATCGCTGAAGACATCGCCGAAGATGTCCGAGAAGTTCTGACCACCGAAACCGGCACCGCCGCCGCCCATGCTCGGATCGACGCCGGCATGACCGTATTGGTCGTATGCCGCGCGCTTGCTGGCGTCGGACAACACTTCATAGGCCTCGTTGGCCTCTTTGAATGCTTCTTCCGAAGCCTTGTCGCCGGGATTACGGTCGGGGTGGTGCTTCATGGCCAGACGGCGATAGGCCTTCTTCAGGTCCGCTTCGCTCGTGCCCCGCTCGACACCCAATACTTCGTAATAGTCACGCTTTGCCATAAGTTCTTTGCACTCTTAAGGACGTTCGGCAAACCCCTCCTGAGCCTCGCCAAACTCGTTGAGCCCCCATTAAGGCCCGGACCCAACTCACGTCAATTCAACGATCCTGGTCTTGATTGATGCGGTATTTGCGGCGTGAAAAGCAGGAGCATTTTCAGCCATACCACCAACACGCGAGCGTTGTCGCATGCTGTAAAAATTCACGTATTCCAGATACGCCAACGCGGGAGGCAAGCTCCCGCGCGGCGACATCCTACCAGTCACCGCCGCAAGGCAGTCAACCGGGCGACCAACAACTTACTTGTGGTCTTTGACTTCTTCGAACTCGGCATCGACAACGTCGTCAGCCTTCTCAGCCGATTCGCCTTGCGGGGCTGCGCCATCAGCTGGCTGAGCCTGTTCGGCGTACATCTTTTGAGCAACCGGAGCGGAGACTTTCGACAGCTCTTCAACCTTGGCTTCGATGGCAGCCTTGTCGTCGCCTTTGACGGCGGCTTCAAGAGCAACCACAGCCGCTTCGATTGCAGTCTTCTCTTCGGCGGTGACCTTGTCGCCTGCGTCAGCGACCATCTTGCGAGTCGAGTGCACCAGTGCGTCACCCTGGTTACGGGCAGCGGCCAGCTCTTCGAACTTACGGTCTTCCTCGGCATTCGCCTCGGCGTCACGCACCATGCGCTCGATTTCTTCGTCGGACAGACCGGAGTTGGCCTTGATCACGATCGACTGGGTCTTGCCGGTAGCCTTGTCTTTCGCGCCGACGTGCAGGATGCCGTTGGCGTCGATGTCGAAGGTCACTTCGATCTGCGGCACGCCACGTGGAGCTGGTGGAATGTCGGCCAGGTCGAACTTGCCCAGCGATTTGTTCTGGGCAGCTTGCTTGCGCTCACCTTGCAGAACGTGAATGGTCACAGCGCCCTGGTTGTCGTCGGCAGTCGAGAACACTTGCGATTTCTTGGTAGGAATCGTGGTGTTTTTCTCGATCAGCGCGGTCATCACGCCACCCATGGTTTCGATACCCAGGGTCAGCGGGCTGACGTCGAGCAGCAGCACGTCTTTCACGTCACCGGCCAGAACAGCGCCCTGAATCGCAGCACCCATGGCAACAGCTTCGTCCGGGTTGACGTCTTTACGCGCTTCCTTACCGAAGAAATCGGTAACTAGCTTCTGTACCAGCGGCATACGAGTCTGACCACCGACCAGAATCACGTCGTTGATCGCGCTGACGTCGATACCGGCGTCTTTCATGGCAATGCGGCAAGGTTCGATGGTGCGCTGAACCAGGTCTTCAACCAGTGCTTCGAGCTTGGCACGCGAGATCTTCACGTTCAGGTGCTTAGGACCGGTCGCGTCTGCAGTGATGTACGGCAGGTTGACGTCGGTCGACTGAGCGGACGACAGCTCGATCTTGGCTTTCTCAGCGGCTTCTTTCAGGCGCTGCATCGCCAGCGGGTCACCTTTGAGGTTCATGCCGCTTTCTTTCTTGAATTCGTCAACGAGGTAGTCGATCAGACGAATGTCGAAGTCTTCACCGCCGAGGAAGGTGTCACCGTTGGTGGCCAACACTTCGAACTGGTGCTCGCCGTCAACTTCAGCGATTTCGATAACGGACACGTCGAAGGTACCGCCACCCAGGTCATAAACGATCACGGTGTGATCGCCCTTGGCCTTGTCCATACCGTAAGCCAGAGCAGCTGCGGTTGGCTCGTTGATGATACGTTTTACGTCCAGACCAGCGATGCGGCCGGCGTCTTTGGTGGCCTGACGCTGGCTGTCGTTGAAGTAGGCCGGAACGGTGATCACCGCTTCGGTCACTGCCTCGCCGAGGTAGTCTTCGGCGGTCTTCTTCATCTTCTTCAGAATTTCAGCCGAGATTTGTGGCGGTGCCATTTTCTGGCCGTTCACTTCTACCCAGGCGTCGTTGTTGTCAGCCTTGACGATCTTGTAAGGGACCATCTGGATGTCTTTCTGCACAACTTCTTCGTCGAAACGACGACCGATCAGACGCTTTACCGCGTACAGGGTGTTGTGCGGGTTGGTTACAGCCTGACGCTTGGCCGACTGACCTACCAGAATTTCGCCATCGTTGGCGTAAGCGATGATCGACGGCGTGGTACGCGCGCCTTCAGCGTTTTCAATAACTTTGGCTTTGCCGTTTTCCAGCACGGAGACGCAGGAGTTGGTAGTCCCCAGGTCGATACCGATAATTTTGCCCATGTTCACTCTCCCGAAACTTTGGATTTTGTTGCCGCAGCAGTGGTGGCTGACTGCGGTAGCACTTAAACGCTTGACTTCTAAATGGGGGCCTTGCGGCTAATTTCAAGCCTGCTCGTCAATCGAAGGCGAAACCGGTGCCGGCGCCTTGCTGACCACGACCATCGCCGGGCGCAGCAGGCGACCATTGAGCTGGTAGCCCTTCTGGAAAACCTTCAACACGCTGTTCGGCTCGACGTCGGCGCTTTCCTGCATGGCCATCGCCTGATGGTGAACGGCGTTGAACGGTTCGCCATGCGGATCGATCGCTTCAAGCTGGTAGCGCTTGAGGGTGTCGTGGAACATTTTCAGAGTCAGCTCGATGCCCTCGCGCATCGGACGGATGCTTTCGTCGTCCGGGCTCGACAGCTCGAGGCCGCGCTCCAGGCTGTCGACGATCGGCAGCAGGTCGCTGGCAAATTTCTCAAGGGCAAACTTGTGCGCCTTCTCGACGTCCTGCTCGGCACGGCGGCGAACGTTCTGCAGATCGGCAGCAACACGCAGAGACTGATCCTGCGCGGCGGCCAATTGCTCTTCGAGCACTTGCACACGGGTCGCCAGGTCGTCACCCGAACCTTCGGGCGCCTGATTGGCATCTGGGTTTTGCGTATCTACTGTCTGTTCGTCAGCCATAGAATTCTCCTTTCAATTTCGTCCGCGAGCCTGACTCGCGCTTCTGCCCCGATATATGGGGCCGCAAAATCAGGCTTCAAGGGCTGAAAACAATTGTCCCTACAAAAAAGTGCTGAATACTCATTCTTGAATGCGCTAAGAAAACTCTCTGATCAAGCAAATCGAGCTAAGGGCGGGCATTGTCAGGCCTGAACAAAACACTGTATAAATAACCAGACCTCAAGCCTGGGAGCTGCCTTTATGCTGGTGCACCTGTCCGTACACAACTACGCCATCGTCGAACATCTCGATCTCGAACTTGATCGCGGGATGAGCGTGATCACAGGGGAAACCGGCGCCGGCAAGTCGATCATGCTCGACGCCCTGGGCCTGACCCTGGGCGATCGCGCCGACAGCGGCGTGGTTCGCCCAGGCGCTGATAAAGCCGACATTCTTGCCACCTTCGATCTTGCTGATATCCCCGAAGCCAGCGCCTGGCTGGCCGAGCGCGATCTGGAAAACGACGGGCCGTGCATCCTGCGCCGGGTCATCACCTCGGAAGGTCGTTCTCGCGGCTATATCAACGGCACACCCTGCCCGCTTGGCGACCTTAAAGCCCTCGGCGAGCTGCTGATCGATATCCACAGCCAGCACGAACATCAATCGCTGCTGAAAACCGATACCCATCGCCGCCTGCTCGACGAGTACGCCGGTGCCACCGATCTGGCGCGTCAGGTGCAACTGGCCGCACAGCGCTGGCGCCAGACTCGTCAGGAACTGGAGCGGCTGTCCAACTCCGGCGACGAACAGCGCGCACGTCATCAACTGCTCAGCTATCAACTCGAAGAGCTGGAAAACCTCGGCCTCGGCGAAAATGAACTGGAGCAACTGGAGCAGGAACACAAGAACCTGACCAACGCCGAAACCTTGCTGGGCATTTGCCGGCAAGTGGTCGAGCAGTGCAGCGAAAGCGACTCCGGGAATGTCCTGAATGCGCTGACCGCCAGCCTCAATCGTCTGTCCAGTGTGAACAGCTCGGTGGGCGCGCTGGGTGAAGCCAGCAGCCTACTGACCAGCGCACAGATCCAGGTGGAAGAAGCGGTTGGTGAGCTCAACCGCTTCCTCGATAACTTCGATGCCGACCCGGCTCGCCTGCAATACCTCGAAGAGCGCCTCGACGCGATCTACACCTTGGCGCGCAAACACCGGATTCAGCCGACCGAAGTCGGTGAGATGCAGCAGAAGCTGCTCGATGAAATCGAAACCCTCAACGCCAACGATGAATCCATCGAGCGCCTGGGTGAAGAACTGGCGTCCTATGCCCGCCACTATCAGGAGAAAGCGCGCGAGCTGAGCGACCTTCGTCATCAAGCCGCCGGCAGCCTCGCCAGTGCAGTGGAGCAGGAAATCCAGCGCCTGGGCATGCCTGGCGGCCGCTTCACCATCGAACTGAAAGCCAACAGCAGCGACGAGTTGCTGCCGAATGGTCTGGAACAGGTCGAACTGCTGGTCAGCGCCAACCCCGGCCAACCGCTCAAGGCGCTGGCAAAAGTTGCCTCCGGTGGTGAGCTGTCGCGGATCAGTCTGGCGATTCAGGTCATTACCGCACAGACCTCCCGCGTGCCGACGCTGGTATTCGACGAAGTGGACGTAGGCATTGGCGGGCCGACTGCCGAGATTGTCGGCCAGTTACTGCGCCGTCTCGGTGATCGCGGCCAGGTCCTGACCGTGACGCACTTGCCGCAAGTGGCAGCGCAAGGGCATCAACACCTGTTCGTGCACAAGGTCCGCGACGAGAAGGCGACTCACACCGCTGTCGCCAAGCTCACGAAGAACGAGCGAATCGAAGAAGTCGCGCGCATGCTCGGCGGCATCGATCTGACCAAGGAATCCCTGGCTCACGCGAAAAAAATGGTGGTGACCGCCAAGGCATAACAAATAGTAGAAAGCACGAAGGCGACCCTTGGGTCGCCTTCGTTCGTTTCGCGAATGTGAAATTCGCGCGACATGCTTACTTTTTCTTGCGTACGTACAGCACCAGGTTGTGATCAACCATCTCGAAGCCATGCTTCTCGACGATCGATTTCTGAAGTTTTTCGATTTCTTCGTCGAAGAATTCGATCACTTCACCCGATTCCACGTTGACCATATGGTCGTGGTGGCCACCGTCAGCCAGTTCGAAGACCGCGTGGCCGCCGTCGAAGTTGTGGCGGACCACGAGGCCGGCCGCTTCGAACTGGGTCAGTACACGGTAAACCGTGGCCAGACCGACGTCCTCACCAGCTTCCATCAACGCCTTGTAGACGTCCTCGGCACTCATGTGGCGCTGCTCGGTAGAGTCGAGCATTTGCAGGATCTTGACCCGTGGCAGGGTCACTTTGAGGCCGGCTTTGCGTAGTTCGCTATTTTCAACCATGGTCAGCTTTCTCGCGATGCTGCTTCGCAGCTTCTCTTAATGCGGGTATGATCGGCGTTTACGTTGTCCCAGCCAAGATAGTGGAAGTCGCCCACCGATGCAAAACACCAAGCTCTTGCTAACCAGTTTCACCTTTGTGGGACTGCTCGCACTCGCCGGTTGTTCATTCCCCGGGGTTTACAAAATCGACATCCAGCAGGGCAATGTCGTCACGCAGGACATGATAGACCAGTTACGCCCGGGAATGACCCGGCCGCAAGTACGGTTTATCATGGGCAACCCTCTGCTTGCCGACACGTTCCATGCCGATCGCTGGGATTATCTGTACAGCCTGCAACCGGGTGGCGGTGAACGCCAGCAGGAACGAATCAGCGTTATCTTCAATTCCAACGACCAGCTTGTCAGCCTGTCCGGTGACTTCATGCCCGGCGTGAGCCGTGATGAAGCCATTCTCGGCAAGGACAGCGGTACTACCGTGACCGCGCCGGCTGAAAACACCGACAAGCCAGAAGCTGAAAAACCAGCCAAACCAGGCTCCTTGCTGGATCAGATCCAGAAGGACGTCGATGGTGTGGAAACCGTACCGGTTCCGACGCCAGAGCCGCTGGACACCTCGCCGCAGTAATAGGCGAGGCAACAAAAAACCCGGACATTCCGGGTTTTTTATTGCCTGCCGTTTGGTCTGCTCAAGAATTGCGTGCTTTGGCCTCGGCAGCCTTGGCCGCGCGCAGGCGTCGAACTTCTTTGGGATCAGCCAGCAGCGGTCGATAAATTTCGATGCGATCACCCGCCTGTACAGCGCGCGAATCCGCGTCAGTCACGACCTTGCCAAAAATCCCCAGCGGACACTCCGCCAGATTCAGCTCAGGAAACTCGGCCGCGATGCCCGATGCGTGCACCGCAGCCCGAACGCTAACGCCTTCAGCGACGCTGATCGCACGCAGAACCTGGCGATCAACCGCCGCGTACACGACTTCTATCTCGATCACCGGCTTAACCATGCATCTGCTTGGCGCGCTGGCAGAAAGCATCCACCAGCTGGTTAGCCGCCTGATTGAACAGCGGGCCCAACGTAGCGCGTACCAACGGCCCGGCATAATCGAACGACAGATCCAGACTGATCTTGCAGGCCTTTTCGTTCAGCGCCTTGAATACCCAGATGCCGTGCAACTGAGTGAACGGGCCTTCTTCGAGATTCATCTCGATCGACTGCCCCGGAACCAGCGTATTGCGCGTGACGAAATGCTGACTGAGGCCGCCCTTCGCTACGCCGACACTGGCGCGCATGTGTTCTGGGGAGCTTTCCAGCACTTCAGCCTCCGAGCACCACGGCAGAAACTCCGGGTACCGCGCGACGTCGTTGACCAGGTCGTAGAGAAACTGCGCCGGGTACGGCAGGAGCGCGGATCGTTGGATATGTGTCGTCATGTAAGCGTTACTTCCAGAGCTGAGCGGCAAAGACTACAAGAATGCCGATAGGCGCCACGTAGCGCATCAAGAACAGGGACAGAGCAAACAGAACCGGGTTACGGATGGACAATTCATCCCGCACCGCTTCACGCCCCATCACCCATCCCGCGAACAGCACGAAACACAAGCCACCGAGGGGCAACATGATCCGCGAGGTGAAGAAATCGATCACGCCGAAGAAGTCGAGACCGCTCTGCGCACCCCATTGATAGAGGCTGAACGCCCCGCCTTCGTTCACGAAAAACTTGGCTTCCTTCCAGATATTGAAAGAAAACACCGTGCCCAGACCAACGAACCAGCAGGTGAACGCAAGCCAGAACGTCACCCAGATGCGGCTGATTTTAGTGCGTTCAACCAGGTAAGCCACCATCGGTTCGAGTAGCGAAATAGCCGAACTCCAGGCAGCCACCGCGACCAGCACGAAGAACACCACGCCCATCAACTGGCCGAAAAACACATTACCAAAAGCAAATGGCAGGCTGACGAACATCAGTCCCGGGCCTTCGCTTGGGTTCAGGCCAGCAGCGAACACAATCGGAAACAGCGCCAGACCGGCCACCAGCGATACGAAAGTATCCAGCAGCGCAACGCCGACCACCGTGCCCGACAGCGAGGTGTTCTTCGGCATGTAGGCGCCGTAGATCATGATGGAGCCGACGCCGACGCTCAGCGAAAAGAACGCGTGCCCCATCGCTGGCAGCAGGCCGTCGAGGACTTTTTCCGGGTGGAAGTCGAACATGAAATGCACGCCTTCCATGAAATGCCCGGTGGTCATGCTGTAACCCAGCAGCACCAGAATCATCACGAACAGCAGCGGCATCATGATCCGCAGGCTGCGTTCAAGCCCGGCGACCACGCCTTTGGCGATCACGAAGGCCGACAGCAGCATGAAAATCGTGTGCCAAAGTGTCAGGCGCCATGGATTGGAGATGACATTGCCGAAATAGGCGCCGACCTGATCGGCCGTCGCGCCCTGGAAATCGCCACGGCCCATGTCGACGATGTAATCCAGCGACCAGCCGCCGACCACACTGTAGAAAGACAGAATCAGCAGGGCCGTGATCATCCCGGCGAACGCGCCCCACGACCATTTCGCCGAGTGCCCGGCTTCCAGTGCCAGCACCTTCAGGGCATTCGCCGGACTTTGCCGGGCGCGCCGGCCGATCAGGGTTTCCGCGAGCATGACCGGGACACCGATGAGCGCGATGCACGCCAGGAACATCAGCACAAAGGCGCCGCCGCCGTAGACCCCGACCATGTAGGGGAACTTCCAGATACTACCCAGTCCCACGGCCGAACCGGTCGCGGCGAGTATGAATACCCAGCGGCTAGCCCAACTGCCGTGGACAGAAACCTTGTCTGTCGACATCGTTTATCACGCCCAAGCGTTAGAAAAAGAGGCCGCATTGTCCGGGATTCACTCAACCTGCTCAAGCACGCAGCAACACCGTAGCCGACAGCCGAACAACTCCATATAATGCCGCCCCTATGGCTAAACAGAAGAAACACCCAACAGGGACCATCGCGCAGAACAAAAAGGCGCGACACGATTACTTCATCGAGCACAAGTTCGAGGCTGGTCTGGTCCTGGCCGGCTGGGAAGTAAAAAGTCTGCGGGCGAGCAAGTTGCAGCTGGTCGACAGCTATGTGCTGCTCAAGGATGGCGAAGCATGGTTGCTCGGCAGCCACATCACGCCGTTGATGACCGCGAGCACTCACGTCATCGCCGACCCGGTGCGCACTCGCAAACTGCTGCTCAACCGCCGCGAGCTGGACAAGCTTGCCGCCGCCGTGCAGCAAAAGGGTTACGCCTGCGTCTGCCTGTCCTGGTACTGGAGCAAGCACATGGTCAAGTGCGAAATCGCTCTGGGCAAGGGCAAGAAGGAATACGACAAGCGCGACACCGAGCGCGAGCGCGATGCCGGGCGTGAATTGCAGCGTGCGGTGCGCAACAAGGGCAAGGAAGACTGATCTTTCTCCTTTAGCGCCAATTCGCGAGCAGGCTCGCTCCCACCTTGGAATGCATTTCAAAGGTGGGAGCGAGCCTGCTCGCGAAAGCTATTTCAGCATCAACCCAACCACATCTGATCACATCCCCTTGCGCCGCTCCGCCCGAGCCATGCGCTGCACCTCCTGACGCACCTCTTCCAGCACTTCCTGCACATACAGAATATGGCGGCTGGACACTTCTCGCGCCTGCTCGGCACGCCCTTCGATAATCGCCAGATACAATTCCCGATGCTGCGAGATCAGCATGTCGCGGGTTTCCGTGCGCTGTTTGTACATGCCGCCGATGTTGGTCACGACGTTGCGCTTGAGCAGATCGAACAGTCCGCGAATCGTATGCAGCAACACCGCGTTATGGCTGGCCTCGGCAATCGCCAGATGAAACTTCGCATCCGCCGCACCCTCCTCCGCCCGGCTGACTTCTTCGTGACGCGAGTAGCAATCCTGCAACTCTTCGAAAGCAGCAGTCAGACGTTCGCGATCGACATCCGTCGCGCGCAATGCGGCGTAGTAGGCGCACGACGCCTCCAGGGTGTGCCGGAATTCGAGCAAATCACGCTGCGCTTCGGGATTGCTTTCAAGCAATTGCAGCAGTGGATCGCTGAACGTCGACCCCAGGCCTTCCACCACATAATTGCCGCCGCCCTGGCGACTGACCAGCAAACCTTTGGCCGCGAGTTTCTGAATCGCCTCGCGCAACGACGGGCGTGATACGCCAAATTGTTCGGCCAGCGCGCGCTCGGCCGGCAGCCGCTCGCCCGACTTCAGCGTGCCCTCGAGGATCATCCCCTCGAGGCGCTCGACAATATCGTCAGACAAACGGCGCTGACGTATCTGATCAAAGCCCATAACTCATTTCTCCACGATCCCGACCGCTCGCCGGGGTGTCTATTCTGGCCTATCCGCGCGCCGCCGACACCTGCCAGACGGCACTTCGCCAATGCGGATCAGTTGCGCTCTGCACCGCATCTTCGACGAAAGTTTCAGAGCGGCAAATTGACACACCGCCACCAAGGCTTTTACCCTAGCCAACAGCGCTTGTAAATTGGTCTTACCAATTATCCAAGATCGCTCACAGTGCCTGACCAACAACAATTAGGGGCCACCCCACCATGCAAACCTGGCAACAGCTCTACAGTCCGCTCGGCAGCCTTGGCGTCTCCGCTCTCGCGGCCGTCATTCCCATCGTGTTCTTCTTTCTCGCCCTGGCGGTGTTCCGCCTCAAAGGCCATGTGGCCGGCAGCATCACCCTCGCGCTTTCGATTGCCGTGGCGATTTTCGCCTTCCAGATGCCAGTGGACATGGCCTTCGCCGCCGCTGGTTACGGTTTCGCTTATGGCCTGTGGCCGATTGCCTGGATCATTGTCGCGGCGGTGTTCCTCTACAAACTGACGGTGAAAAGCGGTCAGTTCGAGGTCATCCGCAGCTCGGTCCTGTCGATCACCGATGACCAGCGCTTGCAGGTGTTGCTGATCGGTTTCTGCTTCGGCGCCTTTCTGGAAGGTGCCGCCGGTTTCGGCGCGCCGGTCGCGATTACTGCCGCACTCCTTGTAGGACTGGGCTTCAATCCGCTGTACGCCGCCGGCCTGTGCCTGATCGCCAACACCGCGCCGGTGGCATTTGGCGCGCTGGGGATTCCGATCATCGTGGCGGGCCAGGTCACTGGCATCGACGCCTTCAAGATCGGCGCCATGACCGGTCGCCAGCTGCCACTGCTGTCGCTGTTCGTACCGTTCTGGCTGGTGTTCATGATGGACGGCCTGCGCGGTGTGCGCGAAACCTGGCCCGCCGCGCTGGTGGCAGGCTTGAGTTTCGCCATCACCCAATACTTCACTTCCAACTTCATCGGCCCGGAACTGCCGGACATCACTTCGGCGCTGGCCAGCCTGATTTCCCTGACCCTGTTCCTCAAGGTCTGGCAACCGCGCCGTGCCGCCGGCCAGCACATCGTCGGCGCCGTGTCGGCTTCGGTGGTCAGCGCCAGCGTCGGCGGTTTCGGCCAGAAGCGCACCACAGTGGCTTCGCCCTACAGCCTCGGGGAAATTTTCAAGGCGTGGTCGCCGTTCCTGATCCTCACTGTGCTGGTGACGATCTGGACGCTGAAGCCTTTCAAAGCGATGTTCGCTGCCGGCGGCTCGATGTACAGCTGGGTGTTCAACTTCGCGATTCCGCACCTTGATCAACTGGTGATCAAGACTGCGCCGATCGTGGCCAACCCGACCGCGATTCCAGCGGTGTTCAAACTCGACCCGATTTCCGCCACCGGAACGGCGATTTTCTTCTCCGCGCTGATTTCGATGCTGGTACTGAAGATCAATTTCAAAACTGGTCTGACCACTTTGAAAGAGACCTTCTACGAACTGCGCTGGCCAATCCTGTCGATCGGCATGGTGCTGGCGTTCGCCTTTGTCACCAACTACTCCGGCATGTCGTCGACCATGGCCCTGGTGCTGGCGGGTACTGGCGCCGCGTTCCCGTTCTTCTCGCCGTTCCTCGGTTGGCTGGGCGTGTTCCTCACCGGTTCAGATACGTCGTCGAACGCGCTGTTCAGTTCGTTGCAAGCGACCACCGCCCACCAGATCGGCGTCAATGACACCTTGCTGGTGGCGGCCAATACCAGCGGCGGCGTGACCGGCAAGATGATCTCGCCGCAATCGATCGCCGTGGCCTGCGCCGCGACCGGTCTGGTCGGCAAGGAATCGGATCTGTTCCGCTTCACCCTCAAGCACAGCCTATTCTTTGCAACGATTGTCGGTTTGATCACCCTGGCTCAGGCCTACTGGTTCACCGGTATGCTGGTGCACTAAACCTACAAAAAAGACGGAAATAACCGACGCCGGCCCGTGATCCGGCGTCAGCAATTCACCACCGGGTCTGTAAGGCTGCTGAAAGCAATGCGCTTTATATTCGGCAGCCGCAGCAGACGGATAACCGGGCCCACCCGGAGACACGCCTGATGAGCGAGCTTTTTTACAACGCCGTGCCGAACGCGACCCGCGTGGCACCGCCACTGCCCGAACCTCGGCAATACCCCAGCGAGAAACCGTCGAGGGTCTACCTGTTCGGCACGTGTGTGGTCGACCTGTTCTACCCCGAAGCCGGGATGGACGCGATCCATCTGCTGGAGCGCGAAGGGATCCGGGTCGAGTATCCGCAAGGGCAGAGCTGCTGCGGCCAACCGGCCTACACCTCAGGCTACACCGAGCAGGCGCGGACGGTAGCGCGCTCGCAACTGGCGTTGTTTGCCGGCGATTATCCGGTGGTGGTGCCGTCGGGTTCCTGCGCCGGCATGCTGCGCGAGCATTACGCCGACTTGTTCAAGGACGAGCCGGAGACGTTGAAACAGGTGCAGGCGCTCGCAGCGCGCACCTATGAATTGGCCGAGTTTCTGCTGTTCGTCTGCAAGGTGCAGCTCAAGGACAGCGGCGAACCGGTGAAAGTCGCGCTGCACACCTCGTGTTCGGCACGCCGCGAAATGAACACCCACCTGCACGGCCGCGAGTTGTTGGCGCAGTTGAGCAACGTGGAGCGGGTTAATCACGACCACGAAAGCGAATGCTGTGGCTTCGGTGGGACATTCAGCGTCCGTATGCCAGACATTTCCGGCGCGATGGTGGCTGACAAGACCCGCGCGCTGAAGGAGTCCGGCGCGCACAAGGTACTGAGTGCCGACTGCGGCTGTTTGATGAACATCAACGGCGCTCTGGAGAAACAGCAGCAAGCGTTGCGCGGGCAACATCTGGCGAGCTTCCTCTGGCAGCGAACCGGAGGTGCGCAATGAGCACCTCGACGATTATTCCTACGGTCGCCGTAGAAGAAGATTTCCGCACCCGGGCACACAATGCCCTGGGTGATCAGCAGCTGCGGAACAACTTCCGCACTGCCATGGATTCACTGATGACCAAGCGGGCAGCGGCTTTCAGCGATGCCCACGAAAGAGAACACTTGCGCGCACTGGGCAATTCGATCAAGGCCCGCGCGCTGTCCAAGTTGCCCGACCTGCTCGAGCAACTGGAACAGAACCTGACCCGCAACGGTGTGACAGTGCACTGGGCGGAAACGGTGGACGAGGCCAATGGCATCGTCTTATCGATCATCCGCGCTCACGAGGCGCGGCAAGTGATCAAGGGCAAATCGATGGTCAGCGAAGAGATGGAGATGAACCATTTCCTCGAGGCTCGGGACATTGAATGTCTGGAGTCCGACATGGGGGAGTACATCGTCCAGCTCGACCACGAGAAGCCTTCACACATCATTATGCCGGCGATCCACAAGAATGCCGGTCAGGTCGCGTCCTTGTTCCACGACAAACTTGGCGTGGAATACACCAAGGACGTTGACCAACTCATTCAGATCGGTCGCAGGGTCCTGCGGCAGAAATTCTTCGAAGCCGACATCGGCATCTCCGGCGTCAACTTCGCCGTGGCCGAAACCGGCACCCTGCTGCTGGTGGAAAACGAAGGCAACGGGCGGATGACCACCACCGTGCCCCCGGTGCACATCGCCGTCACCGGCATCGAAAAAGTCGTGGAAAACCTGCGCGACGTGGTGCCGCTGCTGTCACTGCTGACGCGCTCGGCGCTGGGCATTCCGATCACCACCTACGTCAACATGATCTCCGGCCCGCGCAAGGAGCATGAACTCGACGGCCCGCAGGAAGTTCATCTGGTGCTGCTCGACAACGGTCGCAGCCAGGCCTTCGCCGACAGTGAATTGCGCCAGACCCTGAACTGCATCCGCTGCGGCGCCTGCATGAATCACTGCCCGGTTTACACCCGCGTCGGCGGCCATACTTATGGCGAGGTCTATCCAGGGCCGATCGGCAAAATCATCACCCCGCACATGGTCGGCCTGGCCAAGGTTCCGGACCACCCGAGCGCGTCCTCACTGTGCGGCGCCTGCGGTGAAGTCTGCCCGGTGAAAATTCCGATCCCGGCGATCCTGCGCCGTCTGCGCGAGGAAAACGTCAAAGCCCCGGACGCACCGAATCAGGTGATGCGCGGCCAGGGCAGCAAATATTCGCGCAAGGAGCGCTTCATCTGGAACGCCTGGGCCAGACTCAACAGCTCGCCGACGCTGTACCGCTTGTTCGCTTTTTTCGCCACGCGCCTGCGCGCCCTTACGCCGAGCAATGTCGGCCCATGGACGCAAAACCACAGCGCGCCAAAACCGGCCGCGCGTTCGTTGCATGACATGGCCCGCGAGCATCTGGCCAAACAGGGAGAGCGTCGATGAGCGCCAAGCAAAACATCCTCGGCAAACTGCGGAAAAGTCTGACCGGCACCACGCCAATTGCCGACAACTTCGACGTCGATCTGGTCACCCAGCCCTACACCTACAGCGCCGAGCAACGCATCCCGCAACTGCGCAAACTGATGGAAGCGGTGCACACCGAAATCCACCTGACCTCGGGCGCCGAGTGGCCGGCATTACTGGCGCAACTGCTGCGCGACCGCCAATTGCCGAGCCTGCTGATCGCTCCGACAACAACTCACGGGCAACGCATCACCCAGCACTGGGCGAATAATCCCGAGCTGCCTGCACTGAAATCCTACGACCGGCCGATGGAAGAGTGGAAAGCCGAACTGTTCAACGACACCCCGGCCAGCCTCACCGGCACCCTCGGTGCCATCGCCGCGACCGGCAGCCTGATCATCTGGCCTACCCGCGAGGAACCGCGCTTGATGAGCCTGGTGCCGCCGGTGCATTTCGCCCTGCTCAAGGCCAGCGAAATCCGCGACAACTTCTATCAGGTGCAAGAGGAATTCGAATGGGCGCAAGGCATGCCGACCAACGCGCTGCTGGTCTCCGGCCCGTCGAAAACCGCCGATATTGAACAGGTCCTGGCGTATGGCGCGCATGGCCCTAAAGATCTGGTCGTGCTGATTCTGGAGGATCAATGAGTCTTCCTGCTGCTTTCCTGCGTGATGCCGAGCGACTGATTCCAGCAGACCGGCGCTTCGACGATCCGCTGTCGACCCTGGCCTTTGGCACCGACGCCAGTTTCTATCGACTGATTCCGAAACTGGTGATCCGCGTCGAGTCTGAAGACGAAGTCGTGGCGCTGCTGCAACTGGCCCAGCGCGACAAGGTGCCGGTGACCTTCCGCGCCGCCGGCACCAGTCTGTCCGGGCAGGCGATCAGCGACTCCGTGCTGATTGTGCTTGGGGATAACTGGAACGCCCGCGAGATTCGCGGCCAGGGCACGCAGATCCGCCTGCAACCGGGCGTGATCGGCGCGCAGGCCAATGCCTGGCTGGCACCGTTCGGGCGCAAGATCGGCCCGGACCCGGCGTCGATCAATGCCTGCAAGATCGGCGGCATCGTCGCCAACAACGCCAGCGGCATGTGCTGCGGCACCGCGCAGAATACCTATCACACCCTGGCCGGGATTCGTCTGGTGCTGGCCGACGGCACGCGCCTCGACACCGAGGACCCTGCCAGCGTCGCGGCATTTCGCTCAAGCCACGGCGACCTGCTCGAACGCTTGGCGACTTTAGGTCGCGAGACCCGCGCCAACGCCGAACTGGCCGCAAGAATTCGCCACAAATACCGTCTGAAAAATACCACTGGCCTGTCGCTCAATGCCCTGGTGGACTTCGACGAGCCTGTGGATATCTTGAGCCACCTGCTGGTCGGCTCCGAGGGCACCCTCGGCTTTATCAGCGCGGTGACTTACGACACCGTCATCGATCACCCGAACAAGGCCTCGGCGCTGATCGTGTTTCCCGATGTCGAGACCTGCTGCAACGCGGTCACCGTGCTGAAAAGCCAACCGGTGTCAGCGGTGGAGTTGCTCGACCGACGCAGTCTGCGCTCGGTGCAGGACAAAAAAGGCATGCCCGCTTTCGTACAGCTGCTGTCGGAAAATGCCTGCGCGCTGCTCATCGAATCCCGCGCCGCTTCGTCGACATTGCTGCAGGAACAACTGGCGCAAATCATGGCGTCCCTGCGCGATTTCCCCGTAGAGAAGCAGGTCGACTTCACCGAAGACCCGGTGGAAAACGCCCGCCTCTGGGCCATCCGCAAAGACACCTTCCCCGCCGTCGGCGCCGTGCGCAAAACCGGCACCACAGTAATCATCGAAGACGTGACCTTCCCGGTCGAACAACTGGCCATCGGCGTCAATCGCCTGATCGAGCTGTTCGACAAACATGCCTACGACGAAGCGATCCTTTTCGGACACGCACTGGAAGGCAATCTGCACTTCGTCTTCACCCAAGGCTTCAACAGCCCGGAAGAAATCGCACGCTACCAAGCGTTCATGGACGACGTCGCGCAACTGGTCGCGGTGGAATTCGGCGGCTCGCTGAAAGCCGAACACGGCACCGGCCGCAACATGGCGCCGTTCGTGGAACTGGAATGGGGCAGCGACGCCTATCAACTGATGTGGCAGCTCAAACGCCTGCTCGACCCCAACGGCATTCTCAATCCGGACGTGGTGCTCAGCGAAGATCCGCAGATCCACCTCAAGCACCTGAAACCGCTGCCGGCGGCGGACGAGATTGTGGATAAGTGCATCGAGTGCGGTTTTTGCGAACCGGTCTGCCCATCGAAAGGCCTGACCCTGAGCCCGCGCCAGCGCATCGTCATCTGGCGTGATATCCAGGCGAAAAAGCGCGCCGGCGTCGACACCACAGAACTGGAAAAAGCCTACGAGTACCAAGGCATCGACACCTGCGCCGCGACCGGCCTGTGCGCGCAACGCTGCCCTGTAGGCATCAACACCGGCGAACTGGTGAAAAAGCTCCGTGGCCGACACGCCACGCATCAGAAAACCGCTGACTGGATCGAAGGAAATTTCGCCAAGACCCTGCAAGGCGCGCGCTTCACCCTGCATGTCGCCAACGGTGCGCGGATGATGCTCGGTGCGCCGCGTCTCGCAAAGTTGTCGGCAACGCTGACGCGCTTGTCCAAAGGCCAGGTGCCGCTGTGGACCAACGCCATGCCACAACCGGAAAAAGCCATTCGCTTCAGCCCGAGCGTTTCCGACAAGCGCCCGCGCGTGGTCTATCTGGCGGCTTGCGTCTCGCGGGTCATGGGCCCGGCGGCGGGCGACAAAGAACAGATGTCGCTGTACGACAAAACCCGTGGCCTGCTGGAAAAGGCCGGCTACCAGGTAGTCTTTCCCGACAACCAGGACAACCTCTGCTGCGGCCAGCCGTTCGCCTCCAAGGGCTACGCTGAACAGGCCGAACACAAACGTCAGGAGCTGATAAGCGCCCTGCTCCACGCCAGTCGCGGCGGCCTCGACCCGATCTATTGCGACACCAGCCCGTGTACATTGCGACTGGTTCAGGACATCGGCGAAACACGACTGGATCTGTACGATCCGGTGCGCTTCATCCGTACGCATCTGCTGGATCGTCTGGACTTCACACCCCAGGAAGCGCCGATTGCCGTGCACGTGACCTGCAGCACTCAACACTTGGGCGAAAGCCAGGCGCTGATCGATCTGGCGCGCAAATGCAGCAACACCGTGGTGATTCCTGAAGGCATACATTGCTGCGGATTTGCCGGCGACAAAGGCTTCACCACACCGGAGCTGAACAGCCATTCGCTGCGTACGCTCAAGGACGCCGTGCAGCACTGCAGCGAGGGTATTTCCACCAGCCGCACCTGCGAAATCGGCCTGACCCAGCACGGTGGCATCGACTACCACGGGCTGGTTTATCTGGTGGATCGGGTGACACGGGCGAAGGCTGTCTGAAAAAAAATAGAACTCTTGAGCGAGACGGCAATCCACAGAACAGGCCCCGAAAAATCGGGGCTTTTCCTCCATTCGGTGGCTCGCCCAGCGGTCAGCGAAGCCTGGATCCCTCAGTTCAAGGAGATACACATGAAGCGTTCTGTACTGTTAGGTCTGTTCGTTACTGCCTCGATGATGGCGTCCACTTCGTTCGCCGCAGACAAGCCTGCCGATCTGTGCGATGCCAACATCCAGACAATCAACAACGCCAAAGGGCAGTTGTCGGCGAATCCGGAATTGAGCCAGCGCGCCGAAACCAGCGTGAGCAAGGCCCAAGCGCTGAAAGCCGAAGGCAAAATCGACGACTGCGTTGCCGAAACCTCGCAAACCATCGTGGAACTGCGTAAATCGACCGGCACCAACAACTGATCCATGCTGACGGGCCAACCTGCGGGTTGGCCTCGTCGGCAGATTGACGTACACTGTGCACGCTTGTTGCCCGATCAGATTCACCGGGCAATGAGTTCGGGGCCGTTTAGGATTCGACGCCGGTTGCGAAACTCTAGGTGCATGCCGACTTGGTAACAGAAGTCGTAAATCCACTGTTGCAACTACTTATAGTTGCCAATGACGACCAATACGGTGTTGCTCTCGCTGCTTAATTGCAGCTGACAATGCTCCTGGTACCTTCGGGTCCAGCAATCATCAGGGGATGTCTGTAAACCCGAAATGATTGTCATATAGAACAGAATCGCCGTGCAGTACGTTGTGGACGAAGCGGCTAAAACTTACACAACTCGCCCAAAGCACCCTGCCCGTCGGGTCGCTGAGGGTTAACTTAATAGACACGGCTACGCATGTAGTACCGACAGCGGAGTACTGGCGGACGGGGGTTCAAATCCCCCCGGCTCCACCACTTCATCATCTAAAGACGTCCATGGACGTCTTTTTTTGTGCCTGCGACCCAGCAAATACGCGGCCTCCAGCGCTTTTGCGGTCTTTTGAAAGTTTTTGAGTTCCAGCCGTTCGGGTATTCCAGGCGGTATTCCAGTCCACCCGGTGCTAATCTTTGGAATACCGAATCAGTGCTTGAGGACAATCTCATGCCTGCTCAAAACCTCCGCCTCTCCGATCGACAGCTCAAGGGAGTCAAACCCGCGTCCAAGGATTATGTCCTCACTGACGGTGATGGTTTGCAGCTTCGAGTACGCAGCAATGGCTCGTTGCTGTGGAATTTCAACTACCGCGAGCCGGTTACCAAGAAGCGCATCAACATCGGCTTCGGGACCTATCCCGAACTGTCACTGGCGAACGCACGAAAGAAGGCAGTCGAAGCGCGCGAGCTGCTCGCCCAAGGCATCGATCCGAAGGTGCAGCGCAATACGTTGAATGAAGCCAAACGGGCAGAAACGGAACATACCTTCGAGAATGTGGCCACCGCTTGGTTCGAGCTCAAAAAAGACTCGGTGACCCCGGCCTACGCCGAGGACATTTGGCGGTCGCTCACGCTGCATGTATTCCCTGACTTGAAAACGACACCACTCGCAAAAATCACCGCGCCGATGGTGATCGCATTGCTTCGTCCAATCGAAGCGAAAGGCAGCCTGGAGACGGTCAAGCGCCTTAGCCAGCGGCTAAACGAGATCATGACCTACGGCGTAAATTCCGGCCTGATCTTCGCCAACCCGCTCACCGGCATCAGGGCAGTATTCAAGAAGCCCAAGAAAGAGAACATGGCTGCGCTTCCGCCCGAAGAACTCCCCGAGCTCATGCTGGAGATCGCGAACGCCAGTATCAAACGCACCACCCGCTGCCTGATCGAATGGCAGTTGCACACGATGACTCGCCCCGCCGAGGCGGCGACTACTCGCTGGGCAGACATCGACTTTGAAAGGCGCGTTTGGACTATCCCTGCGGAGCGGATGAAGAAGCGCCGCCCACACAGCATTCCTTTGAGTGATCACGCTGTCGCGTTGTTGGAGTCACTGAAGACCCACAGCGGCCATCGCGAATACGTCTTCCCGGCCGATAGAAATCCGCGCACCCACGCCAATAGCCAGACCGCGAACATGGCGTTGAAACGCATGGGCTTCCAGGATCGCTTGGTCAGCCACGGCATGCGCTCGATGGCCAGCACCATCTTGAATGAGCATGGGTGGGATCCGGAGCTCATTGAAGTCGCACTGGCTCACGTAGATAAGGATGAGGTGCGCAGCGCCTACAACCGCGCCGACTACATTGAGCGCCGGCGTCCGATGATGGCCTGGTGGAGTGAGTACATCCAGAAAGCCGCGACCGGCAGCCTGCTCGCCTCAGCATACGGCCAAATCAGAGACAAGAACGTGGTACCGATACGCTAGCGCTATGCAGGCGCAATAACGGCAGCAACAACAACTGAGCGTTCAAGATTCAGGGCGAGCAGCCTCGCTCATCCGCTTCTCAGCGCGGGTCCATCCAAACAGGGCTGCAAAGCCGCCCTGTTTGGATGGACCTCACTTTGAAGGGCTAAAAGCGACCACTTTGTCCAGGATTTACCACGGAATTCCACCGGTGGATAACCGTTGTTCAAGTCCAAAGTGGCGCTGAATTTCGAACCTTGACCGGGTTTATCCACAGGCGTAGAACTGGCCGTGCAAGAGCTGTCGATGACAGCAACCCAGGTGGCCCGAACCTTGAAGGCCACACCGCTCCCGCGGTGGTTCCCCCCAAAAGGCGATTCGCGTCCGGCAGCTCGCCCGGTCACCTCCCCGGTGATGGATGCCTACTTCAGATCATGGCCCTCGTGCGCCAGACAACACTTTCTACTTCGCTGCTCTGCAGCAACCTATCCGCTTGGCCGAATCTTGCGCCAACCTGTGCCCGTCTCTTTCTCCTGGAAAGAGACGGGCGCTCCTACCACTGCTGCAGCCCTCATCTCACTTGGCTTTGCGGCAACTCCCCTCGTGACAATTGGCGTGACAAACGCCGATGTCACCAGCAACAGCGTTGTAGATGATGGTGCCGCAGACCACGGAATGGACTGCACCTGACTGACAGTCAGGCATGCCCCGGTCATCGCATTGCTGCGTTCACCCGGCTCAGGATCTTCAGGCGCTGGTTTAGTCAGCCAGCACTGCCTCCACCCGCCCACCGGTAACGGTGTTAAGGAGGCCAGATCATGAGATGCCCTTGCTCCCGGTTGTAAGGAGCCGTCAGTCCCGCGTAGTGGACATTCCCCACAGGTCGCAGGGGCCTTGATCCCTGATAACACTCAGCATTCTTGGCGGGATGACGTGGGGCGAGGATCGGAGATCGAAAGATGAGGTGAGCGACATGGCACTGGTGGGTAAGCGCGATGGCCGCAATTTCGGTTATGGCAGGCAATTGAGTTACGCAGGGCCGCAGGCGCTGAAAGACATGTTCGGCGGCGGTCATTACGGCACGGTCAAGGCGCACTGTGATCGGTGGCAGGCATTCGTCAAATGGTGCCGTTCCGAACTAGGGCCCTGTATCAATGATGCACGGCAGATTGATCGGAAGGTGTTGGCCGACTATGCGGCGTACCTGCGCGACGTTGTAGCGCACGGTGACCTCGCCATCAGCACTGCACAAAACCGGCTATCCAGCGTTAACAGGACCATGGCAGCGCTTCGCGGTGATCAGTGCGTGAAATTGCCAAGCCCGAGTAAGGCGTTGGGTATGCAGCGCACCGGAGTTCGCCAGTCGGTGCCTCAGGGCCAAGACCGCGAACAGATTAAGCAGATCGTCGATGCACTTTGCAGTCGTGACCAGAGACGGGCCGCCGCGATCATTCTCTTGGCGCGAGCCACCGGCATGCGCTTGCGTGAGGCTATCTTGGCCGACCTGCCACGGCTAAGTCGTGAGGCTAACGACCTAGGCAGGATCAATATTCAGGATGGCACCAAAGGCGGCCGCGCCGGTGCGTCGGCACCCCGTTGGATTGCGGTGGACGACCATGTTCACGAGGCGCTTGGGTTTGCACAGCAGGTGTCGCCTGTGGGTAGCCGCAACCTGATTGCTCCATACGAAAGCTACCTTAGTGTGCTGCAGGAAACCATCCGCCCAGCACGGGACATCCTGCATGTACACAACCTGAAAGGCTTCCATGAGCTAAGAGCGGCGTACGCTTGTGAGCGCTATGAGCAAATCACCCAACACCGCGCACCTATCAACGGTGGCCCATGTTGCGAGATAGATAAGACCCTTGATCGTGAGGCTCGCAGGCAAATCAGCTATGAGCTTGGGCACGGTCGGATCGATGTGGTCGCTGCCTACATTGGAGGTCGTAGATGAGTAAGCAATTCGATATGGAGCTGTTCTTGGCTGCGGTGCTGACGGGGTCGTACGCAACTCGGCAGCGCCATTTACGACAAGCGAAGCTCATCCAAGCTGAGATATCTGAACGCTGGCGGCTAGAAAAACCTTGGGCTTGGCAGAAAAAGCACATGGCTTGGTTTCTTGAGCATCGCCTAAAACTACGCAGCGAGGCAACGCGATATCACTATTTGCTGACCGTGCGGCTTCTCGCTCGTCGTTTACAAAAAACATGGGCTTTCAATCTCTGAGTACGCCTCTAGGGGTCATCAAGCCCTTCAGTGGACATCGGGATTATTTCTTCCCTGCTGACAGCCCCCGAACTCGCTAATCGGTCATTTAGCGTTGCACTCGTCCGCGTGAAGTACTACTACCGGCTGACTGCCCTCCTGATTTCAAAGAAAATGGGGAGGGACTGGGCTCCGGTTGCACTTGGGCAAGCGAAGTCGCAAAGCATCGGTTTGAACGTCTTAGGCCCGTGCTGACATCGTGATCGTTGAGGACCGACGGGTACGAGGGATGACAAAACCTTTCTCCCTCGTACCCGTCGGTACCGTGGCAGGCCAAGGGCTTAAGCGCTAAACCCTCAACTCTTCCAGAATGGTTCTCTGGTATACATCGTACATGGGCGAGCTTTTCATCGGCTGTACCGACCAATGAAAGCGCATGCCACGGCCAATCATGATGGCGCTGCGAATTTCGTCGATCGGGCCAAATGCATGGCTGGCTTTCTGAAACTCCATTTGCTTGTTTCGCAAAGGCGCCGAGCCATAGATGTCTCGAAATTCATGTATCAACATCGCTTCGAACTCGGAGTAAACCTTGGAGGCATTCCTCGCCCTTGGGAAGCAATAAGCAATGAGAAATTCGTAGTCGCCCTGCAAATCGGCCAGCTCAAGCAACCAGTTCTTGTGCTGCGTGATCCGTTGCTCGAAATTACCTTCGCCGATGTAAACCGTGGGTGAGATGCCTTTGGGATACTGGATCGCGAACAGACCATTGAGCCTGATCACATACACGCATCGCTCCAGGTCCTGTAGCTTCACCCCTCTACTTTGCAACTCTGGCCAAACATACTTACCCCACGTCTGATTGCAGTTCCAGTGAAGCCAATCCCATTCGATGTGCACATTCGCCATTGCCCTGGTTCCTTTCAAGACTTTTTAGTCAGGCGCGCCATCGCGTCAGCCAGCACGCTGTCGGCTCTAGCCGACTCCACGCTCATTCCTGCAAGAGCGGCCTCCGACGCTCGTAGATCATTACGACTCTTCTGCACCTCCATGACGCGCCCAACGCAATGCAGGGTGTCCCGATAACCCTGCTCGATCCAGGTGGGAATCTTATCGACATCAAAACCCAGCAAGTCCTGAGCCCCGCTCATGAGGCCAGTAGCTCGGCTCAGGCTTTGCTGGGGACGAATTTCCAGAATGGTCGCATCCGGGAATCGTTGGCGACTCCAAGGCGATCCATCACTCAGGTGAGTGACGATCACCAGGTTGCAGCCAGCTTCCAGCAATGGGGTGATTGGCGTATTACCCTGCATCGTATGCCAGCCACCTTGGCCGCCGTCCGAGTAGCGTCGCTCACCGTGTTTGCGGGAAGCGAACAATAGCGGGATCGCCGCCGAAGCCAGCAACGCCTGTTTGCGTTGGTCTTCCTTGAGGGACTGTATATGCACGAATTCCGAATCAGGTGTATTGCCCAGCCCGACCTCGGCCATGAATGCTGACGCCAAGTCCTGAAGCCCGCCGTTGCTGCGATACAACGACACATAGAGCGGCATCCCTGTCGCCAACTGCTGGCTGTCGAGAAATTCATCCATTAGCTGCTTCAACGGCTGGTCGTCCAACAAGCCTTCGTCCAGCCCATCAAGCCAGCTCGGCAGTTCGTAATCGAACGCCCCGGCTATTTTCTTTACGGCGTGAACAAGCGCCAGCACAGCGCCTGCACCCTGAACCCGCAGGCCCGCTGCAGCCAGCAGCGCAAGATACCCAGGAGCTTTCATGCTCAACGGGGATTCATTGGCCAATCGTTCCCAAACGGCCTCAAGGCGCTCGATAGCCACATCTAGTGATGGAGAAGAAGCCAGAACGCCGCCATTGAGGGCGCCAATACTGGCTCCGGAGACCACATCAATACGGGTGCCGAGCTCACGCAAGGCTCTGAGCACACCGACCTGATAGGCCCCCTTGGCCCCACCACCGGAAAGCACCAACCCGACTTTCATGGGCGCACTCATCATGAAGCCTCCAGAAACAGTTCACTAATCATGGCTTCCGTCACGCGAGGGGCGCCAATGATGCGTGGCAGATGCACAGGCAACTCTTCCGGCGTCTGCGAGGCCGCAAATGCGAACGGTGTGGAATGAGGATCCGTCCAGTCCCCCAGATAACGGATAGCATCTTCGCCATCAGCAGACACGACACCGCCAACAGGACGAGCCAGCCACCGGTCGCGAGTCGCGATACGTTCGCCCTGACTGATTCCTGCATCCTTGTTCATCTGAATGATTGCCCGATTGGCCAGACGCTCAAGCTGCTTTTGCCGTTCGTGCCCGGACACTGTCTGGCAATAGTCGCCAAACGCCCCCCAGCGCAGTTCTTCGAGCGCTGCATAGCAGCGTCCGGACAGCGTGAACGTATTGAACCGCCCAGCTCCCCACTTACCGAAAACGTCGTCCAGGTGCAGGTGCGCCTGCTGTAGCCGGTCAATCCTCGCGACATTGCGATCCAGCTCATCACAACGTTCATCCAGGCGTTGCGAAAGCAGATCAATGGCCTGACGGCTCTCTATCGAAAAGTCGACGAGGGTGGCGACGTCATGCTTGAGGGCGTTGACCCGGGCGTTGACTTGAACAATCGCATGGTTGCTTTTTGCCAGCGACTCGCTCAAATCTTTTAACCAGTTCAACGCACCTTCCACACCATCGGTGAGGCTTGCGTTAATCTCAGCCTGATTGCGATCACCCTGACCGGTAAAGCCGTCGTAAAGGCGAGCGAAAAATCCATCCCGCTTTGCCATGTAACGCTGACGTTCACGCGCGACATCAATGCCGTTGGCAAAATCCACCACGAACTTTTCGGGCAGACACGTCAGTATCTGGCAAATTTCGGCGTCGGGCGCTACTGCCGCGCTCTCACTCCTACTGTCAGTCATGCGCTTACTCCTGCGCCCGTGAGAGGTACATCACGCTTGAGTGCCTCACTGTCTTGCTGAATACCGGGAACATGGCGTTTGAAGCCTGCCAGCAGTTCACCCAGTCTTTGCTGCTGCCCTTGATCGGACTGTTTGTCGCGAATACTTTGATTCAGGTCGCTGCGAATAGACTCGACGGTCAGCCTGAGTTCATCAAAGAAGCTGTCAACGCTGGCTTCGAGTGGCTTGGCGATGGTCTCGACCGTGGCACTCGCCAAACCAGCGAACACATCGGCGACGCACTTTTCGATGGAGGCCTTCACCTTATTGACGTCGATTTCAAAGTATTCCTCTCTTGACGAGTAGGTTTCCCAACCCCAGTCATCCGTATCAAAGAAGCTGCAAATTCCACCCCACAAGCCACTGGCTCGGCGCCGACGGGTCACACTCCGCTGCTTGTTTTCGATAACCTCACCCAAAAGCTCTCCACTGGACGGGCGCATTGAAAGTGCTGGCATGGGCGGTAGTTTGATTGCAATGGAAAAGCCACTGCGGTTCAGACGCTGGTTGAGATCATTGATGATCTCACTGGCCTGAGTTGAAATGCCTTGCTCGAACAAGGCATGAAAATCTCTCAGAATGAGCTCAGTCTCCGCGACTAAACGCCTTTCATTGAGCGTGATTATTTCCCGGACGCCGTTTTCAATACCTTGCGTAATCTCTTTAGCCTTTTCCCGGTCGCTGAGTTTGATGACAGGCGTGTCTTCATCAAATTCATAGCCGTAGGTCGTACGCCGTCTCTGCAACCTCCGTGGGCTACCCGCGCCAGTAAGTATCGAGAACAGCCCGGTCAGTGACTCTCTTTTGCGCTCCTGAGTCTGTTGCTCTTCGGTTTCCTTGCCAGCTTTGAATCCCTCTTGAATTTGGGCGCTGATGGCGGCACGAATATCAGAAAAGACCTTGTCCATTTTTCCATCAATGGCTTGCAAGGCACGCTCAGCATCCTTTCGCGTCTTGGCCTCCAGGCCGCTGATACGCTCTATGTCATTGCGCAGGGAATTGATCTGCTCGCTCAACTCTTCGACGTCCTTTCCCAGCGCGGCCTCTCGAACAGAGAGAAAGTTGTTCAATCTGGTCGCGATGTCAGCGAGCTTGGCGGCAGCAGAAGCCACGGCGAGTGTCGCCGCGCCGGAGTGGGCTTTGCGAATGATCTGATCCAGAGGGCCCGCGAACAACGATGCATCCCAGAGTGCGTTGGCCGCTTTTTTCACGGTTTCCGGATCAGTCACCATGCTCGTCCAAAACATGCCGAACGCTGCTTTACCGAAGTCCGCTACCCAGGCGTTCTGCTCGCCAACAATCGTCGGCAAGCGGCCATTGAGTGCCAGCTCGCGTCGTGCACGGTTGGCAAGATCGCCGAGTTTTGACGACACGGGGAATACCTGAGAATGCTGTAGCCGGCCCTCCAGCAATGAATCAGCAACAAGGCGTTTGGTCTGCGCCTCATCATCGCTGTTGCGGTCTTTCTCATCGAACTTGTTGACGAGCGCAAACATCCGCCCTTGAGCTACATCAGCGATTCGCTCCAGCTCCTGCCTTACATGCTGATCGGCGTCGGACTTGAGCTGGGTGAAATCCAGAACGGCTAAAACGGCCGAAGCGTTTTTCAGTTGCTCGCCGAGCATTTTGCGAAGATGCTGCTGGCCAGCCTCATTCGGGCCGGGCGTGTCGAGCAATGTCAGACGCCCCAAACTTTCTGGCGTTGCGGCCAAATGGGAAAACTCGACTTCAATAGCAGGGATTTCGTGTATTTCGTCATAGCTATCAAATGGGAAGTCCACGCCCAACTCGAGCGCCACGCGCACCAGATCATTCAAGCTTCTGAGAAACCAGAAAATGGCCTCAGGCCCCTGATAGCAGTTATCGAACCGCCCATTCTCCTCAATTAGCCGCAGCAGAGACTGCATATCCTTGTCATCAATCAGCTCGTACGGCAATTGCTGCCCGGCGGGGCCACGCAACAGCTCATGCAGCTCAGCGACCACACGGTTGATCGGGCCGTTGTTTTCCAAACGCAAAATGGGTTCGGCTTGACCGGGTGTATGACGGATCAGCGTCGGCAGAGCGGTCATCGGACGATTTCGATTAGGCAGCACCTCTGTGCCGACAATGGCGTTAATCGTGGTCGACTTGCCTGCCTTCATCGTCCCGACAACGGCCAGCACCATCTCCAGACGCTGAAGCTTGTCTGCTTCGCCCCGGAGCATTTCCAGATCTTTCTGGATACTGGCCTGGGTAAAGGTTTGGTGCTCATGGCCATGCTCGTCGACCACTACCCCGTCTGCGCCCTTCATTCGTTGCAACAGATCGATTTCCACTTCAAGCAAACGAAGGGATTCTTCCCGCAGCAGTTCGATATTTTGCTCGTACATCTGATCTCCTTGAAAATTAGCGGCCCGGATTGTGGCCCTTGAATCTGCCAATGCTTTATCCACAGCTGCTGCCAATGCATCACTTGACGAACGGAACATGGCTAACACCTCAGGAACTTCAAAACTCACTGCGCGCTATTAGCGGACGTCATACCCCAACATGAACAGCGAACGCTCCAACATGCCTAATGTCACGGTGTAGCCTTGAGTACCCAGTATTTCTCGCGTAGCCCCCAGCAGGCGACTGCTCATCCGCACAAGTTCAGCCCACTCCCTGTTGCGTGCAGGAAGTTCACTGGAGGCGGTATAGAGATTCGTAAAAATGAGGCGATCTTTCGAAGGATTTCTCGTTTCATCCTTTTGGTTCTTGGTCTTGGTATTCGGGCCCCAGCGAAATGCCAAGTCCGCAGGAACTGTGCGTTCAACGTTTGCCATGAGCCAACTGCGCGTCAACAACCCCAATGCGGCACCCACACGACCGTCATAAATGATTAAGCTGTCCGGCGCCGCGGCGGAATAGATCTTGGTCATCGCCGAATTCATCAACAATGTTTCTCCGTTGAAGTCTTTCAGTGGCTCTGCGGATCGAGGGTTAAGCAACTCAACGGATTTCAGGATTGAACGGCACAAGGTTTTGGCTGCCGCTTGTGACTGGACCCACAGCAAAGAAGCATCATCAGCCTTTCGCGCAACGCCCCCCCAGGCAAAGATCGCCTTGCACGCGACCAACGCAGCAGCATCATCATTGGCGGCCAGGCTCTTGCGCAGCTCAGCTGCGATGCTCGCAAAATCATGCGGTGCTGCTTTTTCAGGCCAGCAATAGTGCTCGTTTGCCTGGCTCAAGCTCTGACACCACCATTCGCTGACGCCGTGCCGAGTTTTCCAGTCTTTCCAGGAATGGTGCCTACTCACCTTGTAACGATGCGAAAACGAACCTGCCGCGCCTGTCCACAACCCGCTCAGATAGTGCGAAAAGTCAAATTGTCGGGCAGTGAGCAAGCCTTTCTCGACCCGTCGTACCGGCGTCGGCAATGAAAGATCATTGGACGCAAGTGGCGTGCCGAGCCAGACGGAATTAGGCGTCGAGGTTCGGATATCGACCAGGCCGAGTGCTTTCAGAATTGGCACCACGTAATTGATATTTCGCGGGCCATACGCCCCGGTCAACGTGACTCTACTGGCAAGGCAGAGCGGGCCGGATAGCGTCGGGTCATTGTTTGACTTGATCAGACACGGATTTTCAATCCCATGGCCGTTTTGGTGGAGGTAATTCAGTGCAGCTTCGAAGGCCGACCTGAGTAGGACGTGGCGTTTGGCGGCTACCAATACAATCACCAGGTCATCGGCGAAATCTTCAACGATGTATTCGCAGCGTTGAGAAGGGGTCCGAAGCCGACCCAGCTCTCCCATGCGCGACCAGGCACGAGATATCGTGTGCACCACCAACTGCGTCATGCTGATTCCTTTCGATTTCAGAGCTACTCGCGACGGACTCGTCCGGCGCTCTCGGGGGAAAATGCGCCGCCTTTAAACTCTCAGGCGTAGTAGCACTCCGGTAAACGGCGAGCCGGGCAATGTACACACCTTATGTGCTGATACACCGAAAACCTTTAGGCAGAGCCTTTCTGTCGACATGAATGAATCACCTGCAAACCCATAAAGAGAATCGGGCAAAGCTCGGTGTTCAGCTCAGCCGGCAACAAAAAACCGTTTTGCAATCACAATGATCAATTGCAGGCACACAACGACCCCGGTGAATACCGCAACGCCTTTGGCGACCATGAAGAAGTAGTCTTCAACGCCACGGAACATGGTGCCCAGCACTAGGCCCATGCCGGCGATCAATCCGGCGATCAGTAACAAACCGATATAGGGACGGAGTACGCGGGAACTGGCACCTTGAGCGCCTTTCTCGACAAGGCTGATAACGGCGCCCAGTGCAATCAGGAATACGAAAACACCAACTATTACACCCATCTTTCACCTATATTCGCTCAGACGAAGCCCGCGCAGGATCTGCTCGGGTACAACTCGCCCAAGTCATCATTTGAAAAAGCGTGAAACGTGCAGGCCGATCCACGTCCGGGAGCCAAAGGCATGTGTTCGCCTGTGGTTCCAAGACCATCAATCTGGCATAGGGAAGGATGCCGCAAGCGCTTCCCTGTGCATGAATCACTTCAATCTGCTTTGGCAGCGGCGGTCCGATTATGCCCAGGCAGATACCAAAATGCCATCACACCAGACATCGACCAACGTTCTAACAACGCGGCCAGAGCTCAAGCAGAATCCTCTCTAGTCCGCTGGCCGTACGCATTCTCAGCGCTTCGTTCCCACATTTCGGACACCGCTCGAACCAATCCCCCGGCCCCAGGCAATCACTCTTGGGCGCCACTGTCTTTTTCCAGCCACAATCACCGCACTCAAAGGTGAATGGATGAGGTCTGATCGGCATATTCAGCTCCCTGGATATTGCATTTCGATGGACTGATCAAACTCTCCCCCATACCCCGAATAATCCCTTGGCACCCTTTCAATATCCTCCGCCACTTTCTCGATCACCCCGCGCAACTCCAATCCATCCAGCCAACGAGCAGGAATCGCTGCCGGTCCGTATTGGATGCCAAGCAAGTGCCCGGCAATTAAGCCAGTGCTGTCGCTGTCGCCACTGTGGTTCACCGCATTGGTCACACCCTGCTCAAAAGATGGCGCCGTCAGTGCGCACCAGATGCCAATCGCCAGGGCTTCTTCCGCAATCCATCCACCGCCAAATTCGTCGATGCGTTCCGGGGTTGGGCGGTAGCCTTCGTAGTAGTAGAAGAGCACGCGTTCAATAAGGGCGCGGGTTTCTTCCATACCAGGTTTGTCGCCGTGTTTGGCCAGGCTTTCGGTGATGGCGTGTTCCAGGCTGTCTTGTCTGTCGGCCATGCGCTGGAGAATGTCGGCGGAAAGGCCGGCTGCCATGTAGCCGGTTGGATGGCCATGGGTCAGGCGACCGGAGTCTGCGGCGTAGTCGAATGCGTTACCGAAGAAGGCGCACGGCGCAACTCGCATGACTGCACCGCAGCCTTTACTGTTGTTTTCGGCCAACTGGCCGAAGTGTCTGCTCGCCTTCAATGCGCTGAGGCAGGTGTTGCTCGGTGCGCGGTGAGACCACAGTGCGCGCTCTTTAACCAGCCAGCCATCGAGACTGACGTGGGTGTTCGGCGAGTAATCCTGGGTCATCAACCAACGCAGCAGCGCATGGTGGATGACACTGGGTACGTGGCAGATGCCCCGCGAGCTGCCGCGCACATAAGCGCGCAGCAGACCTTCGGCGGTGAAGAGCATCATTTGTGTGTCGTCGGTGATGGCGCCGAGTCGGCCAGAGGCCGGTGCGTAGTCGACAATACCTTGCGCGCCGAAGGTGGCGCGGATGGCGTTCCATTCAAGAAACTCAACAGGAGCACCCAATGCGTCACCCACTGCGCCGCCAAGCAGGCAGCCTTTGATCCGTTCGATTCTGTTCATCTGTGTGTCCTTACGAGGCCGGAATCAGCGCTTGCAGCAGGTCCAGCTTTCTCCTGAGTTGCTCGACATGGGCCTTTTCCGCTCGCAACGCCGAACGCAGCTCCTTGTTTTCCGTTTCCTGAATCTGCGCCCAGCGCATCTTGCTCTTGCAGTCGACGATCAACTGCCAGATGTTCTGCAACTTCAGATACTGGACCAGCAGCACCACGGCAATCGCTGCCATCGTCACCATAACCCCTGTCGAAACTGCATCCGACGTTGTCATTTCCACTTCCTTTCGTAAATTCGATTCGTCTCGAAGACGGAGCCAGAATATGTAGTGTTTTCTTACACGTATAGAATGTAGACTTATACAGGTAAACAAATCACGCACATGGAGAGGGCATGAAGCGCACACAAGACATCGAGCAGGTTCGCTGGGATCTGGCACTTCGCTACCGTTTGATCGAAACGGTTGCATGGTGGGAAGGCCGCCTGACCACGGGACACTTGATCCAGAGCTTCGGGATCAGCCGTCAGCAGGCGTCGAAGGACATCAACACCTACATCAACGACCATGCGCCTGAAAATCTTACATATGACAAGAAAGCCAAGGGCTACGTACCCAGCGAAGGCTTCGCTCCGCGTTTCATCGACGACAGTGCCAGCGCCTATTTGCACCTGCTGAACCAGACCCACTCCCGCGCGCCACATGTCGAAGGGCTAGCCCTGGCGTATGCGCATACGAAGGTGCTGGAAGTGCCGGACCGCACGATTCGCGCCGAAGTCCTGCGGCCACTGCTCAAGGCGTGTCGTGATAGTGAAGTGATCGAAGTCGAGTACGTTTCATTGTCCAACCCGACACCGGAAGTCCGTCTCATCGCCCCCCACACACTCATCTACACCGGCATGCGCTGGCACGTGCGGGCGTACTGCGAGAAAAACCGCAAGTACCGGGATTTCGTGCTGAGCCGCTTGCGTGGCGAACCCTCCTACGAGCGCAAGACCGAGAATCTGATCGACAAGGACGAGGACTGGAACAGCGAGGTGGCGGTCGTCATCGCACCCGACTCACGCCTTTCGCTCGAACAGAAAGCGATCATCGAAGCCGATTTCGGGATGCAGAATGGTGTACTGGAAATCCCTACCCGCAGGGCACTGGTCAAATACGTGCTACAGCGCTTTCAGATCGACCCGAAAAAACTCGAACCCAAAGCCGCGGCGCAACAGATCGTGGTGAGCAATCTGGATGAGTTGAAGCCTTGGTTGTATGAATAATCCGCCACTGCATTCTCTTAGATCTTCTGGGCATCAATAACTCGGAGCGGCCAATCTGTATCCGGCAACTGGCTGGCGGACGAGGTCCTGAAAAGCCGGCCTCGGTGATGGCTGCATCCAGGCCTCGCAAATGCGAGGCCGTTTATGCGTTGCGTAGCGCCTCCACCCCTTGATTTCAGGCATGCACCATGTGCTTGGCTACGTCTCGCCAGGCGGTTAATACTTCGCAGCTTCTATTACCTCTTTTCCTACCGAGACGGCAGACTCACATAGTCCCCAGCATCTCCCCAGTCGAATGGCACTCTGCCATGGCCAAACCCACACTACCTTGGTTAAGCTAAAGCCATTTACGCACTCGCACTGCAAGACTTGCGCATAGAGTGGCCACGAAACCGAAGGAACGACCATGGCAGCAAGCAGCAACTTTGCCTTTCTCCAAGAACACGATCCCGTGTTTCTTCAACTTGCGCGCACGGCCGAGCAGGCATTCGCCAGCGATCCAAACACCACTCTAATCAAACTGCGCCAGCTCGGCGAAGCTTTGGCCCAGGATCTGGCCAGCCGTGCCGGTATTGAATTCGATGCCCACACTACCCAGTCCGACTTGCTGTACAAACTCAGCCGTGAGATCCAACTGGATCAAAACATTCGTAGTCTGTTCCACACCTTGCGCGTGGAAGGGAACAAAGCCACTCACGAGTTTCGTACGCAGCACCGCGAGGCCATGGATGGGCTGAGGGTGGCGCGTGCCCTGGCCATCTGGTACCACCAGTCATTTGGCAAGAACACCAAATCTTTCAAACCCGGCCCCTTCATCACGCCCAGTGACCCAAGCACTTCGCTACGCGACCTGCAAAGCCAGATTGAACAACTAAAGGCGCAGCTCAGCGAGTCCAGCCAGCAGCTGGAAACCAACCAGCAACTCGGCACGCTGCTCAAGCGCGAAGCAGAGGAATACGCGGTCCTCGCCGAGCAGATGGATGCCGAGTCGCAAAATCACAAGCAGTTGGCAGCAGAGCACGAAGCGGCGTTGATCAAGTTGCGCGCAGAACATGAGCAAAGTCTCAAGGCACTGCAACAGCAACTCGCCGCGCAGCCGCAGGCCAGCAAGCAAGTTGCAGAGAAAACCAAGAAGGCCAGCAGCAAGTTCCAACTTTCGGAGGATCTTACCCGTATCCTCATCGACCAACAGTTGAACGACGCTGGCTGGGAAGCGGACTCCTTAGAGCTCACTTACAGCAAAGGTGCGCGCCCGGAGAAAGGCAAAAACAAGGCTATCGCCGAATGGCCCACCAGTAGCCCGAAAGCCTGCGCCGACTACGTACTGTTCGCCGGCCTGGTACCCGTCGCCATTGTCGAAGCAAAACGTCAAAGCATCAATGTTGCCGACCGGATTACCCAAGCCGAGCGGTACGCCCGCGAATTCAGGCTTTGCGCTGAACATCTGCAGCCTTGGCCATTGGCGGGTCAATCCCAGCCCTGGAATGACGGCAGCAGCGGTCACTTCCAGGTGCCCTTTGCCTTTGCCTGCAATGGTCGCCCCTATATCAAGCAACTTGCAGAACAATCCGGTACCTGGTTCCGCGATTTGCGGAGCCCTGCCAACACCCGACGACCACTGCAAGATTTTCACACGCCTGGTGACCTCCTCGACCTGCTCAAACGCAGCAAGGCAGAGGCTGAGGAAAAGCTGGCAAAGGAAGGCTTTGGCTATCTGAAGTTGCGCGACTACCAGGAAAAAGCCATCAAGGCCGTAGAACAGGCGCTGGCAGGCAATCAGCGCAACTGCCTGCTGGCGATGGCGACAGGCACGGGCAAGACCCGCACCATCATTGGCCTGATGTACCGCTTTCTCAAAGCCGAGCGTTTCAAACGCATTCTGTTCCTGGTCGACCGCAGTGCCCTTGGTCAGCAGGCGATTGATTCATTCAACGACACCACGCTTGAGCAGAATCACACACTGGCCCAGATCTACGACATCAGAGCGCTGGGCGACATGGCTGCCGAAGCGGAAACCCGTGTTCAAGTGGCCACGGTGCAAGCCATGGTCAGCCGTATTTTCCGCTCGGACAACCCACCGCCTGTGGGAGAGTTCGACTGCATCATCGTCGACGAGGCCCACCGAGGGTACACCCTCGACCAGGAGATGACCGAAGGCGAACTGGTTGTGCGCGATGCCAGCCAATACCTCTCGCAGTACCGTCGCGTGCTCGATTATTTCGATGCTTGCCGTATCGGTCTCACGGCTACACCGGCGAAACAGACCAGCGAAATTTTCGGCAAGCCGGTGTTCACTTACAGCTACCGGGAGGCCGTGGCCGACGACTGGCTGATCGACCACGAGCCACCGATCCGCTACGAAACCCAGCTTACCCAGCGTGGCATCCGCTTTGAAAAGGGCGAGTCTGTCAGTGTCATCAATACCCAGACAGGTGAAGTCGATACAGCGGAACTGGACGACGAGCTCAACTTCAATATTGAGTCGTTCAACCGCCGCGTCATTACACCCGCCTTTGACAAGGTCATCTGCGATGAACTGGCCAAGGAACTGGACCCCTTCGGCGAAGAGAAGACCATGATCTTCTGCGTCAGTCAGGCTCACGCGGAGCGCGTGAAAAACCTGCTGGATGATGCCTTCAAGGCCGCTTACGGGGAGCAGTACAACGAAGCAACAGTACGCATCATTACTGGCCAGAGCGACAAGGTCGAGCAACTTATTCGCCGCTACAAGAACGAACCGCACCCAAGTATCGCCATCACCGTTGACCTGCTGACCACCGGCATCGACGTGCCGACCATCTGCAATCTGGTGTTCATGCGCCGCGTGCGCTCGCGCATCCTCTATGAGCAGATGAAAGGCCGAGCTACCCGCCGCTGTGACGAAATAGGTAAAACGGTATTTCGCATCTATGACCCCGTCGACCTCTATGCCAGCCTGGAGGAAGTCGACACCATGAAGCCGTTGGTCAAGAACCCGAATATCTCCCTGGAGCAATTAGTGGGTGAGCTTACCGACGACGCCAGCCACGACGCCCCTGGCAGCCAGGAAGACAGCAGTCACGCCCATGACGTGCTCGACCAATTGAACCAAAGGGTCATGCGCATTCTGCGCAAAGCCGAGCACAAAGCCGAAAGCAACCCGGCCATCAAACAGAAGCTCGACGAGTTGCAGGATGCCTGGGGAGTCGCCCCTGGCAAACTGCACACCCATTTGCATGAGCTCGGACCGCAGCAAGCCGCCCACTTCGTTCGCCAACATAGCCAATTGATCAACCAGTTGGCTGCTGTCAGTGTCCTGCTTGGATCGGAGCGGTATCCGATCATCTCCGCGCACGAAGACGAGCTCGTGGTACGTGAGCAAAACTATGGTAAGTATCAGAAGCCGGCTGACTTTCTGGAAAGCTTCCACCAATTCATCCACAACCAGTTGAACCAGTCCGCCGCGCTAGGCGTAGTGGTCAACCGCCCCAAGGATCTGACTCGCGAACACTTGCGCGAGGTGCGGTTGTTGCTGGATCAGAACGGTTTCAGCGAAGCCAGCTTGAAAAGCGCCTGGCGGAGCCAGACCAACCAAGAAATCGCTGCCAGCATCCTCGGCTATATTCGCCAGGCTGCTATTGGTGAGGCGCTGCTGCCGTTCGATCAACGCGTTGCAGAGGCCATGAAACGCATCTATGTCATGCAGGCTTGGACCCCAGTACAGCGCCGCTGGCTAGATCGCCTTGCCAAACAGCTGGTGCATGAGGTGGTGATAGACCCGCAGCAAGTCAACGACGCATTCCGGACCGATGGTGGGAGCAGAGTCCTGGATCGTTATCTTGGCGGAAAACTGGATGCGGTGCTGGAAACATTGAACGACAATTTGTGGTCTGCGGCATGATCTGACGTACTCACACGAAGATCAGTCAGCAGGTGTCCATCCGAATCCTGGTCGAGCGGAAACCCGAGTTATCCGCTCGTTGGCCGGCGTCCAAATCAGCTTGCAAAACAGATCCGCCGTGCATAACCTCCCCTGCAACACACCCGCCATGCCTATGGTTGCTCCAGCAGCTATGCACAAATTGAGCGGTTTTTTTTTGCCCTGTAGGCAAACCCGGCATCAATATTTCTTTGCAGTTGGCGCTGCTCAGCCAGCGTGGGCTCGCATTCAAATCTACTTTGAGAGTTACCATGACCAACTCTGACATCGTCCAGAAACTCTGGAACCTGTGCGACGTACTGCGCGACGACGGGATCAACTACAGTGACTACGTTACAGAACTGGTGCTGCTGCTGTTCATCAAGATGGAATACGAGCAGGTACAGAACAACGATGCCTTCAGCCACAAGCTACCAGCGGGTGCACGCTGGCCAGACCTGGCTGGTAAATCCGGGCTCATTCTGCTCGACTACTACCGACAAATGTTGCTTGACCTAGGCAAGAACAGCGACCCGCTGATCGCGGCCATCTATGCCGACGCCCAGACACGGCTCAAGGAGCCACGTCATCTGGAGCAACTGATCAAAAGCCTGGATGTCATCGACTGGTTCAGCGCCCGCGAGGACGGCCTCGGCGATCTCTACGAAGGCCTGCTGGAGAAGAATGCCAGCGAGACCAAGTCCGGAGCTGGCCAGTACTTCACTCCGCGCCCGCTGATCGACAGCATCATCCGCTGCATCAGGCCGCAACCCGGCGAGACCATCCAAGATCCTGCCGCTGGCACCGCAGGCTTTTTGATTGCCGCTGACGCTTACATCAGAAGCCAGACCGACGACCACTACGACCTCGACGAAAAAGCACGGAGCTTTCAGCGCAATCGCGCCTTTGTCGGCGTGGAGTTGGTGCCCGGCACCCGTCGCCTAGCGTTGATGAACACCTTGCTGCACGGCATGGAAGGTGACGAAGAAGGCGTGGTCCACCTCGGCAACGCCCTTGGCCAGGCCGGCGCCAGCTTGCCCAAGGTCGACGTGATCCTCTCCAACCCGCCCTTTGGCACAGCCAAGGGCGGTGGCGGCCCAACCCGAGAAGATCTCACTTTCAAGACCAACAACAAGCAACTGGCATTTCTCCAGCACATTTACCGTGGGCTGAAACCGGGCGGCCGCGCCGCCGTAGTCTTGCCTGACAATGTGCTGTTCGAGGCTGGGGTGGGCACTGAAGTGCGTCGCGACCTGTTGGATAAATGCAACCTACACACCATTCTGCGGCTGCCAACAGGAATCTTCTACGCTCAGGGTGTGAAGACCAACGTGCTGTTCTTCCAGAAAGGCACTCCTGATAACCCACGCCAGGATCAGGGCTGTACCCAACGCGTATGGGTCTATGACTTGCGCAGCAATATGCCTAGCTTTGGCAAGCGGACGCCTTTTGGTACGCAGCACCTACAAACCTTTGAAGACGCCTATGGCCAAGATGCGAACGGCAATAGCCCGCGCGCCGAGAATATAGAAGGTATTGGAGAAACCAGCCGCTTCCGCGTGTTTACCCGAGCGCAAATTCGCGAACGTAGCGACTCATTGGATATCAGCTGGTTAAAGGATGCAGGCAGCGTGGATGCCGCCGATCTGCCCGCTCCTGAGGTTCTGGCCTGCGAAGCCATGGGGGAATTGACTGAAGCGCTGCGTGAGCTGGAAGAGCTGATGAAGGCATTAGGGGCGGGAGACGAAGTGGCGGCCCAGAAGCAATTGATGGCAGAAGTAATGGGGCTGGAAGTGGGGTCCGGAGAATGAGTGGCGAACTGCCGGCAGGCTGGACGAGCTTCACTTTGGCACATATTGGCGGTGTTACAGGCGGCAAGACCCCTTCAAAAGCAAATCCTGAATTCTGGTCTAGCCCTGATGTGCCTTGGATATCACCCAAGGACATGAAGAAAAACCTGCTGGAGAGCTCCGAAGACAGGATTTCTCAAATAGCGGTAAACGAGGCCGGAATGACGCTCTATCCAGCCGGAGCAGTCTTGATAGTTACCCGTAGCGGTATTCTTCAGCATACGCTTCCAGTTGCTCTGGCGGGTGTCGAGTTGACAGTCAATCAAGACGTCAAGGTTATCCGTCCCATTGAGGGCATAGACCCTAAATTTTTGTTTTATTTAATCAAAAACTTCGGTGGAAAAATTCTATCAGCGTGCGTCAAAGAGGGAACGACTGTTCAGAGCATCGACTCTTCCAAGCTAGAAGCCTTCCAGCTCCCCTTACCGCCAGCTATTGAACAAAGCCGAATCGTCCAGAAAATTGACGAACTACTAGCACAGGTCGACACCCTTAAAGCACGCATCGACGCCATGCCTGCCCTCCTCAAACGCTTTCGTCAATCCGTGCTCGCTGCTGCGGTTTCCGGACGGCTGACGGAAGAATGGCGCAAAGAGCAAAACCTCTCCTGCCCCAAAAGTAAAAAATTCGAAGACTTACTCAAAGACAAGAACAAGCTCTCTTATGGAGTATTAAAACCCGGCGACACGGCTTCTGACGGCGTCCCCATGGTTAGAGTTATGGACATTGGTGAGTGGGGACAAATAGATCAATCCAACATCTATAAAATATCAAAACCCCTTGCAGATGAATTCAAAAGAACCATACTAGAAAAAGGCGACATCTTGCTTTCGGTAATGGCGACCATTGGGCGAGCTGCTATTACTCCAGAGTCCTTAGTAGGCGGCAATGTCAACAGGGCCATTGCCGTTATAAAACTAGGCCACGAAATAACCTCAGAATTTGCTTTCTTCCAGATAATGTCACCCCAATTCCAGTCTGCATTTGTTGAGAAACAATTGGGATCTGCACAAAAACGTATAAACCTATCGGACTTACGTGAATTTATTGTTCCGCTACCGGAAATTTCGGAACAACATGAGGTCGTACGCCGCATCCAGCAACTATTTGCATTCGCCGATCAACTGGAAGCCCGAGTCGCCTCAGCTACGATTTATATCGACAATCTGACTCAGAGCATTCTATCCAAAGCTTTCAGCGGCAAGCTGGTACCGCAAGACCCGTGCAACGAGCCCGCCAGTGAACTGCTCGCTCGCATCCAAGCCCAGCGTTCCGCCGCAAAGGCTAAGGCCATTCGCGGAAGGATTAATATCTGATGTATATCAATCGGGCGCATCTTAGTAGTAGCTTTCACTCTGCCCTATCGAGCAGCCCTGAAGTCCAAATTAAGAGGCATAAGGCCAGGGTAGGTATTCCAGAATGAAGCTTCTGCAATTTGAGCTATTAGGCGAATACAAAGGATTAGCCAATCAACGTTTTGACTTTTCTAACGCGCCCGGAAAAGTCATCGCACTTATTGGATTGAATGGATCCGGAAAGTCGCAACTAATGGAACTAATCGCAGAAGCCTTTGCGTATTTAGAGCGAAGGAAGCGATCCGACTTCAGCACTCGTAAACCTCTTAAATATTGCTTTTCCCTGAGCTATGAATGGTCAGGCGATGACGACAATATAAAACCGCCAAAGCGATTTACGGTGCGACTCGAAGCTGATCAGTCAATTCTGATCTCTAGCAGCATCCAGACAGGCTCTATTGCAAGCGGCGTGAGCGACAGCACGGCTTATTGGTCAATTGAAACGAGCTGCACATTGGGAAATCTACCCTTGCCGCGCGTCATAGGTTATGCCTCAGGCCTCAACGAAAACCTGCAACGCTCTTTTATGCGAAACGCATTACAGTACTTTGATGTTATGCGCACAAGGTCTCGGCGCCGCGTAGAGCTAGCACAGCCCAGTGTCGACGCGGAAAGCTATGAACAAATAAACATTAAGTACAAAAAACGTTTCCCAGGCATATTTGGCGCACCTACAGATAGCGCCATGGACGATCCACTTCGCACACTAGAGGCTGACACCCCTCTACCAAACTCACTATTCTTAGACTACGATTGCACAAACTTACTGATTACAGCACTTGGACTTTTAAGCGACGCAGAGCGAAACCTACTGTGGCCGGAGGTCAGCTTTAGGCACCCGCGAAGAGTCACTTTACAGTACGATATGCGGCGCGCTCCCGTTGAGCAAGACAGTATCGAAGATCTCAAACAGCTCATCCATGCGGTGGGAGAAGGGAACATACGAGGCCTATCCAGCCGCACTACGGATGAGCAGTACGAAATTTACGAACTTAACTATCTGCGAGCCGAACTCACGATAGACCTCTTGGATCCATTAGTAATCAACAGACTCAGAGATACATATTTCGATCCAGTCCGTCTTTTTTGGAAGCTTTATAAGCTGCAATTACTAGGCGTAGGATGGTGGCCTACAGATATCCGCAAAGTTTTGCGAAACGACTCTTTAAATGGGAATGTAAAAAAGCCACTTAAGAGCAAGCTACCACTTACGGTGTCCGAGCTAGTGCTTTCTGATGGTGAAAGCTTTGCACCAGTCGACGATTTGAGCGATGGTGAAGCTCAGCTGCTTCATACGATCGGTGCCGTAAAGCTATTTGCCGATACCGAGTCATTGTTCCTATTTGACGAACCCGAGACGCATCTGAATCCTAGCTGGCGTACTCGATATCACCTTGACTTTGAACAAGCAGGCCGCAGCCTAACTACATCACAGGCATTAATCTCATCGCACTCACCGTTCTTGATTTCATCCCTGCATCGCGAAGCTGTCTTTCACTTTGAAAAAGTTGATGATCAGTCAACCATGTCATCACCAACTAGCGAGACTTTCGGTGCTTCATTCGAAGTACTGATAAAAAAATTTTTTGGCCTGCGCTCTGCAATATCGCAAACCGCAGTTGATGAAATAAATCGACACTTGCATGACCAAAGTGTGGATAACAATCACAAGCGGCACTGGATTGAGGCGCATTTAGGCGAATCGATGGAGCGTGCTTATATACTGCAAAAATTGCGGAACCCATAAACCTGATGTTACTTCCTCTAAGAGTCGGACTTCCACCTAGTGCAGTCTTCACTGGACTTAACTTGCTAATGCGAGAGACTCTTCTCTCTAGCTGCGCAGGGAGGCCCTTCGACGACTCCACTCTTCCCCTAGGACTTTGGGATGCTGCTCAGGCTAATGAACCGACCCGGACACGCGTCCAAGCGGTTATAAGTTCCATAGAGGCCCTAGATCCGCAGATAAGGGATGAGCTATATCTCGCTTTCTCCGGAACAGTTAGCGCACGCCTACTATTCAATGATCCGACATCAGCCATACCTGAACCTCCCGAATCCGTTACAGCTGAGCTGAAGAAGTTAGCCTCACATCTTTTCGAAAACACGTCAAAGCTTATCGGAGTCACCCGCTCATGTGGAGAAACCGTCATGGATCACTACAGCCGCTATAGCTCCGATCCCCCCCTAGGTAACGGGAATGTATGTGGCATGTGCGCGGCAGAACTACTCGCACAACGACAACATCTAGTTGCTGCAGAAGATCAATGGCGTGCACCTTACGATCACCTACTGGCCAAAGAAAAGTATCCGCAGTTCGGAGTAGATCCCGACAACCTGCTGCCTACCTGTCACACGTGCAACTCAAAAGCGAAGCTTGCCAAAGACCTTTTGCGAAGCCCGGAGGGGCTCAGACGCACATGCTTCGATCCTTGGAGCGAAAGCGCCCACGAGCAAGTGGCGTTGCAAATCGACTTCCTTGGTATTCTGCCAATGGCTACTTGGGCAATAAGACCAATAGACCCTACAAACCAGCGTAAATTAACGACTTGGAATGAGATCTATCGAATCAAAGAGCGTATTGAAGGAGAGTTCCTATCTCTGCGCGAAAAGCTAGCCGAAGACTTGGACATTAGAGACCTAACGGCGTTCAAAAACTCAATCGAACAAAAGGCAAGAGTAAGGCTTAGCTATGCGAGATTAACACCCTACAATTATTGGCGCGGCTTACTCTATAATTCGCTACAATTATTGCCAGACCAACTCCTAGAAACGCTACGCGAATTTTGTCTTGATGGACTTGATCCAAATGGCGATGCTGCAGCCATATATGGAATATGAAAAAACAATCCAGTACACTGCAGATTTCGCACCACTAATTAGGGCGTGCGCCCTGAGAACTGTTGACCAAGTCCGGTAAAATTCCTTGCCAAAGCCCAACGAGCCATGGAACTAATTTGGGGCCTAGGCCTTTGAATGTTTCTAGATAATTAATCAGAGACCAAGATCGATTAAAATCCAACCAAAAAAGAACACCATGCAGAACAGCCCAAAATGGACGATAGGCAATTGGACCTTTCGACTAATAAGAAGCGCCGAGCCCCCCCACAGCGTTGCCGAATTTTTGGTGGCCATTTCCGGTCCCGTCTCAAGCAATTCGATGCCAAACCTAGTCACGAAACCGGTGCACTCGGTGATCAGATCGTATGTAAAAAGAAGCCGCACGGTATTCCAATCGGTATTCCAAGTTTGAAAGTTAACGAAACATTAACCATACAAATCAACAGCCTACCGCTCAGATTCAGATCACCCCGGCCCCACCAACTCCAGCGAGACGACACCTTACTGCGTCTTTTGGGACTTAGCTTGACTGAATTTAGGGTTTCTCTGGTTTGAGATCTTCGGCATACAACAATTTCCAAAGCGGTCGGGAAAGGGTGAGACGCAACCCACGTCTGTGCGCTCAGACGAAATGAATCCGCAATGCCCTGATCCACCGCGACTACTTTGTCAGCGCCTCGATCCGGATCATGATCTTCGCTGATCGAATAGAATTGATCAGCCCTGGGCACCTGCCTGACGTACTCGACACTGAAAAAATTCGATTCGGCCTGTCCAATCGTCGTAACCCGACGCTCACCTCCCCATGCTGTGCACATCCTGCCCTATCGCGGTTTAGGCACAGGTATCCCGCGCGCAATCGACGCTTGGCCAATGATCACTCTTGACGATGATCGGCCGAGTAACCAATTCAGGGTGGTGATTCAGCGGACCGTTGAGAAAGGGCCTCTTTCGGGCCCAAGCGGGGACCAAGTAGGGACTAAGTCGGGACCAAGCAAGGACTGAGTCCGTTGTCGACGGAGAACAAGCCGTAAATCGCCTGTCTTTGCAGCCAGAGCAGGTAACTCTGCTAAGCAGGATGACAGGTGAGCACACTGTGCTCGAGCTGATGACCTTCGTCGGACGCAGCAACCGCAGCAAGTTTCGCGAGCAGGTCTTGGCCCCACTACTGGCGAGTGGCGTGGTCGAGATGACCGTTCCAGACAAGCCCAACAGCAGCAAACAACGATATCGCCTGACAGCGGTCGGCCGAGCGCTGAAGGCTGCCCCCCCCCCTCGAACGACTGACCCCGGGCCAAACACATTTTGCGCCAGCGCAATCTGGCGCTTTGTACACTCCGCCAAAGGTAAGCGCGGCCGTCGATAGGCTACATTGAGTTAAGCCTTCAAAAAGGAATAGAAAGAACCATGTCCGTCCCGACCTACGACCAGTTCATTGAGCCCATCCTGCGGTTTCTCTCGGTTCATCCGGAAGGTGCCACCGCATCCGAGGCCCACGAAGCGGCCGCACAGGCATTGGGCCTGAGCGAAGCACAGCGGCAAGAGACCATCGCCAGCGGTCAGGCTACCTACAAGAACCGTTCAGGCTGGGCGCATGATCGGCTGAAGCGCGCCGGCTACTCCAGCAGCGCAAAGCGTGGCTATTGGCAGTTGACCGACACCGGCCGCGCATTTGCTCAGGCCAACCCTGCCCCGTTGAGCGCAGAACTGGTCGAGCATCTGGCCGTGAATTTCATGAGCGTGAAACTGAAGACGGCACCGGATGCGGCCTCACTGGATGAGAGCACCGACACTTCAATGCCGATTGCATCGACAGAGCTAGCTACGAGCAGCCCACAGGAACGCCTGAACCAAGCCATCCTTGAGCTGCGCACGAGCGTAGCGGGCGACTTGCTGGACAGCCTGCTGCAAGCGAGCCCGACCCGCTTCGAACATATCGTGCTCGACGTGCTGCACAGCTTGGGCTACGGCGCCAACCGTCAGGCGCTGCAGCAAGTCGGTGGCAGCGGCGATGGCGGCATTGATGGCGTGATTTCGCTGGACGCGCTCGGGCTGGAAAAGGTTTACGTGCAGGCCAAGCGCTGGCAGAACACCGTCGGCCGTCCCGACCTGCAGGCGTTCTATGGCGCCCTCGCCGGACAAAAAGCCAAACGTGGCGTATTCATCACCACTTCCGGCTTTACCGCTCAAGCCGTTGACTTCGCGCGCTCGGTCGAGGGGTTGGTGTTGGTCGATGGCGAACGACTGGTCAACCTGATGCTTGACCACGACGTGGGCATCAGCTCGCAGCTTTACAAGGTTCCCAGGCTCGACAGCGATTACTTTGACGAATCGCTCGGATGAGTAAAAATTAGTGCCTGCCAAAACAGCCACTCCGGGCGTACCGCCCGTAAACAATGAATTTTTCTTCACCACGCTGAATCCGCTCACGCTGTAAAGTCCATCCCGCTCATTCAAGAAACTACGGTTCGCCCGCGCTCCTAGCGGGCTTTTTTTCGCCTCGGCTTCTCCATATCTTGCCGCTCCCCACCATATGCGCGACTCTGCCAGCAGATCCCTCGCCAAGGAGCGCTCGATGCCGCTGTTATCCCTGCCCTGCCCGCGCCTGACGCTGGCGATCCTCTCCCCCGATCAGGCCGAACTCGAAAGCGCTTTTTACCAGCGCAACCTCCGCCACCTGGCGCCGTGGTCACCCAGCCGCACCACGGACTATTTCTCCACCGCCAACATCCGCCGCCGTCTCGAGATCCAGGCCAGTGCTTTCGAAGCCGGGTTAGCAATGCACTTCGCGCTGCTGTCGGCGGACGGTCAGCAAATGATCGGGGCGTGCAATTTCAGCGGGATTATTCGTGGGGCGTTTCAGGCGTGTTATTTGGGTTATCACATTGATGAGGCGCATCAGGGGCAGGGTTTGATGCAGGAGGGGCTGGAAGCGGGGATTGGTTATATGTTCGATGTGCAGAATCTGCATCGGATCATGGCCAATTACATTCCCGGCAATGAGCGCAGTGCGCGTTTGCTTGAGCGCTTGGGTTTTGAGCGCGAAGGGCATGCGAAGGCGTATCTGAATATCGCCGGGCGTTGGCAGGATCATGTGCTGACGGCGCTGGTCAATCCGGGGTTCGAGGCGCCGGATCAGCGTTGGTCGCGGCGCCTCGGTTGAGTGCGCGAAATCTGTCAGACAAAAATCCTTTCAGCTCTCGGGTTTGCGGCCGATACAGACCTGCTAACACCCCTGCTGGCTCAAAAGAACAACAATCTTCCAGCTTAACTGACGACCAAGAAACCCAACGTTTCTGGAGGATTTGCATGAATAGCTGGTTCGGTAACATCAGCGTGAACATGAAACTCGGCCTGGGCTTCGGCCTGGTGCTGGCCCTGACCTGCGTTCTGGCGCTGACCGGCTGGACCAGCCTCGGTGGCCTGATCGACCGCAGCAACTGGATGAGCGACATCACCCAGCTCAACGCCGGCCTGACCAAACTGCGCGTGGTGCGCCTGCAATACATGCTGACCAACGGCGACGAACCCGCCGCGCAGAATGTGCAGACCACCCTGGAAAGCTTCGCCGCTCAGCAGCAGGCGCTGATCAGCAAATTCAAGAGTCCGGAGAACGTCAAACTGCTCAAGCAGCAGGCCGCGACCATCGCTGAATACCAGACCTCGCTGAACAAAATGCGCAACGCCTATCGCACCGGCAACAGCGCCCGCGACACCATGAGCGCCAACGCTCAGACCGCGTACAACCTGATCGAATCGATCAGCCAGCGCGTGCAGCAGATGGAGTTGAGCGATCAACGTTTCGAGCAGTTCCAGGCTGTCACTGCGGCCAAGGAAGCGTTCATCCTCGCGCGCTATGAAGTGCGTGGTTACACCGCGACCAGCAACGCCGAGACCGAGCAGAAAGCCGTCGGCCAGATCGACGCGGCCATCGCCAGCCTCAAACCGCTGAATGCGCAATTTGCCGCGACTCAGCAGGATGCCCTGCGCCAATTGGAAACCGCGCTGACCAGCTACCGCAGCGCGTTGATGGCGTACAAAAACGCCAACACCGATGCCGTGCAGGCGCGTAAGGAAATGACCGATCAGGGCACCACCATCGTCGCCCTGAGCGAGCAGCTGTACCAGATCCAGCTTGATCGCCGTGACGCTGAAAGCGCCCAGGCGCGCACCTTCCAGTTGATCAGCACGTTGCTGGCGCTGCTGGTCGGCGTGATTGCGGCGGTGATCATCACCCGTCAGATCACTCGTCCGTTGCAGGAAACCCTGGCCGTGGTCGAGCGCATCGCCAGCGGCGACCTGACCCAGAATGTCACCGTTACTCGCCGCGACGAACTCGGCGTGTTGCAGCAAGGCATCGCGCGCATGGGCGTGACCCTGCGTGATTTGATCAGTGGCATCCGCGACGGCGTCACCCAGATTGCCAGCGCCGCTGAAGAGTTGTCGGCTGTAACCGAACAGACCAGCGCCGGCGTGAACAGCCAGAAAATCGAGACCGATCAGGTCGCCACTGCCATGCACGAGATGACCGCCACCGTGCAGGAAGTTGCGCGCAATGCTGAGGAAGCGTCGCAAGCTGCCGCCGCGGCGGATGGCGAAGCCCGTGAAGGCGACAAGGTGGTGAATGAGGCCATCGCGCAGATCGAACGTCTGGCGAGCGAAGTGGTGCGTTCGACCGAAGCGATGAGCGTGCTGCAACAGGAAAGCGACAAGATCGGCAGCGTCATGGACGTGATCAAGGCTGTCGCCGAACAGACCAACCTGCTCGCGCTCAACGCCGCGATCGAGGCAGCGCGTGCCGGTGAAGCCGGGCGTGGGTTTGCCGTGGTTGCGGATGAGGTGCGCGGTTTGGCTCAACGTACGCAGAAGTCGACTGAGGAAATCGAAGGTCTGGTCGCCGGTCTGCAGAACGGCACCCAGCAAGTCTCGGCGGTGATGAACAACAGCCGCGCGCTGACCGACAGCAGCGTCGCCCTGACGCGCAAGGCCGGCGCCTCGCTGGAAAACATCACCCGCACAGTGTCGAATATCCAGTCGATGAACCAGCAGATCGCCGCCGCTGCCGAACAGCAAAGCGCCGTGGCTGAAGAGATCAGCCGCAGCATCATCAACGTCCGAGACGTGTCCGAGCAGACCGCAGCGGCGAGTGATGAGACGGCAGCGTCGAGTGTTGAACTGGCGCGGTTGGGTGGTCAGTTGCAGCAGATGGTCAGCCACTTCCGCGTTTGATGTTCGTCTTGCGCTGAGGCTGAAACCGAATCGCGGGCAAGCCCGCTCCCACAGGTTTTCGTGTTCGAGCACTGTTGATGTGTTCACCTCGATAACTGTGGGAGCGGGCTTGCCCGCGATGGCGTTGGGTCAATCAGATCAACGTCGCCTGACACTCCGCCTTCGCGAGCAGGCTCGCTCCCACATTTAAATTTGTGTGGCTCGCTGGATTTTGAGCTCACCGAAAATCCCTGTGGGAGCGGGCTTGCCCGCGATGGCGGTGGGTCA
>NZ_CEEDDH010000016.1:118424-153262 GCF_979253165.1 Pseudomonas sp. AC083
GCGAGCAGGCTCGCTCCCACCTTTGGATTTGTGTGGCTCGCTGGATTTTGAGCTCACCGAAAATCCCTGTGGGAGCGAGCTTGCCCGCGATGGCGGGGGGTCAATCAAATCAAAGTTGCCTGACACTGCGCCTTCGCGAGCAGGCTCGCTCCCACCTTTGGATTTGTGTGGCTCGCTGGATTTTGAGCTCACCGAAAATCCCTGTGGGAGCGGGCTTGCCCGCGATGGCGGTGGGTCAGTCAAATCAACATTGCCTGACACTGCGCCTTCGCGAGCAGGCTCGCTCCCACATTGGATTTGTGTGGCTCGCTGGATTTTGAGCACACCGCAATACCCCTGTGGGAGCGGGCTTGCCCGCGATGGCGGTGGGTCAATCAAATCGACGTTGCCTGACAGTGCGCATTCGCGAGCAAGCTGCTCCCACATTTGGATTTGTGTGACTCACCGGATTTTGAGCGCACAGCAAAATCCCTGTGGGAGCGAGCCTGCTCGCGAAAGCGGTGGATCATTCACATCATCATTGACTGAAACTCCGCCTTCGCGAGCAGGCTCGCTCCCACAGGGGTCTAGGGTGTCAGGACTATTGGGGATACCCGGTGATTTTGCGGATGCTTTGGTACAGCGGTTTGAGCTGGCGATACATGCGCAAATACACCTCTCTGTACAACTGCTCATAAACCTTCTGCGCCTCAGGCTGCGGTGTGAAGACAGCTCCAACCCGTGTCATCGCCGCAATGGCCGATGGAAAATCCCTGTGCAACCCCAACCCCACCGCGCAGCAAATCGCCGCCCCCAACCCGGACGCTTCATACACATGCGGGCGCTCTGCCGGCAGGCCGAAGATGTTGGCGGTCAGTTGCATGGCGGCGTCGCTTTGCGAGCCGCCGCCGGCGACGCGCAGGCGTTTGATCGAGACTTTTGAGCGTCGCTCGATATTCTCCATGCCCTGGCGCAGCGCGTAGGCCAAGCCTTCGAGAATGGCCCGGTAGATGTGCGCGCGAGTGTGTACGTCGCCGAAGCCGATCATCGCGCCTTTGGCTTCCACGCCCGGTTCGCGGATACCCGGTGACCAGTAGGGTTGCAGCATCAGGCCCATCGAACCCGGCGGCACCGCGTTGACCAGCGCGTCGAACAGTTGCTCCGGTTCGATGCCCTGTTCTTTTGCCTGTTGCATCTCGCGCAGGCCGAATTCGTTCTTGAACCAGCTGACCATCCAATAGCCGCGATAGATCATCACTTCGCAGTTGTACTGATCAGGCACGGCCGAGGGATATGGCGGGATCAGCGGGACGATTTCCAGGTAGCGTGAGCGTGTGCTGGTGATGGTCGCGGTGGTGCCGTAGGACAGGCACACGGTGCTGGCATCGACCACGCCGGAGCCGATCACTTCGCAGGCCTTGTCGGCGCCGGCGGCAATCAGCGGCAGACCTTCGGGAATGCCGGTGTGGCGCGCGGCTTCGGCCGTGATGTAGCCGAGGGTTTCGCCGGGTTTATGCAAGGTTGGCAACTGCTCGGGGCGCACCGCCAGTGCCTGCCATTTCCAGTCGCGCGGCGCCGCCCACTTCAGCCGTTTGAAATCGAAGGGCAGATAACCGACGCAGCAGCCGACCGAATCGACGAAGCGCCCGCACAGGCGATGAGTCAGAAAGCCCGAGAGCAGCAGAAACTTGTCGGTCGCCGCCCACACCCCGGGTTGATGCCGAGCGATCCAGTTGGCTTCGGCCTGGGCGCGAAAGTAATCCACCGTTGCCTTGGCGCCGACCAGTTTGAGCAGCCAGCCCCACGGCCCTTTGATGCCGCCCTCGACCTCAGCCTGACGTTGATCGAGCCAGACAATCGCCGGGCGTAGCGGTTTGCCCTCGGCATCGACATTGATCACCGTGCCGCGCTGGGTGGTCAGGGACACGCCGGCAATCTGCGCACGGTCGATGCCGGTCTGCTGCCAGAGTTGCTGGCAGGCCTCGCCGAGTTTCGCCCAGTAATATTCCGGATCCTGCTCGGCCCAACCGGGTTGCGTCGAGTAGTACGCCTGCAAGTCGACTTTGCCTTTGCCGAGCAGATTGCCCTGCAGATCGAAGAGCAACGCGCGCACGCTCTGGGTGCCGTTGTCGATCGCTAACAGGTATTTCATGGCGTGATCTCCGGCAGGCCGTGATCGCGCAGCCACAACAATCGATAACGCTGGATTTCCGCTAGCCAGCGCTCATCGTCCCAGGCCAATCGTGGCTGGCAGAGCGTGCGAATCGCAGGCAGATAGTCCTCGCCACCGCGCGGCAGCAACAGGCCCAAACGGGTGCGGCGCAGCAGCAAATCATCCAGGTGCAGAATCATTTCCGCCTCGCAGGCAAACGCCAGCTCTGCCCACAACGTATCGGTGGCGCCAACCGTTTCCAGACCGACTTCGCCGAGCAATTGCGCCAGCCTCGGCAGGTCTCGACCGTGACGTCCGGCCAAGCGTCGCCATTGATTGCCACCCAGTCCCGCAATCGTCAGCGGCGGCACAGCGGCGAACACCGGCGCGCCGTCATCGACAAAGGAACGCCCAAGCATCACCGCACAAGCCTTGAGCACTTCGATCGCTTGCGGGCGAAATGTGGTCAGTTTGCCGCCGGCCAAAGTCACGCAACCGGGCTCCTGCCACAGCACATGTTCGCGGGTCTCGTTGGACGGTTTGCCCTGCTGCGCACCCGCCGCGCTGCCCACCACCGGACGCACGCCTGACCAGGTCGACAGCACATCGTCGACGCTCACTTCGGCGCCGGGAAATTGCTGCTGGCAAGCGGCGAGCAGATAGTCGAGCTCTTCGCTGGAAATGCGTGCGCTGTGGTCGAGGTCTTCGCGGTGATCGAGGTCCGTGGTGCCGACCACCGTCGCGCCTTCCCACTGAAACACGAACACCGGGCGCCGATCGCGCTGATGCAGAAAAGTGAACGCCTGCGCCACTGGCAAACGCCAGCCCGGCAGCAACAGATGACTGCCGCGCAACGGTCGTAATTGCCGTGGTGCCTCAGTCGGACGCAGCCGTTCGGCCCATGCGCCGGTGGCAACGGCCAACACAGCGGAGCGCAATTGCAGCGTCGCCCCGCCCTCGCCATCTTCCACCTGAACCCCGCACACCCGCCCGCCTTCACGCAGCAGTTGCGTGACGCGCACACTATTGAGCACCACCGCGCCATCGGCCCGAGCCTCGCGCAGTACGCGCATGACCAGCCGCGCATCATCGGTCAGTGCATCGACAAAACAGCTGCCGCCGAGCAAACCTTTTTCCTTCACCCCCGGGGCGAGAAAGCGCAGTTGCTCGGCGTCATGAAAAGCATGGTTGCGCCGCCCCGCCAGCGCGTCGTAAACCGAGAGCAGGCCGCCCATGACGCGCGGCCCGGGAAAGCCGCCGCGATAGTGCGGCATCATGAAACTCATCGGCTCGACCAGCCCCGGCGCTTCGTCGAGCAGGCGCTGACGCTCGCGCACCGAATCGCGGGTCAGGCGCCACTGGCCCTTGGCGATGTAACGCAAACCGCCATGGACCATTTTCGATGATCGGCTGGAGGTGCCCCAGGCAAAATCGCGCTGTTCCAGCAGCAGACAGCGCCAGCCCCGGCGCGCGGCTTCGCGGACGATTCCGGCGCCGCTGATGCCGCCGCCGATGACGATCAGGTCCCAGATATCATCCGCCAGCGTCGGCAGAATCTGCTCGCGCCACTGCGCGCTCCAGTTCGCCGTCATGGCCGCGACTCTGGCAACAGCGTGCCCGGGTTGAGGCGCTTCTCCGGGTCGAAATGTTCGCTCAGCGCCTGCAACGTCTGTATCGCCAGCGGGCCTTTTTCCCGTAGCAGATACGGCGCATGATCCTTGCCGACGCCATGCTGATGGCTGATGGTGCCGTGGTTGTCGACGATGGTTTGGCTGGCCGCGTGTTTGAGCATCCGCCAGCGCGCCAGCGTCGCGGCATAGTCCGCTGCCGGGCGAAACACGTAGGTGGTGTAAATGCTCGAGCCCTCACCGTAAACGTGCGAGAGATGAGTGAACACATGCACCCGTTCGCCCTCGGCGGCCAAGGCGTCGCGCAGGCTGTTTTCGATCAGGCTGAGCAAGTGATCGACGTTGCTCCAGTCGGTGGCGGTTTCGAGGGTGTCGACCACGTAACCGGCGTTCCACAGGTTCTCGCGCAGGTAGGGAAAGCGGAAGCGGTTCCGCGCCCACTTCTTGCCCAGCAGGGTACCGGTGAATACGCCGCCGAAGGCTTTCAGATGCTGGCGCGCGTGTTTCAGCGACAGTGCGTTTTGCTGGCGATTGCCGGTCACACCGAAGGTCAGCAGGCATTTGCCGGCGCCGGCACCGCGCAGCTTGAGGTACTTTTCCAGCCAGGCGATCTGCTGCGGATGGCCGGCCAGCGCCAGTTGCGTTTCGGTTTCCACCGCGTTGGACAGGCGCAGCATCGACAGCGGTACGCGCGCCTGCGCCAGTTGCCGGATCGCCTGCAATGCCTGCGGCCAGTCGGGCAGGAACACACCGTAGAAACGTTCGTCCGCCGGCAACGCACTGACCCGCACTTTGACTTCGGAAATGATCCCGAAACGGCCTTCGCAACCGAGCACCATTTCACGCAGATCCGGGCCGGCGGCCGACGCCGGAAACGTCGGAATCTGCAGAGGCCCGGCGAAGGTTTCCAGAGTGCCGCCGGCGAACAATTGCTCGATCCGACCATAGCGCAACGACTGCTGGCCACTGGAACGACTGGCCACCCAACCGCCTAGGGTCGACAGCTCCCACGACTGCGGAAAATGCCCCAGCGTGTAGCCGCGTGCGCGCAACTGGCTTTCCACTTGCGGCCCGCTGGCGCCGGGGCCGAATGTCGCCAACAGGCTCTGTTCGTCGAGATCGGTCAGGCGATTCATTCGCGCCAGCGACACCGTCAGCACCGGGCGCGCGGAGTTTGGCGGATTGATGTGCCCGGCCACCGACGTGCCGCCGCCATAGGGAATCAGGCACAGATCCTGATCATCGGCGAGCGCGAGCAATTGGCGGATCTGCTCGGCGGTTTCGGGAAACGCCACGGCATCGGGATACGTGCCCAACGCGCCTTCGCGCAGCGCCAGCCAATCCGGCAGGCTCTGGCCGCGCGCGTGCAGCAGGCGATCGTGAGTATCGATGCTGTACAAGCGGTGCGGCACCAGGCGCGAGGTCGGCACTTGCGCCAACGCCGCTGCCAACGTCGCATCGGGCAACGCGTGGCCAGCGCCCAAGCGTTCGTGGAGAAATGTCGTGCCCTGGGCCGGCAGTTCGACCACCGTGCCTGCCTCTCCCCAGCCGTTCCAGCGTCGCATGCGTGTGTCCTTTTTCTGCCGTTGGATCAAGCTTGCATACTAGTCAGCGCTGGAGATCTGTCACGGTCGCATCCGGCCAGAACCTGTAGCGAATGGCGCCAAACGTCCGGGCATTTACTTTCGCCGGGCAATCCACTTACCTTGCGGCATTCATTCGCTCACGCGCCGTCGATCAAAGGACCGCGACCATGCCATCGCTCGGCTTCACTTCCGTTCCGCCGCTGCTCAAATACCTGCGCCATGCCGAACAGTTGGGCCTGGCCATCGAGCCTGCATTGGCGGCGGCCGGGTTGCAGGCGCAGCAGTTGAGCGACAACACCTTGCGCCTGCCGGGTGAGGTTCACGAGCGCTTGCTGGATTATTTCTGCGAGCACTCGGGCGATGGGTTGTTCGGGCTGCATGCGGCGAATTTCGTCCTGCCCAATTCTTGGAGCGTGCTCGGTTACATCACCATGAACTGCGCGACGTTGGGCGATGCGATGAGCCGGATCATGCCGTTCGAAAAACTGGTCGGCGACATGGGCGTCAGCCGCGCCGAGGTGCAGGGCGAGCACGTGCATCTGATCTGGACCTGCCGTTACCAGCGGCCACGGATTCGTCGGCATCTGGTGGAAAACGTGCTCGGTTCGTGGCTGCACTACGCGCGCTGGATCGCCGACACGCAGCTGTCGCCGGCCTGCGTATGGCTGGAGCATGCGCGGCCGGATGAGGTGACGCAGGCCGAATACGAAGCGTTTTTTGGTTGCCCGGTGCGGTTCGATCAGGCGTATTCGGCGCTGGTGGTGCCGCTGGATTATTTGCAGTTGCCGCTGCGGCAGGCCGATGCGCAGTTGCTGCGAACTCTGGAAGAACATGCGATGGGCTTGCTGGCGACGCTGGAGGATGCGTCGCTCGGGGAGCAGGTGAAAAACATCCTGCGGGGTTTGCTCAAGGAGGGCTTGCCGCGCAAGGAGCAAGTGGCGGAGCAGCTCAGCATCTCGGTGCGCACGTTGCAGCGGCAGTTGCAGCAGGTCGGGACGTCGTATCAGCAGATTCTCGATGAGCTGCGTCAGGAGTTGGCGGAGCATTATTTGCTTAATAGCACGTTGCCGATTCAGGACATTGCGCAGTATCTGGGCTTTACCGAACCGCGCTCGTTTCATCGCACCTTCAAGAGCTGGCGCGGGATGCCGCCGGGGGAGTTTCGGCTGCGGAATCGGCGGTGATGCTGATGACCTCTTCGCGAGCAGGCTCGCTCCCACAGTAGTTCTCGGTTGTCTGCATTTCCGAGTTCACCGCAGATCCCCTGTGGGAGCGAGCCTGCTCGCGAAGGCGTCATTCGCCACACCGATTAAACACGTCTTGGCACAACTGTTTAAAGCGACACGGCATTCCGCGAAACCACCCACAATTCCTTGCGCCGCTGCCTACGCCTGCGCCAGAATCCGCCGGCTTGTGCGCCTTGGGGCCTGCCGTTAACTTGATTCCGTCACTGATTTCTCAGTGATCGAGCTTAGCGGCTCGGACAGCATTCCGGTTGTACAAGTCCAATCCGGTCAGGCTCACGCCTGCACTCGATGGTGGCTGTGCGCATGGCATCTTCGGATGCACCGGGTTGAATGCTTACCGGTCCGCTAACTTGCGCACAGCTGCCTCCCTTTGCTTAGCGGCGAAACGGATGCAGCTTCATAAGAGGCAAGCATTCATGTTCAAAGTAACCCCAAACCCGCCCCCCACAGACCCGGCATCTCCCTACGAATCCGCCGACTCAAAGAAATTCCACGAAGCCGCCGACCGCGCCCTCGACCATTACCTCGGCCCATCCAGCGCCGAATTCATGGCCCCGCCCTACAAGTCCAACACGCTGTACATGGCCAATCCCGAGGCTGACAACGAATCGCTATTGGCAGATGCCTGCGAAACGTTGGGGTCGGCGACGGTGATGCTCAACGATCAGGCGGGGCTGGTGAACGGCTCGCAGCGCAAGACGTTGCAGGGCATTGCGCAGATTGTGATGGTCGCGGAGATGGCGGTGAATCGGGTGCTGGATCGGTTGGTGCCGACTGATTGAGGACTTTTGCGGGATTTGGTGTGGGCTGGTTTTTGTGGGGTGTCAGGGGTTGCCCTCACCCCAGCCCTCTCCCCAGGGAGAGGGAGCCGACCGTGCGATGCTCACGAATTACGCCGACCAGAAATGACCGCTGTGAATCCATATTCGACTCGGCCGTTCAGGTCGACGTTTGAAGCGCGGTCAACTCGGTCGGTCCCCTCTCCCCCCGGGAGAGGGCTAGGGTGAGGGGCTTTTGATCTCAGGCATGCAGATCAAAGACTGATCGCATTGGTAAACACCAACCGATTGCCAAACGGATCGGCAATGGTCATGTCCTGGCTGCCCCAAGGCATCGCCTGAATCTGCGGATGCGAGAACGTGTAATCCTTGGCCATCAGCTGCTGCTGAAACGCCTCCAGCTCATCGGTCTCGATACGCAGCGCCGAACCCGGGCAGGCATCGCCGTGATGCTCGGACAGATGCAGCACACACTCGCCCCGTGACACCTGCAGATACAGCGGAAAATTCGCTTCGAAGCGGTGCTGCCAGTCGATCTTGAAACCGAGAAAATCGACGTAGAACTCGACAGCCTTGGCCTCATCGAAGATCCGCAGGACCGGGGTGGTTTTGCCGAAGCTCATGGGGTGCTCCCTGACTGATTGGCCCCACAGTGTAGACGGGGAGGATGTCAGCAAATCGGCTTGTGGATGGCTTTCTTTAATTGCAATGTGCCATCACCACAGAAAATCAAAAGATTGCAGCCGGGTGTACACCTGTAGGAGCTGCCGAAGGCTGCGATCTTTTGGCGTCATCACCATCAATCAAATCCTTCGCGCAAATCACCTTCACGTGCCAGAAACCGACCTGCCCTGCCCCCACTCGCCTGTCCATCGCGATAACTCAACACGCCGTTGACCCAAACCCCGTCAATCCCCTGCGCCGCCCGCTGCGGATCGTTGAAATCGGCCACATCGCGCACGGTCGCCGGATCGAACAACACCAGATCCGCCCAATGTCCTTCACGAATCTCGCCCCTTTCCTGCAAGCCAAAACGCGCCGCCGACAGGCCGGTCATCTTGTGCACGGCGGTGTGCAGCGGAAACAGGCCAACGTCGCGACTGAAATGGCCGAGCACCCGTGGGAAAGCGCCCCACAGGCGCGGATGCGGGAACGGGTCTTCGGGCAGTCCGTCAGAACCGACCATCGACAGCGGATGGGCGAGGATTCTTCTGACATCGGCCTCGTCCATGCCGTAGTACACCGCCCCGGCCGGTTGCAGACGTTTCGCGGTTTCTTCCAGCGACAGTTTCCATTCGCCAGCGATGTCGATCAGGTCGCGCCCGCTGACTTCCGGGTGCGGCGTCGACCAGGTGATGGTGATGCGATGGGCATCGGTGACTTGCTTCAAATCCAGCGTCGAGGAACTCGCCGCATAGGGATAGCAATCGCAGCCGACCGGATGGGTTTTCGCTGCCTCTTCCAGCGCTGCGAGCAATTGCGGACTGCGTCCCCAGTTACCGACGCCGGCGCATTTGAGGTGAGAAATGATCACCGGCGATTGCGCGTGGCGGCCGATTTGAAATGCTTCGTCCATCGCCTCCAGCACCGGGGCGAATTCGCTGCGCAAATGGGTGGTGTACACCGCGCCGAACGCCGTCAGTTCTTCGGTCAGTTGCATGACCTCATCGGTGGACGCGTTGAAGGCGCTGGCGTAGGCCAGGCCTGTGGATAAACCCAACGCGCCAGCCTCGAGACTGTCGCGCAGTTGCTCGCGCATGGCAGTGATTTCGCCGGGCGTTGCAGTGCGGAACAAATCCTCGAGGTGATTGCTGCGCAGCGCGGTGTGGCCGACCAGTGCCGCAACGTTCAACGTGGTGTTGGCCGCTTCGACGGCGGCGCGGTAGTCGCTGAAGCGCGGATAGACGAACGCCGCTGCGCTGCCGAGCAGGTTCATCGGATCGGGTGGATCGCTTTTCAAAGTGACCGGCGAAGCGCTGATGCCGCAGTTGCCGACAATCACCGTGGTCACGCCCTGGCTGAGCTTGGGCAGCATCTCGGGTTGGCGGATGACCACGGTGTCGTCGTGGGTATGCACGTCGATGAAACCCGGCGCCAGCACGCGGCCGGCGGCGTCGATTTCTTCGGTGGCGCGGGCGTCAGGCAGATCGCCGATACGCTCGATGCGACCATTGAGAATCGCCACGTCGGCGCGGTAGCCCGGCGTGTTGCTGCCGTCGATGAGCAGAGCGTTGCGGATGAGCGTGTCGTACTGCATGTCAGTCTCCCAGCGGCAGGTGATCGTCGCCGCCACGGTATTCGTCGAGGGCGAGTTTGATTCGCCGCAGACGTTCTTGATTGTCTTCAGGGCTGGCCAGCGCCAGCTCCGTGGCGAGCACGTCGATGGCCAGCAGCATGCCGTAGCGCGCCGCCGTCGGTTTGTAGATGAACGAGGTTTCCGCGCCTTGCAGCGGCAGCACGACGTCGGCCAGTTCGGCCAGCGGTGAGTCGGCGCGAGTGATGGCGAGGATGCGCGCGCCGTAGTTGCGTGCCAGCTCCACGGTTTCCAAAAGCTCCGGGGTGATGCCGGTCAGCGAGCAGGCGATCAGCACTTGCTCGGCGTTCAAACTGGCGGCGGTGACGCGCATCATCACCGCGTCATGACACACCGCAATCGGGTAACCGAGGCGCACCAGGCGCACCTGCAATTCATCGCTGCACAGGGTCGAGCAACCGCCCATGCCGAACGCGTGAATCATCCGCGCCTGACTGAGCAACTTCACTGCGTCGGCGAAGCGCGATTCATCGAAACCGGCCAGATGCTGGCGCAGCGTGGTTTCGATGTCGCCGACGATCTGCCCGTAGAACGCCGACTGCTCAGGCGTGCCCGCCGGGTCGAGAAACCGACTGCCAACGCCGCTGGCCTGGGCCAGTTGCAGACGCAGATCGCGCAGGTCACGGCAGCCGACTGTGCGGGCAAAGCGCGACAGCGTGGCGGTGCTGACCTCGGCGCGTTGCGCGAGGTCTTCGAGGCTGGCGCTGGCGGCAAAGCCGACATCGTCGAGCATCAACCGCGCAATGCGCCCCTCGCCGGCACTGAAGGAATCCTGGCGGGCGCGGATCTGGTAGAGGATGTCCATGGGCGGCGGGCTCCGGTTACAGCAGGTAGGAAAGGCCGACGGTCAGCGCGAAAGCGACCAGCGAAATCAGCGTCTCGAGCACGGTCCAGGTCTTGAACGTCTGCGCGACCGTCATGTTGAAGTATTCCTTGATCAACCAGAAGCCGCCGTCGTTGACGTGGGAAAAGATAACCGAGCCGGCGCCGGTCGCCAGCACCAAAAGCTCAGGATGTGGATAACCCAGACCGATGGCCACCGGCGCGACAACGCCTGATGCGGTGGTCATCGCCACGGTGGCCGAGCCAGTGGCAACGCGCATCAGCGCAGCGAACAACCAGCCCATGATCAGTGGCGACAAATGAAATTCATGGGCAAGGCTGACGATCTGATCGGTGACGCCGGCATCCACCAGAATCCGGTTCAAGCCGCCGCCCGCGCCGACCAGCAAGGTGATGCTGGCGGTGGGCGCGAGGCATTCGTTGGTGAACTTGAGGATCGATTCGCGGTTGAAACCTTGGGCAATCCCTAGCGTCCAGAAGCTCAGCAAAGTCGCCAGCAACAGCGCGATCACCGAATTGCCGATGAACAGCAGAAACTGGTTGAACGCGCTGCCGGGGGTGGAAATCAGGTTGGCCCAGCCGCCGATCAACATCAGCACCACCGGCAGCAAAATGGTCGCCATCGTAATGCCGAAACCCGGCAGTTTGTCGCGCGGTTCGCGGTCGAGAAATTGCTTTTCCAGCGGGTTGTCCGCCGGCAATTGAATGCGCGGCACGATGAATTTCGCGTACAGCGGGCCGGCGATGATTGCGGTCGGAATGCCGATCGCAATCGCGTACAGCAAGGTCTGCCCGACCGAGGCCTGATAGGCCTGCACCGCGAGCATCGCCGCCGGGTGCGGTGGCACCAGCGCATGCACCACCGAAAGGCCGGCCACCATCGGCAGCCCGACCATCAGAATCGACACGCCGACGCGGCGCGCCACGGTGAAAGCGATTGGCACCAGCAAGACGAAACCGACTTCAAAGAACAGCGGCAAGCCGACCAGAAACGCGATGCAGACCATCGCCCAATGCGCGTTCTTCTCGCCGAATCGCTCGATCAGCGTGCGCGCCATCTGCTCGGCCCCACCGGACTCGGCCATCATCTTGCCGAGCATCGTTCCCAACGCCACCACCAGCGCAATATGCCCCAGCGTCTTGCCGACGCCGGCCTCATACGCACCGACCACCGCCGACGGCGGCATCCCGGCCACCAGCGCCAGGCCCAGGGAGATCAGGGTGATGACAATGAACGGATTGAGCCGGTAACGGGCGATCAACACGATCAGCGCAATGATGGCCACGGCGGCGTAGACCAGCAGCCAATAGCCGAAGGAAGGCGTCATGCGGTACTCCTCGAAAGGGTCACGTTCGAATGGGTTGTGAAACTCATAAATCATTTCGAGATCGAGATTTCAAACCACATGAAAATAATTTTCGTGGAGAGACAAGGTGTGTCGCTGATGGGTATGGCGTGTCGTGATTAATGAAAATTGCGGGTCTGGATTTTCATGGCTTTCCCGATCACCACGCAACTCTGTGGGAGCGAGCCTGCTCGCGAAGACGGCTTCACATTCAACATCTGCATTGACTGACCCACCGCTTTCGCGAGCAGGCTCGCTCCCACAGTTTTTGATCGCATTTCTCCAGTCAGAACGCGGTCAAGTTGTAGGAGTGAGCCGCTCGCGATTGCGGTGGGTCAAAACATGATTCTCTGACTGACCCAACGCAATCGCGAGCAGGCTCGCTCCCACAGTTTTGATCGCATTCCTTCAGGTAGAACGCGGTCAACCTGTGGGAGCGAGCCTGCTCGCGAATGGCTTCACTCGGTGCGCGCTGGATTCACACCATTTCGTTACGAATCCATTCCACCACCGACGTGCGCTTCGGCGCCCAGCCCAGCAGGTCGCGGGCGTGTTTGCCGCGGACGCGGCTGTTGGAGCCGAGGCCGTAGTTGGCCATTTCGTAGCCCCATTCGGCTTCGGCGTCTTGCAATGGCCAGTCTTGCGGTTCGCCCAGATTGAGGGCTTCGGCCATGGCGGTGGTCATGTCGATGAACGAGGCTTCACCGCTCTCGACGAAGTAGAAAGTGCCCGGCACGTTTTTGGTCAGCGCCAGCTGGTATAGGGCGACGACGTCTTCGATGTGCACGTTGGACCAGATGTTCTGCCCTGTTCCGAGGTGGCGAACGACGCCGCTTTTGCGCGCCTGTTTCAGCAGTCGCGGCAATTGCACGCTGTCGCGGTTGACGCCCAGGCTGTGGCCGTAGATCAGGGTGTTGCAGATCACCGCCGAGTTCACGCCATCCTGCGCCGCCGCGAGCACGAGGTTGTCGATGGCTACGCGATCGGCCTTGTCGACAGTCGGCTCCGGCAGGTTGTCCTCGTAGTAAATGTCATCGCTGGATTTGCCGCCGGAAGCGTCGCCGACAATGCTCGAACCGCTGGTGTGCAGAAAGACTTTATTCGAGCCGCGCAAAGCGTCGAGCAACGCTGCAACCGCACCGCGATGATCGCTGCTGGCAGCGTTGATGACGGCATCGGCGGCACGGGCCTGTTGCGCCAGCAATTGGCTGTCATCAAGGGTGCCGATTACCGCGTTCATGCCCAATGCTTTCAGCTCATCAGCCTGCTCCGCGCTGCGCACCAGGCCGGTGACGTTGTGCCCGGCCTGCACCAGGCCGGTGGCGATGGAACCGCCGATGAAACCGGCAGCGCCAGTGACGAATACGTTCATGGAGGAACTCCCTGCGTGAATAAGTAATGCAGCGAGTATCGACCGATGAACCCAGGCGAAAAACCCGCCCTCGGCCAATTCACTCTTGCGCAGGGATCACGAATCAGCCTTTGAATTCGGCGCTGGCGTAGGCGGCGAGTTTGCCCTGGATAAAGTCGAGGAAGCACTGGATGCGCAACGCCAGTTGCGAGTTGCGGTAGTACACGGCGTTGATCGGCTGGCGGTAGCCGCTGTTGAATTCGCCGAGCAGGACTTTCAGGCGCCCGGCACGGATGTCGTCGATGGTCATGAAGTGCGACAGGCAGGCAATGCCCTGCCCTTCCAGCGCCAAATGGCGCACGGTTTCGCCGCTGGAAGCGCTGATCGCCGGGCTGATCGGCCAGCGGTCGCCGTGCACATAGCGCAGCGGCCATTGGTTGAGGCCTTCGTTCTGGGTGAAGCCGAGCAACGTGTGTTCGCTCAAATCCGCCACTTGGCGTGGCGCGCCGTGCTTTTTCAAATAAGCGGGGCTGGCGACGATCATTAACGGACTGCAACCGAGCGAACGCGCATGCAGCGTCGAGTCGGCGAGGGTGCCGATGCGGATGGCGACGTCGGTGCTTTGTTCCAGCAGGTCAATGATCAGGTCATTGCTGTTGAGTTCGAGTTGGATGTCCGGGTACAGCTGCCGGAATTCGTCGATGTAGGGAACGATGGCGTGGAGCATGAACGGCGAGGCGGCGTTGATGCGCAGGCGTCCGGATGGGGTCTGCTGGCGCGAAGACAGGCGTTCTTCGAGTTGATCCATCTGGTCGAGAATCAGCTTGGCCTGTTCGAAGAAATACTTGCCCTCCTCGGTCAGGTCCATGCGTCGCGTGGTGCGGTTGATCAGCGTGGTGTCGAGCTTGGCTTCGAGCTTCGACAGCGTGCGACTGACGGCCGACGGCGTCTGGCCGACCTGCTCGGCGGCGGCGGAAATCGAACCGCACTCGATCACGCAGACGAAAATCTGCAACTCATCGGATCTGGCTTTCACGGGTGTCCTCGCTGGAATCGCCGATCGCAGCCTGTAGCCATGCCCCCTGTAGAAGCTGCCGCAGGCTGCGATCTTTTGCTGTACCCGGATAGTAGCCCGAAACCCATCAAGCCTTGAGGCCAAACACCTCAGTCAGATGCTGCTCATAGCGCACTACATCATTGTCGATATTCGGACGCTTCATCACGTCGACGCAGAGGAAGGTCGGCAGCGCGGTCATGCCCAGAAACTCGTTGGCCTTGTGGAACGGGAAGTACACGGCGTCCACGCCTTTGGCTTCGAAGAAATCAGTCGGGTCATCGAAGGCTTGCTGCGGCGCGTTCCAGGTCAGCGACAGCATGTATTGCTTGCCCTGAATCAGACCGCCGCTGCCGTACTTCTGCGAAGCATCGGAACGGGTGCGGCCGTCGCTGGCGTAGAGGCTGCCGTGGCCTTCGGTGAAAACTTCGTCGATATACTTTTTCACCGTCCACGGCGCGCCCATCCACCAGCCCGGCATCTGATAAATGATCACGTCGGCCCAGAGGAATTTCGCCACTTCTTCGGCAACGTCGTAGCCCTCATCAATGAAGGTGGTCTTGACGTCGACACCGCCGCGATCGAGCACGCTCAGCGCGGTCTCGTGCAAGGTGGTGTTGTAGCGGCCATCGGAGTGGGCGAATTTTTTACCGCCATTGAGCAGCAGGACTTTTTTCATCGAAAAACCTCGGCGCAGCCTTCAAGGCTGGATTGAAACAGGAATTGGAATGGCCGCAGATTAACCATCGATCTCGCGCGGAAACAGCCACGTCGGCGCAAAATACATTTGATCAAAACGCACGAATCGATCGCCAATTGTTGCCGTAGCATCGCCGCTTTCTGCTTTGAGGAAGTTGTGATGAGTGAACGCCAGGGTTTCATCCTGCACGCCAAAACCCGCCCGGAAAAAGCCGCCGAATTCGAAGCGCTGTTCCGTGCTTACGTGGAGCCGAGCCGCGCCGAACCGGGCTGCATCGAGTACCACATGCTGCGCGACCAGCAGGATCCGACGCTGTTTATCTTCTACGAGATCTGGGCCAGCCAGGCGCATCTGGATGAGCACTCGGCATTGCCGCACATGAAAGCGTTCTTCGCCAAACGCATGGACTATCTGGAGCGTGATTTCGATATCCGCCCGATCGACATGCTCAGCGAATCGTCGGCTAGCCGCTGATCAGCAAATGGGCGCCGAGCGCGCCCAGTCCGATAAAGAACACGCGCTTGAACAGCACCGCACTGATGCGCTGACGCAACCATTGGCCAAGCCACATGCCGAGCATGGCCGGGATCAGCGCCAGCAGCGAGGCGCTCAATTCGCCACCGCCGAGTGCGCCGTGCCAGAGCAGCCCGAGCGCCAGCGCCAGGGTCGAAACCGTGAAGGACAGGCCGAGTGCCTGCACCAGCTCATCGCGGCTCAGCCCCAGCGCTTGCAAGTACGGCACCGCTGGAATCACGAAGACGCCGGTGGCTGAGGTGATGACGCCGGTGATCAGGCCACACAGCGGGCCGAGCCAGCGTTCATGACGCGGGTTGACGTGCAAAGTCGGCAGAAACAGTCCGCTCAATGCGTACAGCAGCAGCGCCGCGCCAAGTCCGCGCACCACCCAATGGCCGCCGGCCATGCCGATCCACAGGGTGCCGATGCCGGTGCCGAGGAAGATCAGCAGCAGCATGGGCCAGAGACGTTTGATCAAGCTATTCAGGTGGCCACCGAAGGCCAGTTGCCAGAGGTTGGTCAGGGTCGCCGGAATGATCAACAGCGCGGCTGCCTGCGCCGGCGCCATAGCCAGACCGAGCAGACCCATGGCGACGGTGGGCAGGCCGAGGCCAATCACGCCTTTGACCGTGCCGGCGAGCAAGAAGGTGGCGATGACCAGCAGGGACAGGGTCAGGCCGAGGGTTTGGTAGAAGTCGGTTAGTGTGTGCATTAGGGTAATGTGCACTGATCCGGGCTGGGGGAAAATCTGCCATATACTGAGGCAGCCTCTTCCTTTGCAAGAGGCTGATCTTTGCAGTGATGTATCTGGCCTCATCGCTGGCAAGCCAGCTCCCACAGAATCTCGGTTGTTCATCCATTTAGAGATCAACAAGAAACCCGTGGGAGCTGGCTTGCCAGCGAAAGGGCCAGCCCACACACCATAAAAATCAGAGGCAAACCCCATGCACTTCGACCTCACCGACCTGCGCCTCTACCTGCACATTCTCGACACCGGTAACATCACCGCCGGCGCTGCCCGCAGCCACTTGTCCCTCGCCGCCGCCAGCGCCCGAATCCGCGCGATGGAAGCCTCGCTGGGCGCCGAATTCCTCGAACGTGGTCGGCGTGGCGTCACCCCGATGCCTGCCGGCAAAGCCCTCGCCCGCCATGCGCGCATCCTTTTGCAACAGGCCGAACGCATGCAGCAGGACCTTGCCGATTATGCGCAAGGCGTCAAAGGCCAGGTGCGACTGTTGTGCAACACCACGGCGATCACCGAGTACCTGCCGGAAGTGCTCGCGGATTTCCTGCGCATCCATCCCAATCTCGACATCGATCTACAGGAACTGCCCAGCGCGCGGATCACCCATGCCTTGCGCGAAGGCGCAGCGGACTTGGGCATCGTCTCCGACGCGGTCGACACCAACGGCCTACAGACTCAAGCGTTTCGCTACGATCCGCTGGTGCTGATTCTGCCGCTCGATCACCCGTTGTCTGACGCCGCCGAGGTCAGTTTCAGCGACGCGTTGCAGCACGACTTTGTCGGATTGAGCGCCGACAGCGCATTGGCGATTTATCTGGAAGAACAGGCGCTGCACAGCGGCGCGCGAATGCAGGTGCGCATTCGCGCCGATGGCTTTGATGGCGCAATGCGCATGGTCGCCCGTGGTGCCGGCCTGGCCATCGTGCCGTTGGCCGCTGTCCAACGCGCGATGCTCGAGCAGTTCAAGTGCGTGACTCTGAATGAGCCATGGGCGCGTCGCAGGTTATTGCTCTGCGCGAGAGACTTCGCCGCGCTGCCGGGTTATGCCCAGGCATTGTTACAAGCGCTCATCGCTGCGCGTTTCTGAGCACTCCGATGTCGACCCCAGACAACTGAGCGACAACCGGGCGCTATAGGGTGCGACTTCAATTCTCAAGTCCACTTGCCCGGAGTCCCTATGACCGCGACCGCCCCTATCACCGTTCTGCGCGACACTCACCCGCTGCCGGTACTCGACGCCTGCAAGTGGGAAAAACTCGAAGGCGACCCGCACACCGTCAACCTCAACGCCTACACCAGCGAAGACGGCAGCAAGATCATGGGCACCTGGATCTGCACACCGGGCAAGTGGCGCGTCGATTATGTGAAGTGGGAGTACTGCCATTTCCAGGAAGGCTACTGCGTGATCACCCCGGACGGCATGGCGCCGATCCACCTGCGCGCCGGCGATATCTTCGTCGTTGAGCCGGGCATGAAAGGCACGTGGGAAGTTGTCGAGACCGTGCGCAAATATTTCGTCTTCGCCTGATGCAAAAAAGCCGGGAAATCACCCGACGTGATTTCCCGGCAAATGTCCCGGCGTTGCTAAAACCTGTGGCGAGGGGATTTATCCCCGCTCGACTGCGGACCAGTCGCAAACCCTGAGCACTCGGTTTACCTGACACAATCCAGGGGGCTGCTGCGCAACCCAACGGGGATAAATCCCCTCACCACAAAGGTCCGACCGCGATTACTGCGGCTTGCGATAGCTGTTGATGATCGCCGAGAAATCCTTCCCGCCGTCACCGCGCTGGCTCATCGCCTGATACAACTGCTGCGCCACCGCGCCGAGCACCACCGGTTGATGCGCCTGCCGCGCCGCTTCCGTCGCCAGCCCGAGATCCTTGAGCATCAGTTCTGCACCGAACCCGCCGGTATAACCCCGCGAGGCCGGCGCCGTTTCGACGATGCCCGGCCACGGGTTGTACATCTCCGAACTCCAGCAGCGACCGGTCGAGCTGTTGATGATCCCGGCCAGCACGCCGGTGTCGATCCCCAGCGCATCGCCCAACGCCATCGCCTCACTGACGCCGACCATCGAAATCGCCAGCAGCAGGTTGTTGCAGATCTTGGCGATCTGGCCGGTGCCGACTTCACCGCAATGGACGATGTTGCGGCCCATCTGCGCCAGCACCGGTTGCAGGGTGGCGAACAGTTCCGGGGTGGCGCCGACCATGAAGGTCAGCGTGCCGGCGGTCGCGCCGCCAGTGCCGCCGGAGACCGGCGCATCGGCCATGGCCACGCCGTGTTTGGCGGCGGCCGCAGCAACGTCGCGGGCGGTCTGCGGATCGATAGTGCTGCAATCCACCGCCGGCACGCCTTGGCGAATGCCGGCGAGCACGCCCTCCTCACCCAGCCAGACACTGCGCACATGCACAGCGGCCGGGAGCATGGTGATCACCAGTTCGGCATCCTCGGCAGCCTCACGCGCCGAAGCACGAATGCTGCCGCCCAGTTGCTCGAGTTCCGCCAGCACGGTTTTGTTCAGGTCGACCAGGTTCAACGAGTGGCCGGCCTTGATCAGGTTGCGCGCCATCGGCGCGCCCATGTTGCCCAGCCCGATAAATGCGATTTTCATGATCGAATCCTCAGCGCAGGTTGATGGTGGTGTTTACGCCGTCGTTGACGCTGTCGTCATCGAACCAGCGCGCCGTTACCGTTTTGGTCTGCGTGTAGAACTGCACCACTTGCTTGCCGTACGGGCCGAGGTCGCCGAGTTTCGAACCGCGCGAGCCGGTGAAGCTGAAGAACGGTACCGGTACCGGAATCGGGATGTTGATGCCGACCTGCCCGACGTCGATTTCCGTCTGGAATTTGCGCGCCGCCGCGCCGCTCTGGGTGAACAGGCCAGTGCCGTTGCCGAACGGATTGGCGTTGACCAGCGCGATCGCCTGATCGAGGGTGTCGACTTCCAGCACCACCAGCACCGGGCCGAAGATTTCCTGGGTGTATATCTGCATGTCGGTGGTCACACCGGAGAACAGGGTCGGGCCGACAAAGTTGCCCTGCTCGTAGCCCGGCACACTGATGTCGCGACCATCGAGTTCGAGCTTGGCACCTTCCTTGATGCCGCTTTCGATCAGTTCGAGAATCCGCGCCTTGGCCTTTTTCGAAATCACCGGACCGACATCGGTGCCCGGCTCGCTGCCAGCGTTGACCCTGAGTTTTTGCGCCAGCGCTTTCAGATCCGGCAGCCACTGTTTTGCGGCACCGACCAGCACCACCACCGAGGTGGCCATGCAGCGTTGCCCGGCGGCACCGAAACCGGCACCGACCAACGCATTCAGCGCTTGCTCGCGATTGGCGTCCGGCAGTACCACGGCGTGGTTTTTTGCGCCCATCATCGACTGCACGCGTTTGCCGTGTTTGCCGGCCAGGTCATAAACGTGGGTGCCGACAGCGGTCGAACCGACGAACGACACGGCTTTGATGTCCTTGTGCGTGCACAGGCCATCGACCACATCCTTGCCGCCATGAACGACGTTGAGCACGCCCGCCGGAACGCCAGCCTCAATGGCCAGTTCCACCAGCAGCATGGTCGACAGCGGATCCTGTTCCGAAGGCTTGAGCACGAAGGTGTTGCCGCACGCGATCGCCATCGGGAACATCCACAGCGGAATCATCGCCGGGAAGTTGAACGGCGTGATGCCGGCGCAGACGCCGATCGGCTGGCGCAGGGTGTAAGTGTCGACGCCGCCGGCGACGTTCTCGGCGAATTCGCCCATTTGCAGGGTGCCGATCGAGCAAGCGTGCTCGACCACTTCCAGACCTCGGAAAATATCGCCCTCGGCATCAGCAATGGTCTTGCCCTGTTCGGCGCTGAGGACCACGGCGATGCGCTTGGAGTGCTCGCGGATCAGCGCTTGCAGCTTGAGCATGATGCGCATGCGCGCGCCGATCGGGGTCAGTTTCCAGGTCTGGAAGGCGCGCTGGGCGGCGCTGACAGCGGCATCGACCTCAGCGGCGGTGGCGAACGGAACCTTGGCCAGCACTTGCTGGGTGGCCGGGTTGACGATGTCGTGCCACTCGGTGGTCTGCGACTCGACCCATTCGCCATCGATCAGCAGTTTGACCTTTTGCAGCGTGGTGTCGTTGGGCGTAAGCGATGCGTTCATGCTGGTCTCCAGAACTTGTTTTTATCGTAGGAGCCAAGGCGAAAGGTTCGCCTTGAGATGAGGCGTGTGTCCAGAATGGTTGTCGGACTGTTTTTGGAGTATAGATGTGCAAACTTCTAATAAGAACGCACATATAAGCCCGACCATCATGCAAAAAAACATCACCTCGCTAGGCTCGCTGAACTGGGACGACCTGAAGTTTTTCCTCGAAGTCGCCCGCACCCGCAAGGCCAGCACCGCCGCCAAACGCCTGGCCGTCGATTACACCACGGTGTCGCGACGGATCAGTTCGCTGGAAGCGGCGCTCGGCACATTGCTGTTCGAAAAATCCCGCACCAGCGGCTTCGTCCTGACCACTGAAGGCCAGCGCTTGCTCGGTTATGCCGAGTCGATCGAAAGCACGTTGCACATGGCCTGCGAGCAGGTTTCGGGTTCGGGCGTGGCCCTGTCCGGCCATGTGCGCATGGGCTGCACCGAAGGCTTCGGCAGTTTTTTCATCACCCCGCAACTGAGCCATTTCGTCGACGCCTACCCGGCGATCTCGGTGGACATCCTGCCGCTGCCGCACTTCATCAGCCTGTCCAAGCGCGAGGCCGACATCGTCATCGCCCTCGAGCGGCCGGAGCACGGGCCGTACGTCTGCTGCAAACTCTGCGACTACCGCTTGCAGCTGTATGCAACCCAGAACTACCTCGACAAACACCCACCGATCCGCCGCCCGGCCGATTTGAGCAAGCATCAATTCATCAGTTATGTGGATGACCTGGCGTTCAGCTCAGAGCTGCTTTACCTGGCCAACGTGCTGCCCGGCGCCAGCGCACATTTGCGCAGCACCAGCGTGATCGCGCAATACGTCGCCGCGCAGCAGGGCCGCTCGCTGGCGATCCTGCCGTGCTTCCTCGCCGCGCAGGATCCACGATTGCTGCCGGTGTTGCCGGAGGAAATCGACATCACCCGGCAGTTCTGGATGTACTGCCGGGAGGATCTGCGCAAGTTGAAGCGGATTACGTTGTTGTGGGATTACATCCGCGAGGTGACTGAGCTAAATCGCCCGTTATTACTGGGCGAAACGCGAGACCTTCGATTCGCAGACTGAAAATCTACAGAGAGAGCAAGGCGATCTTCCCCAACGACCCGACAGAGTTTCGGTAAAAGAAAGGCCCGTCCAGTCGCTCGCTTGAGTGAGATAAGCCTTCCCATGGCCGACTCGTGTCGGCACCTGCGCAAGGTATACAGGAAGGAAAATTGAGAGCAAGTCAATGAGATGAGGTTTCAAAAATTTCTACTAAATCCTGAGAGAAGGTTCACTGCGTTGGCGCCGGAAAAATTTTTGGAATCACATTCACAGACATATCATTAATCGGTTAATAGCTCCCTAACGAATCACTCGGCTCCAATGCTAGCATTAGGCATCAATAGTTAATGATTAACAAACGTTATTGTGGAGCGCATCGGATGCTCAAGGTGACCTCTAAATGATTATTAAACTGCCTTTACCACTCGAATCCTAGATTGCAAAATCGAGCACACCCCATTAACATCAATAAGCCATCACACAACCAGAAGCATAAACATTATGAATCCAACAGAAAGAAAACAAAAATTCAGCACCCGAGAATGGTGCTTAGTAATAGCGATCTTATCACTGATTCAATTTTTCGTTCATTGGGTATCTTATCAATTTGGAAATAGCCCTAACGCCCTAGGGTACGTCTCATTCGCCGGAACGTTAGTATCGATAATGCTGGGCTTGATCGCAATTATATATTCATTCGTTCAATCAATCTCCCAGAGCACTAGTGTTGTGGAAATCAGAGAGCAGGTAGAGAGACTAATCGTCGCCGGAAACGAGATCACCGAATCTGGAAAAATAATTCACTGCGCATCTCAAGAGGTAAACGGCTTGGTTGGCGACCTCGCATCAAAAGTCATTGAGAACACAAGTACTACAAAAGAGGTTCTCGGCAGCGTTAGCAAATTGACATCAGAACTTAATTTTTCGCAGTCCATGCAGCCTCGAGATTCGATTGAAGATGGAGCAGATGCGAGCGACGATATTAAAACAACATCAATACTCGGCTCAGATAGAACCATTGTATTTCTTATGATTCTTTGTATATACGAAGGTGCAAAAAGAGGTTACACCATAGACCAAGTAGAAAGCCTAATACTCCCCACCCTCAGCACAAAATACGGTGTCGATATAAACTTCATTATAGGAGCATTCAATACTACACTTTTTGCTATAGAAGCAGAAAAACACACAGACTTCTCCGAAAAAAACATTGGCGATGAGGTAATAAAAGTATCAGATGAATTCAACCAGATAATTCGAGAAAGAATCCCCGAAACAATGAGCGGCGACAACTTAAACTTCAACAAATTTTGGCAAACCATAAACGAACTGAACGACGAACAAATTGAGCCTGAGAAACCATGAACGCTGCACACCAACTTTCACAAATAAGACGTCCAGACTAAACTCGAAATTATTCGGTTTAGTTTAGTTTAGTTTAGTTAAGCCTGAAGTTTTACTCCCTTGAAGATGAAGCTCAAGTGTACGAGTCGCCGGCTAATCGGCGCTGACCACAATCGACACCCGGCGATTTTCCGTGCGCCCCGCTGCGGTGTCGTTGGAGGCCACGGGTTCGCTGCTGCCGAGGCCTTGCAGCTGAATGTTCTCCGGCTTCATGCCGACCGTGGCGAGGACGTTGGCGACGCTCTTGGCCCGGCGCAGCGACAGTTGCTGATTGTAGGTTTCCTTGCCCGACGCATCGGTATGGCCATCTACCCGAACGCGCTCGATCCCCACGCCGAGCAGCGCCTTGCCGATGCGTTCGACGATTTCCGTGCTGGCTGCGTTCAGGCTTTCGACATCGCTGCCAAACAACACTTTGCCCGACAGGCCGAACTCCCAGCCGTCGTCGGTCAACTCGAAACCCTGCTGTTTGAGCACGGCGACCTGCGCCGGTGTCAGGCCTTTCTGCGGGGCGGTCTGGCAACCGCTCAGGGTCAGCGCGGCGATCATCAGCAATGCGGAAAAAAGTCGAACGGGAAGAGTGAACACGGGCATCAGCTCCTGGTGTGAACGGAATCGACCGGGCGCTCCGACCCGGCGGTGAATTGCGCGCCGCGCGACAGGCGCTTGGCCTGATACATCGCCGCGTCGGCTGCGTTGAGCAAGGCTCCCGGCGTGGCGCCATGATCGGGATAGACGGCGATGCCGATACTGAGCGAGGTCACCACACTGCTGTCGCCGGGCAGGGTGATCGGCATGTCCATGCTGGCGAGAATCTTGTCAGCGATGTGCTCAGCGTCTTCGACCGTGTGCAGGGGCGCGAGCAGCACGGCGAACTCGTCGCCGCCCAGCCGCGCGACCAGATCATCCTCGCGCAATTGCGCTCGCACGCGATTGGCGATCGCCACCAGCACGGCGTCGCCCGAGGCGTGGCCGAAGTTATCGTTGATGCCTTTGAAGCGGTCGCTGTCGAGAAACAGCACGGCGACCCGCTCATCGTGTTTTTTGCCGTTGCGCAAGGCGCGCATCAAGCGGCCTTCAAAAAACGCGCGGTTGGGCAACCCGGTGAGGCTGTCGTGGGTCGCTTGATGGGCGAGGGTTTCGTTTTCGTTCTGCAGGTGGGTTTGCCAGGACTCGAGTTCGCCGAGCAAGGCATTGAAGTCGTTGCCCAGGTTGTCCAGTTCGGCGATTTGCGCCGGCGGCACGCGCCGATCCAGCGCTCGTTCGCTACGGGCGGCGTGGGCGACGGCGGCGAGGCTGTGCAACGGGCCGATGATCGCGCGCAACTGCCGCCGCGCCAGATAGAGCGCGACCCAGGCGCTGATCGCGGTGCACAGCACAATCCCGGCCAGGCCGCTGAGCAGGAAGCGCATCAGGCTGCCGCCGTGGCCGATGAGCAGGACGCGACCGATCTCACGGTCCTGATGCTCGATCGGCAGGCTGACCGGTTTTTCCAGTATGGCGCGGGCGATCCGCATTTCCAGCTCGGAGAACAAGCCGGTTTCAGCGCGCTGCCATTGCGCGATCAATTGGCCTTGCGCGTCGAGCACTCGGGCATCTGCCACTTCCTCGGTGGAAGCGATGATCGCCAGCGCTTCGGTTGCCGCCGCTTTGTCATTGAACACGACGGCCGCTTCGACGGTGTAGCTGATTGAACGGGCGATCAAGTGCAGGTTGTGATCGGCATAGACCCGCAGCGCCAGCACGCCCAGCAGGGTCAGCGAAACACTGGCCATCGCCACCGCCACCAGCGCGACAATCAAATGCCCACGGCCGATGACCGAGCCCAGGGTGGGACGAGCCTTCCAACTGAACAGCTTCATGGCGCCGCCGCTTTGCGACGGGACAACTGCAACACGCTGGGGTGTATGCGCACACCACTGCGAGCCACGGAGTCGAGATTGACCTCGAACGACACTTGCTCATCGCCAACGCGCAGGCAGAACAGACTGCCGACGGTGCATTGATCGTCGGCTTCGCTGATGCTCAGCACCGGATGCCCGATCAACGATGCAAACAGACGACTGCGTTCATCGGCGGTGAGCTTGCCGATGTACACCGCATCGCATTCGCTGACGATGCCCGGGTTGTCCGCCAGCAGACGCCGCACAGCCACCGGCCGGCCCGTGGCTTGGGTGGTGCCTTTGACCAGGTCATCGGTGTATTCGGTGGGGCCGACGATGCACAGGCGCAACTGCGCCGGTTCCACCGGCCAGCGTGCATAGCTGAGAATGCCAAGCACCACTTGCGTGACCGCTTTGGCCCGTTGCTCGGCCGGCCCGGTTTGCGCTTGGGCGATGGCGCTGCCCGTGAACAACCAGAGCAAAACGATCAGCAATGCGTGCTGGCAGGCCACCACACGCTGTGTCGCCCAGACGGCCACCTTCATGGAGGGATTCTCTTGGAGCGTAACGAAATGATGCCGCAACGATAGCACAGCGCCAGAACACCAGCGAGGCGCCTGCCTCTGACCGGTTGGTCAGTAATCGTTGTCGGTCATTCAGCACTTCATCCCTGAGACTCGGCGCCCTCCTCCAGTTCCAGCATCAGCCCGCTCAGACGCTTGACCTTGCGCTGCACCGCTTCCTCAAACACGCCGGCACGTGGCTCGATCAAGGTGAACCAGTGTCGGGCGCGAGTGATTCCGGTGTAGATGAGTTCTTTGGTCAGCACGGGGTTCAACGCATCCGGCAGGATCAGCGCCGTGTGGGCAAACTCCGAACCCTGGGACTTGTGCACCGTCATGGCGTACACGGTTTCGACATCATTGAGCCGACTCGGCAACACGAAGCGCACGCCGCCCTGTCCATCGTTACGCGGAAAAGCCACGCGCAGAACCGTTTTGCCGATCTCTGCGCCTTCACGCTCGGGCAGTTTCAGGGCGATGCCGATGTCGCCGTTCATCAGGCCCAGACCATAGTCATTACGAGTCATCAGCACGGGCCGACCTTCATACCACTGCTGATCGCTCTCGATCAGACGCGCCTTGAGCAACGCAGCGGTGATGCGCTGGTTCAGACCTTCAACGCCCCACGGCCCTTTGCGCACCGCGCACAGCAACTGGAACGTATCGAACGCCTGCAAGACTTCCCGGGCCCAATCGGTCCAGTCCGCATGCTCAAGAGGCCGCGTCGATGATGGACGCTGATCGCGCAGTACGCTCAAGTAATGGCGATAACCTTGCGGGCCGTTGCCGTGACCTTCGAGCAACAGGCGTTCGAGCTTCTGATCATGTTCGCCTTTGAGCGGCAGCGAATACACGTCGTCGTAGCTGCCGGCCGCGAGCAACTGTCGCGCTTCATCGGCCAATTGCTGATTGACCCGGCGCGCAAGCTGACCGATGCCGCTGCCCTCGCCGAAACGGCGCGAGTGACGCAGCATCACCACTTGCTGCGCCAGCGGGTGGGTGCCGTCGCGGTCCTCATGCAAACCGCTGCCCTGCAACGACTCGCCACTGACTGACTCCAGCCATTGCCGCGTCTGCGGGCTGTACCAACCGCCCTCGGCGTCACGGCACAGATCGCCCAACACCGCACCGGCCTCGACCGAGGCCAGTTGATCCTTGTCGCCCAGCAATACCAACCGCGCATGGGCCGGCATGGCGTCGAGAAGGTTGGCCATCATTTCCAGGTCGATCATCGAAGCTTCGTCGACCACCAGCACATCCAGCGGCAGGCGGTTGCCGGCATGGTGACGGAAATGCCGGGTGCCCGGTCGACTGCCGAGCAAACGGTGCACGGTGGTCACATCGCTGGGGATCGCCGCGCGCACCGCTTCGGCGACTTGCAGTGATTGCACTTGCTGACTGATCGACTCGGTCAAACGTGCAGCGGCCTTGCCGGTCGGGGCGGCCAGACGAATGCGCAGCGGATGGCCAGCCTCGACGGCCGGTGCCTGCAGCAACGCGAGCAAGCGCACCACGGTAGTGGTTTTCCCCGTGCCCGGGCCGCCAGTGATGATGCTGAAGGCGCTGCGCGTAGCGATGGCGCAGGCGAGTTTTTGCCAATCGATGACATCTGCGGATTCCGCGCCGCCGAACAATTCGTTCAGACGCGGCGGCAGATCATCCGGCGTCGGCTCCTGTTGCATCAAGCGTTGGCGCAACGCTGCATCGATGCGGCGTTCGTAGGTCCAGTAGCGGCGCAAGTACAGGCGTTTCGAGGACAGCACCAACGGACGTGTCTGCGCTGGTTCACTGGCATCGGCGGCCAGCGCGACCAGCGAGCTGCTTGCCAGCACTTTGCACCAATGGGCTCCATCGAGCGTTTCGAGCAATTGCGAGGGCAGCAACAACACACCGCCCTGCACATCGCCTTCGGGCGGCAATGACAGGGCAAAATCCGGCGCCTTGAGGGTTTCGAACAAATCCAGACACACATGACCATGGCCGAGCTGGTGACTGGTCAACGCCGCCGCCAGCAGCACCAGCGGATCGGTCTCGGGCTCGAGTTCATGCAGGAAAGCGACAAAGGCGCGGTCCAGCGCGCGCAGCCAACCGCGCTCGACCCAACGGCTCAGCAACAACAGCAAATCATCGGCGCGGGTCAGCGGCGAGAGTTTCGACAGGCTGTCCGCTTCAAGCGGCGTCGGCAGCAGATCGGCGAATGTGCGGCTCATAGCAGGACTCCCTGTTCCCAGGCGGGTTCGGACTTGGGTTCGGGTTTGCCCTGGAACATCCGGTCGAGGCGTTCTATCAATTCCCGTGGTGGACGCACGAAGTACACGCCGCGACTTTCCGCACGCGTGCCGCGCAGAAACAGATAAAGCGCCCCGCCGACATGGCGGTCGTAATCGTAATCCGCCAGCCGCGCCTTCAACTGGCGATGCAGTGCCAGCAGATACAGCACGTATTGCAGGTCATAACGGTTGTCGAGGATCGACTGCTCCATCGCCTGCACGGTGTAGGCCTGATCATCCACGCCGAGCCAATTGGATTTGTAATCGGCGACGTAATAGCGGCCAGCGTGCTCGAAGGTCAGGTCGATAAAGCCCTTGAACATGCCGTTGAGTTGTACCGGTTCTGCCGCAACACGAGCCACGCCATTGTGGGTGTGCTGGCGCACCTGCTCGTCGAGCTTGAGCACGTCGACTTTGTGACTGGCGAACCAGAACTCCATCTCGACGCGATATTGCTTCAGTTGCTCAAGAACCACCGGCGGTTGCCCGCCCGCGATCGGCAACGGCGACTTGAGCAAATGCTGCAGCCAGTCCGTCAGCGTGGTGATCCAGCCTTGCCAGCCGCGCAGGTTGCAACGCCGGGCAATCGCATCTTCCAGCGCTTCGCGGGTAACCGAAAAACCTTCAGCACCCGCCCATTCGAGCAAGCCATGCAAAAACGTGCCGGGATTCGGTCCGCGAGGAAAACGGTGGATATCGGCGCCACCGCTGATGATTTCTCGTGGCGCGTCGGGGTCGAGGCGCTCATCGTCAAAGAGCTTTTGCGCCTGCGGGCTGTCCGGTGCTTCATCGCTGCCGACGCTCAATACGTCGCTGATGCGCAAAGCGCTATAGGAAGCGATCCACCAGTTTTCACTGGCTTTGCGCTTGGGACGTAGCGTCGCTCGCAGCACTGCTTCATTGCGCGGCGGCTGGTAATGCTCATCAGTGGGCTGAGGCATTTCGCCGATGCCAATCGCCGCGCAGTCTTGCTGCAGATCCCGCAGCCAGCGGTTCAATTCGCTGGACTCGCCCAAAGCGGCACCGCCACCGAGCAAATAACCCAACGCCGACAGATGCAACACCGAGCTGTTGTTATTGCCGCGCTTGAGATCGGTGACGCCCAGCCAGCAGGCATGCTGCGCGCGCGTTAATGCGACATACAGAAGACGCAGATCTTCGGCCAGACGCTCATCGTCAGCCAGAGCGATCAACTCGGGAGTCGGCTTGAGGCTGATCTGCGCCTTGCCCGCAGCGTCGTGGTAATGCAGCGGCAAGCGGCTGCCATCCACCGGTTTCGCCGAGCAAATGAATGGCAGGAATACCAGCGGATATTCCAGGCCCTTGGATTTGTGGATGGTCACCACCTTGACCAGTTGCTCGTCGCTTTCCAGACGCAGAATCTGCTCTTCACCGGCCTGACCGGACAGTGCCAGCAGCTCGGCCAGATGGCGGATCAATGCTTGCTCGCCGTCCAGTTCAGCAGCGGCTTGCTGCATCAGTTCCGAGAGGTGCAAGAGGTTGGTCAGTACGCGCTCGCCGTCACTGCGCTGCATCAGGGTTTGCGGCAGGTGGAAGTCGTGAAGAAGGCGTCGCAACATCGGCAACACGCCCTGTTTGCGCCAGAGCTCTCGATAGCCGCGGAACTGCATGACCCGGGCTTCCCAGACCATTTCATCCTGGTTCAGGCGCTCCAGCTCGATCAGCGGCAGGTTCAGGGTGGTGCAGGCCAGCGCAGCCTTGAGCGAGCGTTCGACATCGGGTTCGGCGCAAGCCTTCAGCCACGCCAGGAGGTCGTGCGCCTCTTGCGCGGCGAACACGGAATCCTTGTCTGACAGATAAACACTGCGCACCCCTCTGGCGGCGAGTTCGGCGCGTACGGCCTGCGCCTCTTTACCGTCGCGGACGAGGATCGCGATGTCAGAAGGACGCAGACCTCTGAAGTCATCTGCCTGAACAAAACCAGCGCTACCGTTTTGCCCGCCATTGAGCAGTGCGGTGATTTCACTGGCGCAGGCGGCGGCCATTTGCTGGCGATAGACCGCGCCGGACAGCGGCTGATCGCCAGACAACAGCCAGACATTCAGTGCCGCGACGTCTTGCCCGGCAATCCGCAGCGTTTCCTTGCGCCCCTGAGACTCGACCGGGAGGAACGGCACCGGGTTTTCGCCGGTTTTCTCGCGAAACAAAAACGCGCCGCGTCCTTGCTCTCGGGACTCGGCGCGTTCGAATACGTGATTGACCGCTGTCACCATGCCGTGGCTGGAGCGGAAGTTGGTGCCGAGCGTATGCAAGCGGCCGGTGGTGGCCTGACGTGCGCGCAGATAGGTGTAGATGTCGGCACCACGAAAGGCGTAGATCGCCTGCTTAGGGTCGCCGATCAGGAACAGGCCGGTGTCAGGGTGATTGTCTTCGATGCGGTAGATGCTTTCGAAGATGCGGTATTGCACCGGATCGGTGTCCTGGAATTCGTCGATCAGCGCGACAGGGAACTGCTCGCGGATCAGTGTGGCCAATCGCTCGCCGCCCTCCGTTTGAAGCGCGGCATCCAGACGCAGCAGCATGTCGTCGAAACCCATTTCTGCGCGACGGCGCTTCTCCTCTTCAAAGCGTGCACCGACCCACTTGGCGGCGTGTTGCAGAACAGCGGCATCGGGTGTCGGCAATGCGTCGAGGCTCGACTTGAGTGCGGACATGGCGTCCAGCCCCGGATGACTCGGGGCCTGGCCTTTCCAGGCTTCGGCCATGCCATCGGGTGTCAGACGAGTGAAGCCGGTGCCAATGTCCAGTTGCTCAAGCGCCTCGTCTGCGGCCCAGGTCTTGAGCTTGTCGAACCAGGGCTCGAAATAACGCGCCTGCATCTTGCGGCCATCGACGGTTTTGCTGGCCACGCCCTCATGGCACAGAGCAAGCAGCTCGTCTGCCCAGTCACGCCAAGGCATTTTCAGTTCGACCAACGCCGCTCGCCGCTCCAGCAAACATTCGGCGATCAGCTCCGCCGGCACCTTGCCTTCAGCGGTGTCACGCTCGCTGGCGAACAAGCCGCGTACCCGAGGCAACAGCGCTGCGGGGCCACCCCAATTGCTGCGCACCCAGTTCAGCGCATCGCCCTGCATTGGGTAGCAGAACAGGCGCCAGTAATCGCGCAGCACCTCGCCGAGCAGATCGCTGTGATCGGTTTCCAGCGACTGCGTGAACAGGCTGCCGCTGTCGAACGCATGCTCACGCAGCATGCGCTGACACCAACTGTGAATGGTCGAGACAGCGGCTTCGTCCATCCACTGCGCGGCGATATCGAGGCGGTTGGCACAGCCCGGCCATTGCTGCGGATCGAACTGATCGCGCAGCTCGGCAATCAGTCCGTCGGGGGCAGTGATTTCACCGCGGAAGAATCGCGCGGCCTCAGCCAAGCGTGTCCGAATGCGTTCACGCAGCTCTTTGGTGGCAGCGTCGGTAAACGTCACTACGAGGATCTGCGGCGGCAGCAGTTCGCGTGCGAAACCGCTTGTCTCCCCGCCATGACCAAGAATCAGCCGCAGATAAAGTGCCGAGATCGTAAAGGTTTTGCCGGTGCCGGCGCTTGCTTCGATCAACTGACTGCCGCGCAGCGGGAAGGCCAGAGCCAACGGTGTTTTCGTACTCATGCGCGCGCACCTTCGCTGGACAAGGAACGCCAGGGCGCTTCGAATAATGGGCGGTACAAGGCGTCGCACCAGCCGGTGAAGGTTTCGTCTGCCAACAATGCATCGAAGTCGGGATATTGCCGGAGCAGTGCCGGGCTTTCACGCCGCTCGCCCTCGCTGGTCTGGCCGTCACCTTCATACGCTTTTCGTGCAGCGGCTTCGGCTTTGACCGGGTCAGTTTGAGACAACCAGGCGAACGCGGTTTTTATCGCAATCGGCAAGGGTTGGCGCATGCCTGATTGCCACGCAAGAAGCAGGTCGCCGAGGAAACGCAGCGCTCGGTCTCGCTCCATTGGCTCAAGCAACAATGTGTCGTCACTGGCGACCAATGCCGTGGTCAACGCATGCTCGCTGGCGCAGGCGACCAGATGAGTGACCCACGGTTTGGTCAGCCGGTGCCACTTGCGCGTTTTGATCGAGCCGATGCTGTTGGGAATGGTAGTGACTGACAGCAGGCCGCCATCGGCACGTTGGTGCAGGCTTGAGAGCCAGCCTTCCAGCCGCACACCTTGCAAGTCGAGACTGACCGGGATTGCGCTGGTCAACGGAGTCGGCCATAACGTCAGCAACTGTTGGTACCGCTGCAGAAGATCCGGTAGCGGTTCGATCAACTCTCGCTGTAGACACTCGCCAAAACCGGCCATAGGCAGCAGACCACTGTTTTGCAGGCGCAGCGCCCGGGCTTGCAGCGCCTGATCGATATTGTCCGGCTGGCTCAGTGCGGCTTCCAGCAAGCTGTCGCTCAGCGTGTAGCGCTGTAGGGCGTCCAGCACGAAAGGTTCTTCATCTGCCAACGGCGCTTGCGCCGCCTCGAAATAGACCTTGAGACGTTGTGTGAAAAAATGCCGAACCGGATTACGCAGAAAGTCCTGCAGTAAAGCCAGTGTCAGCGGTTCTTCCTGAACATACGGCGCGAGTAACGGCGCCTCGCTTTGCTGCGCTTTCTCTTGATGCAACACCTGCCACTCGCTGGCGTAGCTGAACAGTTGCTCGCCTTCGTGGAAATAGCGGGCGCTGAAAGGTTGCAGAGGATGTTCTTCGGTCAGCACGTCCAACAGATCCTGGCTTGGGTCGATTGAACGCCAGCCGCTGGCGAGGTGATCGCGCAACTGGCCGATCAGTACCGAGGCAGGTCGTTCGCTGTTGTCACGGATGCTGCGACCGACCCAACTGATATAGAGCTGAGAGCGTGCGGACAACAGCGCTTCGAGTAACAGGTAGCGGTCGTCTTCACGTCGTGAGCGATCCCCAGGTCGGTAATCGCTGCCCATCAGATCGAAGTCCAGCGGTGGTTGCGCGCGGGGATAATCGCCGTCGTTCATGCCCAGCAGACATACCAGTTTGAAAGGAATGGCACGCATCGGCATCAAGGTGCAGAAATTCACCGCACCGGCGAGGAATCGTTGCGACAAACGGCCCTGATCCAGCCCGGCGAGCCAGGCTTCGCGCACGACAGTCAGCGGCAGTTCGTCAGTCAGCCCGACCGCCTCGCAGGTCTCCAGCCAGGTTTCGCGAAGCTCTTCCAGTTGGGTCAGCAGGTAGTCGTCGTGCTCGTTGCTCGCCTGGAAGAACACCTGCATCAGCGCTTGCAAACGCAGCCCCCACTCTTTCGGTTGAGCCGGTTGCGTGAGTTGCTGGTGAGCGATTTCCAAGGCATCCAGCAGAGCCACCAGTGGACCGATCAGGGCAGCATCAAGCCCACCAATTTCATCGTAAGGTTCTATACCTGCACATGCCTCGGCACTGCCGACGGCGTACCCCAGCAGCATTCGGCGCAGGCCGAAATGCCAGCTGTTCTGCTCCAGTTCCTCTGGCAAACCGAGACCGGCCCGTTGCTCGGCGCTCATGCCCCAACGCACGCCGGCGCCTTCGATCCAGCGGTGCAGAGTTGGCAGGTCGCGTTCTTCTACGCCAAAGCGAGCGCGCAGGGCTGGAACATCGAGCAAGTCGAGGATCTCACTGACTGGGAAACGGCTGTCCGGAAGCTTGAGCAGGTGCTCGACTGCGATTAGTAACGGATCGCGGCCACGCTGGCCCTGATCCGCCAAAGTGAACGGAATGAAGCGCGGGTCAAATCGATCGAGCTGACCGAAAACTGCGCGGATATGCGGTGCATAGCTGTCGATATCCGGGACCATGACGATCACATCTCGCGGGCGCAGATCCGGGTCGGCACTGAAACGCGCCAGCAGTTGATCGTGCAGGATCTCGACTTCACGCTGGGCGCTGTGGGCGATGTGAAAACGTATTGAATGGTCTTGGGTTGAATCGACCGCTGGCCAGAGTTCGCGTGTCTCGTTAAGTGGACGTAACTCAAGAATGTCGTCCTGCAGCTGGTTGAGCATGTTGTGGGGCTGGGCTTCGCTGAACAGGTCGATGCGTCCGTCACGAAAGGCTGCGCGGTAGCTGTTGGGATCGTCGTAGCTGTCGAGCAGGTTGATATAGTCTCGACCTTGCTTGCCCCAAGCGGCCAGCAATGGATGTGCGTGCTGATGCAGGGTCTCGGCATCAAGGACCACCGGCATCCCGCTTTTGCGTTGTTGCCGCTTGTATTGATGCCGCAGCAGATCCTTGTCGGCGACGATATCGGCCCAGTGATGGCGACAGGGGTTGTGTACGCAAAGCAATACCTGGCTAAAACGTGCCAGACCGGCGAGCGCTTCAAGTACCTGCGCGGGTAGCGAAGAAATACCAAAAACGATCACACGCGGTGGCAGTGAAGCCGGTGCCTCATCAAGAGTGTTGATGCGCTCCATGAAACGTTGATGGACGCCGGCACGACTCTGCGCCATGCCTTGTTCGCCGACGTCATCCAGCAGCGCTCGCCACAACTCGGCCTGCCAGCAACTGGTCGGTGGCAGCGGCTTTATTTCACCTCTGACATTGCGCAGTTGATGACGCCCCTCAGCCCAATCTTCCAGCCAGTCGGCCCGGTAGACCTGATATTGGTCGAACAGATCAGCTAGACGCTCTGACAACTGATAGCGCTTGCGCAGATCGCTGTCGTGGGTGAGGAAGCGTTGCAGCGGCTCGAAATGGGCGCGGTCGATTACCTGTGGCAAGAGGCGCATCAGGCGCCAGGTCAGCGGGGCTTTGTCGAGCAGGGATTTAGCCGGAATTTCTTCTCGTCCCAATACCATGCGATAGAGCTGCCACATGAAACTGCCGGGTAGTTGAACGTCAATCGCCGCAGCGATTCCGCAACCGCCAAGGTCGTCGTCTTCGGGATCCTCGGCCAATGCCAGTTTGAGCCATTGGGCGATGCCGTTGCTTTGCACCAAAGCGATTTCATTTTCCAAGGGGGCCAGAGGGTAGCGCCGCATGATGCTGACCACAAGGCTGCGCAGCTCATCGAGACTGTTGCTCTGAACCACCATAAATGCAACGTTGAGGGACTGGGCGTCCGACATATGGATTCCTTGAAAGATCGCTGAAGCCGAGGCAGAACCTTAGCATTGTCGGCCGGCTGTGACAGCGGGACGTGGTCTGCAAAGGCTGTAAGAACTTTTTCGCAGGCAAAACAAAACCCCAACTGCTTTCGCAATTGGGGTTTCGGAATTTAATCTTGACGATGACCTACTCTCACA
>NZ_CEEDDH010000017.1:0-54494 GCF_979253165.1 Pseudomonas sp. AC083
TACGGAGTGCTCAAGTCTGGACTGCCATATGACCCGAAACTTGCGCTTGCCCGGTGAGGCTCAAGACGGTATCTACATTTGGAATACGTTCCCCTGTAGGAGCTGCCGAAGGCTGCGATCTTTTGATCTTCTCTCAGGCGCTGTGGGACTGCTGGTAATCCGAGAGGGCCGGCAACAATTGCTTGTCGATCGCCTGGCGCACCGCCGGCTGGATGCTGGCGCCGCTGGTGTACATGTCCTTGACCATCTTGCGCAGTTCGAATGCGCGAACATTGTCCAGGCCACGTACCGCACACTCGCAGGCCTGCTCGGCGGTGGTACCGCTCGGCACCTGAATACCCAAGGCCTTGAGCTGGCCCAACAGATCTTCCTGGTCAATCAAATCGGCGTACATCATTACGCAAATCCTTCTGTGGCAACGGAGGTCTTGGCTCGATTCTGGTGGCCCCGACCGGACGCGGCAAGGGCGTTTTGTCGCGGTGGCCGGGACGACTATGAACAGGTCGTTTTCGGCTAACCGACTGGATGGGCGACTAGGCACACTGGCCCCAGCTCGCTTCACGAAGGTTTGGTCACCCTCGCCTGGCAGCTCCTCAACAGTACCCTCCTCAACTCCGATCCTGTCACGGCTTGATCGGAGTTTTTTTTGCTTGTGAATCAGCCAGAGATTTGTTGTTCCCGCTGACGCTTTCGCGAGCAGGCTCGCTCCCACTTTGCAATGCGTACCCCTGTGGGAGCGAGCCTGCTCGCGAAGAACGATGACGCGGTTCAACGTTGCAACACCAGAACCCGCGACAACAACTCATCCCGGTCGACATAGCAGCCCTGAAAATGCCGCGCCCCGGTCGCTGGATCAAAGGCATTGCGTGCATGCAGCGTGCGGCGGTTGTCAAAGCACCACAACTCGCCCGGCTTGAGCCGCTGCATCAGCCGAAATCGCGGCTCGCGGGTCATCGCAATAAAGCGCCGATAGGCTCGATACAGCAAAGGCATCTGCGCCACCGACGTATCGAACGCCCCGCGCAGAAAGTTGGCCATGCGAATCTCCGCCACCCGGCCCAGCGCATCCACAGCGATGATCGGCGCCAGGCAGCGGTAGTCGCTGTGCCGGTCCTTGTTGCGAAATTCCACGGGGATTTCACATAGGGTCTCAAACAGCTGCGGCTCCTCCTGACGCAAGGCGTCGGCGATCGCAAAACCATCGACGAAAATGCTCTCGCCACCCTCGGCATCATTCATCAGGCAATGCAGAAATTGCAGCCCCGGTTGCAGCTCGCGAGTCGGCAGATCCGTGTGCAATGGCAGGTTGAAGGCGGTGTAGGCGTTGCTGTCGGCGTCGGCTTTGGATTGCACATTGAACAGCACGCCGAAATTGCTTTCGCGAATGAAGGAAATCCGCTGCGCGATGAGCTTCAGCGAGCCCGGCTCGGTGGGCACGCCACGCACTTGGGTCAGGCCGATGTCGCGCACGGCGAGCAACCATTGCAGCAGCGCGGCGTTGTCGTTCATCAGCGCGATGTAGTCGAACACCGGCAACCGCAGATCGCTGTGCCACAAATGGGGCTGCGGTTTGCCGGCCAGGCGTTCGGCGCGGGATTCATCGTCATAGGCATGTGCGCGCAACCAGCCCGGATCGAAGCGGCTCAGGTGACCATCCTGCCAGTCGATGCGCAGGCAACCATCGCTGTCGATGCGCGTGGCCAGCGGTCGCAAATCCTCTGCGGCATCGACGCTCTCGAAAACCTGCTCGCGAGTGACGCTGTAGACACATTGATCACACGGGCAATTGTCGCGCAGCCATACGTGGTGAAACGGGCTGACACGCCCGTCAGCCCATTCGACGACAACGCGATCCGCCAAACCCTGCACGCCACCGAGCGCGCTGATCAACGGATAAGTACGAAAATCGGCAACAGCAACGGCGGTGTTCATGGCGGCTCCTTGACAGTGGGAATTTACCGAGCGGGTGGCAGCGCGATCACGCGGCCGATGTAAGCGGGAGCGGGCAGGTCGGTCTGATCGGCGACGATGGCTTGCAGGCGATGCAACGTATCGGGGCTGAACGGCGCCGAGCGCGGGCCGGCGAGGTCGACGTGCAAAAGCATTTGTTCATTGCCGGCCAGCGCTTGCTCATCGCCGACCTTGTGCAGGCTGTGATAGAGGTGCAGGCGCTTGCTGTCGTGGCCGATGATTTGCGTGCGCACTTCCACCTCAGTGTCGAGCTTCACTTCGTGCAGATAATTGAGGTGCAGTTCGAGGGTGAACAGCGAGTGGCCGCTGGCCTCGCGGTTGCTGCTGTCCATGCCGAGGCGGTCCATCAGCGCATCGGTGGCGTAGCTGAAGATCAGCAAGTAAAAGGCGTCGCGCAGGTGGCCGTTGTAGTCGACCCAGTCGGGGATGATGGTGGTTTGGTAGGTGGTGAGGTGGGGCATGGTTTCGGTTTCCGCAGTTGATGGGTGAAGATCAAGAGCAACCCCCTCACCCCAGCCCTCTCCCCCAAGGGGGCGAGGGGGAAAGGGAGCCGATTTTCGAGCCTTTCAAGTCCAGAGTTCGACGCAGTGGTCAAGTCGGCGTAGCTTGCAAAAACACCTCGGTCGGTCCCCTCTCCCTCCGGGAGAGGGTTAGGGTGAGGGCTGCAGTGCCATGTCATACGCATTACTCGCTGAAACTCATTCCATGCTTTTCCTTGGTGGTTTTCACCGCCTCGAGCACCGCCAGCAAACAATCATCACGATAGCGCTCCAGCCCCGAAATGCTGTGCCGGCCGAGCTGATCAGTGGTGCCATCGACCACATCATCGATCAGCTTGTCGGTCAGCTCCGGTGCTGGCAGATACGTCCACGGCAACTGCAGCGCCGGGCCGAACTGCGACATGAAGTGGCGCATGCCGGCATCGCCGCCGGCCAGGGTGTAAGTCAGGAAAGTGCCCATGAACGACCAGCGCAGACCGGCGCCAAAGCGAATCGCATCGTCGATTTCGCCGGTCGTCGCCACACCGTCGTTGACCAGGTGCAACGCCTCGCGCCACAGCGCTTCGAGCAGGCGATCGGCGATGAAACCCGGCACTTCCTTGCGCACATGCAGCGGGCGCATGCCGAGGGATTCGTAGACTTGCATCGCCGCTTGCACCGCCTCCGGCGCGGTATTCTTGCCGCCGACGACTTCGACCAGCGGCAACAGATAAACCGGGTTGAACGGATGCCCGACCACGCAGCGTTCAGGGTGTGTCGAACTCTCGTAGAACTCGCTGGGCAAAAGGCCTGAAGTGCTGGAGCCGATCAGCGCATCGGGCTTGGCGGCGGCGCTGATCTTGCTGTGCAGATCGAGCTTCAGTTCCAGCCGTTCCGGGGCGCTTTCCTGGATGAAATCGGCGTCACGCACGCATTCCTCGATGGTGGCGACAAAGCGCAGACGATCCTGCGAAGCGCCCGGCGCCAAGCCGTTCTTCTCCAGCGCGCCCCACGCATTGGCCACGCGTTGGCGCAATGCCGCCTCGGCGCCGGGCGCCGGGTCCCAAGCCACTACGTCGAGGCCGTGGGCGAGGGCACGGGCGACCCAGCCACTGCCGATGACACCACTGCCCAGAGCGGCGAAGGTTTTGATTTCGGTGATAAAGCGCATGGTGATGTCCTGAAGAGTTCGGTGATCCCTGTGGAAACTCTGTTCTCGTGGCGAGGGGATTTATCCCCGATCGGCTGCGAAGAAGTCGTAAAACCTGTGCTATCGGTCTATCTGATGCCCCGGGTTGTCAGGTTTTGGGGCGGCTTCGCCACCCATCGGGGATAAATCCCCTCACCACGAAATTTATGTTCACAGGGAGAAAGGGTGAGGTTCAGCCGCGCTGAATCAGGCCCATTTTTTTGCGACCTTCTGCCGGTGTGAGCACGCGGGCACCGAGGCGGCTGAGGATTTCCGTGGCGCGTTCAACCAATTGGCCATTGGTCGCCAGCACGCCTTTGTCCAGCCACAGGTTGTCTTCCAGCCCGACCCGCACGTTGCCGCCCAGCAGCACCGCTTGCGCCGCCATCGGCATCTGCATGCGGCCGATGCCGAAGCCGGCCCAGACCGCGTCGCCGGGCAGGTTGTCGACCATGGCTTTCATCGTGGTGGTGTCGGCCGGCGCGCCCCACGGGATGCCCAGGCACAGCTGGAAGAGCGGGTTGTCGAGCAAGCCTTCCTTGATCATCTGCTTGGCGAACCACAGATGCCCGGTGTCGAAAATCTCCAGTTCGGCCTTCACCCCCAGTTCGGTGATGCGCTTGGCGCCGGCGCGCAGTTGCGCCGGGGTAGAGACGTAAATGGTGTCGCCGTCGCCGAAGTTCAGCGTGCCGCAATCGAGGGTGCAGATTTCCGGCAGCAGTTCTTCAACATGGGCGAGACGGGTCAGCGGACCGACCAGATCGGTGTTCGGGCCGAACTCCATCGGCTTCTCGCCCGCGCCGATTTCCAGGTCGCCGCCCATCCCGGCGGTGAGGTTGACGATGATGTCGACGTCCGCCTCGCGGATGCGCTCCATCACTTCGCGGTACAGCGCCACGTCACGGCTGAACTTGCCGGTCTGCGGATCGCGCACATGGCAGTGCACCACGGTGGCGCCAGCCTTGGCCGCTTCCACCGCGGCAGCGGCAATCTGTTTCGGGGTGATCGGCACGTGTGGACTTTTGGCGGTCGTGTCGCCAGCACCGGTAAGTGCGCAGGTGATGATGACGTCGTGGTTCATGGTGCGTTTCCTTCAGGCGTGATGGGTCTGTCCGCAGCCCGTGGCGGGGCTGCGAAGCGTGGTTCAGTTGCCTCTCCCATCTGGGAGAGGGGGGTCAATAAAGGGTTATTTGCTGGTCAGTTGCAGATTTTCAGCAGCCGGTTTGCCATCGAAAGTCGTCACACCTTCAAGCCAGCGCTGTTTGTCTTCGGGGTGATCCTTGAGCCACTGCTTTGCCGACTCGAAGGCGTCCTTGTGATCGAGCAGCGGCTGCATCATCCGGCTCTCGGATTCGGCAGTGAAAGTCAGGTTGGCCAGCAGGCGGCCGATGTTCGGGCATTGCTCGGCATATTTCGGCGCGGTGACCGTCCACACCGTGGCCATGCCTTCGTTCGGACCGAGGGCGTCTTCGCTGCCGGTCAGATAGGTCATCTGAATGTTGACGTTCATCGGGTGCGGCGCCCAGCCGAAGAACACCACGGCTTCCTTGCGCCGTACGGCGCGGTCGACGGCGGCGAGCATGCCGGCCTCGCTCGATTCGACCAGTTGGAATTTGCCCAGACCAAACTGGTTTTTGGCGATCATCGCTTTGATCTGCGTGTTGGCGCCCGACCCTGGCTCGATGCCGTAGATCTTGCCGCCCAATTCCTTCTCGAATTTGGCGATGTCAGCGAAGGTTTTCAGGCCCTTGTCAGCCAGATAGGTCGGCACGGCGAGGGTGGCGCGGGCGTCTTTCAGGCTCGGTGCTTCGAGCACTTTGACCTGATTGGCCTCGACGAATGGCGTGATGGTCTGCGTCATCAGCGGGTTCCAGTAGCCGAGGAACAAGTCCAGGCGCTGATCGCGAATCCCGGCAAAGATAATCTGCTGGGAGGCGCTGGTCTGTTTGGTGCTGTAGCCGAGGCCGTCGAGCAGGACCTGGGTCATGGCACTGGTGGCGATCACGTCAGTCCAGTTGACCACGCCCATGCGTACGTTCTTGCAGGAGGCCGGTTCGGCCGCCATCACGCCGGTGCTGAAAAAAGCGGTACCGCTGAGTGCAAGAACGCAGCTGCTGATCAGTCGTTTCATGTCGGGTTCCTCGGCAGTTCGATTATTGTGGTTCCCGGCATCTGCGCGCCGGTGAAGCCAAGTTACGCAGCTATACGCCCGTGAAAGCGCACTGCGGCGACTGGCATTTGCACTGTAGCGACCTGCACGCTTGAACGCCGCCGATAATCGGCGTATCAACGAGCCACGCGACCCGCCAACCGAGTGCGCCCATGTCCCAGGATTTCTACTTTTTGCTGATGCCGGGGTTCTCCGCCATCGGCTTTATTTCCGCGATCGAACCGTTGCGCGTGGCCAACCGCTTTCGCGGCGAGTTGTACCGCTGGCATGTGCTCAGCGCCGATGGCGGCGCGGTACTGGCGAGCAACGGCATGTCGGTCAACGCCGATGCGGCACTGGAGCCGCTGAAGAAAGGCGCGACCTTGCTGGTGGTGGCCGGCTTCGAACCGCTGAAGTTCATCACGCCGACGCTGGAGCACTGGTTGCGCAGGCTGGACAAGGACGGCGTAACCCTCGGCGCCATCGACACCGGCAGCTTCGTCCTCGCCGAAGCGGGCCTGCTCGATGGCCATCGCCTGACCCTGCACTGGGAGGCGATCGATGCGTTCAAGGAGTCTTATCCACAGCTCAGCGTGACCCAGGAGCTGTTTGAGATCGACCGGCGGCGGATCACCTCGGCGGGAGGAACGGCCTCGATTGATCTGATGCTCGACCTGATCGCCCAGGCCCACGGCCCGCAACTGGCGATTCAGGTCAGCGAGCAGTTTGTGCTCGGGCGCATACGCCCGCGCAAGGATCACCAGCGCATGGAAGTCGCCACGCGCTACGGCATCAGCAACAAGAAACTGGTGCAGGTGATCGGCGAGATGGAGCAGCACAGCGAACCGCCGCTGACCACGCTGCAACTGGCGGAGTCGATCAAGGTGACCCGGCGGCAACTGGAGAGGTTATTCCGGCTGCACCTGAACGATACGCCGAGCAACTTCTATCTGCGGTTAAGGCTTGAGAAGGCCCGGCAATTGCTGCGCCAGACCGATATGAGCGTGCTCGAAGTCAGCATTGCCTGCGGTTTTGAATCACCGTCGTATTTCACCCGCAGTTACCGCGCGCGTTTCGCCCGCTGCCCCCGGGAAGACCGGCATACCGCACAGATCTGAGAGTCAAAAGATCGCAGCCTTCGGCAGCTCCTACAGGGAAATGCATTCCAAAGCAGGAGCTGCCGAAGGCTGCGATCTTTTGATCTTGCTCTTGGTTACTTCTTCACCAACGCTGAACACGCCGCCTTGTAAGCCTCATGCTGATATTTGTTCAACGTCCCCGGCAGTTCAAAGTTGTGCTTCTTGGCCTGGGCATTGATCGTCTGCGGCGACAGCAGCATCACCTCGCACCCATCAAGCAACTGAAACACGCCCTCGATCTTGAACGTCGTCGGCCCACCGGCAAACTCACCCTTCTTGCTGCGTTTCTTGATCGCAATCCGGTCCACCGAGTTCTCCCGCACAAACGACGCCACCTGCGCCGCAAACCGCCGCACATTCGCCGCCTCGTCATCGTCGTCCAGAGCAATCTTTTTCGTGGCGAGTGGGACGTGGCTCAAGGTCGAACCGTCGAGCGCAGCCACGGCGATGATCGCTTCGCTGCCTTTGATTTCGATGCCGCAGATGTTCATGGGAATTCCTTTGAATAAAGAGGGCAGCCTACAGCTCAAGCTGACTGGCTGTGATGCCGAACGCGGCGGCGATTTTCTCGCGGGTGGCCTTGCGGGGTTTGGCGACTGTTTCCTGCTGGGCAAACGCCGGTTGCGAGATGCCCATGCGCTTGGCCACTTCTTCCTGAGTCAGGTTGAGATATTCGCGCCAGGCGCGGATCGGTGTTGCGCCATCAACCATATGGCTGACCACTTCATGAGGAATCATTGATTTATCCTTTGTATGTTTATTCCTGCCCGATCGACTCCAAAAACTCCGACCGTTCATCACTCATCCGCGCGACACAATCATTCTGCGCAATGGTGAACGCCTTGCTCCCCGCCGTTGCCGGGAACGCTTCCACCGCGCAATCCGCATCCCGCGTCTTCAACCACTGCTGCTGGGCGGTTTTCAGTTTGGCGGTGATGTCGGCCAGTTGCGTCGGGTTCTTGCCGTAGGCGGCCTGCATGCGTTCGTTGAGGCTGGCGTAGTTATCTTTGAGCAGGTCTTCGGCGGTGCTCCGGCTGTAGGCGGAGCATTCCAGGGTCTGGATGTCGTTTTCCACCGCATCGCACGGGTTGTTCTCGGATTCTTCGGCGGCGTGGACGCCGGTCGCAATCAGTGCCAGGGCGAGGAAGATCGATTTCATTGGGGTCGCTCTAATCCATTGGTAGGTGCAGGCTGCGGCAGATTCTGGCGCAAGCGCGCGGGCTTGAACAGCCAGCCGAGGAGGGCGGCCGACGACCCTTTGTCGCGGATTGACGCTTTCGGCAATTCCCCTGTCGTTTTTGCACCCGGTCGCCCCGGCACCGAGGCATATGCTGGCCCCAAAGCGCCGGCAGACGATTCGGCGCATGAATCGCCAATAAGGGGACGCCTGATGAGCCCAGCCGAATTACACGCCGACAGCATCGTTATCGACGGTCTGATCATTGCCAAATGGAACCGCGAGCTGTTCGAAGACATGCGCAAGGGCGGTCTGACGGCAGCCAACTGCACTGTGTCGGTGTGGGAAGGCTTTCAGGCGACCGTGAACAACATCGCTGCCAGCCAGAAACTGATCCGCGAAAACAGCGACCTGGTGATGCCGGTGCGCACCACCGCCGACATCCGCCGCGCCAAGGAGCAGGGCAAGACCGGCATCCTCTTCGGCTTCCAGAATGCTCACGCTTTCGAAGACCAGATCGGCTATGTCGAGGTGTTCAAGCAGCTCGGCGTTGGCATCGTGCAGATGTGCTACAACACCCAGAATCTGGTCGGCACCGGTTGCTACGAGCGTGACGGCGGCCTGTCGGGTTTTGGTCGCGAGATTGTCGCCGAGATGAACCGCGTCGGCGTCATGTGCGACCTGTCCCACGTCGGTTCCAAGACATCTGAAGAAGTCATTCTCGAATCGAAAAAACCGGTCTGCTACTCGCACTGCCTGCCGTCGGGTCTCAAAGAGCATCCGCGCAACAAGTCCGATGCAGAGCTGAAGTTCATTGCCGACCACGGCGGTTTCGTCGGCGTGACCATGTTCGCGCCGTTCCTCGCCAAGGGCATCGATTCGACCATCGACGATTACGCCGAAGCGATCGAATACACCATGAACATCGTTGGCGAAGACGCCATCGGTATCGGCACCGATTTCACTCAGGGTCACGGCCAGGACTTCTTCGAATACCTGACCCACGACAAGGGCTACGCCCGCCGCCTGACCAGCTTCGGCAAGATCATCAACCCGCTGGGCATCCGCACCGTCGGCGAATTCCCCAACCTCACTGAAACCCTGCTCAAGCGCGGCCATTCCGAGCGCGTGGTGCGCAAGATCATGGGCGAGAACTGGGTCAACGTCTTGAAAGATGTCTGGGGCGAATAAGCCGCCGCACTTCTGAATCCTTTCCCCCGGCCATCCGCGCCGGGGGCAACACACAAAATTTTCTGGAGTTAAGTTTCCATGGCCAAGATCGCCCCGCAATTGCCTATCGAAGTCGACAGCGAGACCGGTGTCTGGACCTCCGACGCCCTGCCAATGCTGTATGTGCCGCGTCACTTTTTCGTCAACAACCACATGGGCATCGAGGAAGTGCTCGGCGCTGAAGCCTATGCCGAGATCCTCTACAAGGCCGGCTACAAATCCGCCTGGCACTGGTGTGAAAAGGAAGCCGAATGCCACGGCCTGGAGGGCGTCGCGGTGTTCGAGCACTACATGAAGCGCCTGTCGCAGCGCGGCTGGGGCCTGTTCAAGATCCAGGACATCGACCTCGACAAAGGCACCGCCAGCGTCAAGCTCGAGCACTCGGCATTCGTCTATGTCTACGGCAAGGTCGGGCGCAAGGTTGATTACATGTTCACCGGCTGGTTCGCCGGCGCCATGGACCAGATTCTCGAAGCCGGTGGCAGCAAGATCCGTACTGTGGCCGAACAAGTCTACGGAGGCTCCGAAGAGGGCCACGATGACGGCTTGTTCATCGTCAAGCCGTTGTAAGCCGAGGACCGTGCCATGGCTTTCGAAGCAATGTTCCAGCCGATTCAGATCGGCAAACTGACCATCCGCAACCGCGTGCTCAGCACCGCGCACGCCGAGGTCTACGCGACTGACGGTGGCATGACCACCGACCGCTACGTCAAGTATTACGAAGAGAAAGCCAAGGGCGGTATCGGCCTGGCCATCTGCGGCGGTTCGTCCGTCGTGGCGATCGACAGCCCGCAGGAATGGTGGAGTTCGGTCAATCTGTCCACCGACCGGATCATTCCGCACTTCCAGAATCTGGCCGACGCCATGCACAAGCATGGCGCCAAGATCATGATCCAGATTACCCACATGGGTCGTCGCTCGCGCTGGGACGGTTTCAACTGGCCGACCTTGATGTCGCCCTCGGGCATCCGTGAACCGGTGCACCGCGCCACTTGCAAAACCATCGAGCCGGAAGAGATCTGGCGGGTGATCGGCAACTACGCCCAGGCTGCGCGCCGGGCCAAGGCTGGTGGCCTCGATGGCGTCGAACTGTCGGCCGTGCACCAGCACATGATCGACCAGTTCTGGAGCCCGCGCGTCAACAAACGCACCGATGAATGGGGCGGCACCTTCGAAGGGCGGATGAAGTTCGGCCTGGAAGTCCTGAAAGCTGTGCGCGCCGAGGTCGGTGACGACTTCTGCGTGGGCATGCGCCTGTGCGGTGACGAGTTCCACCCGGACGGCTTGTCCCACGAGGACATGAAGCAGATCGCCAAGTATTACGACGACACCGGCATGCTCGATTTCATCGGCGTGGTCGGCTCGGGTTGCGATACCCACAACACCCTGGCCAACGTTATTCCGAACATGAGTTATCCACCGGAGCCGTTCCTGCACCTGGCTGCCGGGATCAAGGAAGTGGTCAAGGTGCCGGTGTTACACGCGCAGAACATCAAGGACCCGAACCAGGCCACGCGCATCCTTGAAGGCGGTTACGTCGACATGGTCGGCATGACCCGCGCGCACATCGCCGACCCGCACCTGATCGCCAAGATCAAGATGGGCCAGATCGACCAGATCAAGCAGTGCGTCGGCGCCAACTATTGCATCGACCGCCAGTATCAGGGTCTGGACGTGCTGTGCATCCAGAACGCCGCGACCTCCCGTGAATACATGGGCGTGCCGCACATCATCGAGAAATCCACCGGGCCGAAACGCAAAGTGGTGATCGTGGGTGCCGGCCCGGCCGGGATGGAAGCCGCGCGCGTGGCTGCCGAGCGTGGCCACGACGTCACGCTGTTCGAGAAAAAAGACTTCATCGGCGGGCAGATCACCACCGCATCGAAAGCACCGCAGCGTGACCAGATCGCCGGTATCACGCGCTGGTTCCAGCTGGAACTGGCGCGGCTGAAAGTCGATCTGCGCCTGGGCACGGCGGCGGATGCCGACACCATCATGGACCTGCGTCCGGATGTCGTGGTGCTGGCGGTCGGCGGTCATCCGTACCTTGAGCAGAACGAACACTGGGGCGCGGCCGAAGGGCTGGTGGTCAGCAGCTGGGACGTGCTCGACGGCAAGGTTGCGCCGGGCAAGAACGTGCTGGTCTACGACACCATTTGCGAGTTCACCGGCATGTCGGTCGCCGACTTCCTCGCCGACAAGGGCAGCCAGGTCGAGATCGTCACCGACGACATCAAACCGGGCGTGGCCATCGGCGGCACGTCGTTCCCGACCTACTACCGCAGCATGTACCCGAAAGAAGTGATCATGACCGGCGACATGATGCTGGAGAAGGTCTACCGCGAGGGCGACAAGCTGATCGCAGTGCTGGAGAACGAATACACCGGCGCGAAAGAGGAACGGGTGGTCGATCAGGTGGTCGTCGAAAACGGCGTGCGCCCGGACGAGGAAATCTACTACGCCCTCAAGGACGGCTCGCGCAACAAGGGCCAGATCGACGTCGAAGCGCTGTTCGCGATCCAGCCGCAACCTTCGCTGAGCGAAGCGGGCGACGGCTACTTGCTGTTCCGCATCGGCGACTGTGTGGCGCAGCGTAATACCCATGCCGCCATTTACGACGCACTTCGGCTCTGTAAGGATTTTTGACGGCTCAGCTGCAAGCCACAAGCTGCAAGCTGCAAGTAAAAGCACAGCCGATCCATGCTGCTCTTTCTTGCCGCTTGTAGCTTGCAGCTTGCCGCTCGCCAGAGGTGACTCTGATGTTGAACACCCTTCTTCCAATCCTGTTGTTCGCCGCTCTGGGCCTTGCGGTCCTCGGCGCGTTGCGGCGGATGAACATGTGGCGCCGGGGGCGGGCGGCGAAGGTCGATCTGCTCGGCGGTCTGCTGGCCATGCCCAAGCGCTACATGGTCGACCTGCACCACGTTGTGGCGCGGGACAAATACATTGCCAACACCCACGTCGCCACGGCGGGCGGTGCGGTGGCGTCGATCGTGCTGGCCATTCTTGTGCACGGTTTTGGCCTGCATAACCGCATCCTCGGCTACGCCTTGCTGCTGATGTCGGCGGTGATGTTCGTCGGCGCGATCTTCATGTACCTGCGCCGGGTCAATCCGCCTGCACGTCTGTCGAAAGGCCCGTGGATGCGCCTGCCGAAAAGCCTGCTGGCGTTCTCCGCGTCGTTTTTTCTGGTGACTCTGCCTGTGGCGGGAATCCTGCCGGAAAACTTCGGCGGTTGGGTGCTCGCCGCCATTCTCGGTGTTGGCGTGCTGTGGGGTGTGTCGGAACTGTTCTTCGGCATGACCTGGGGCGGGCCGATGAAACACGCCTTTGCCGGTGCCCTGCATCTGGCTTGGCACCGCCGTCCGGAACGCTTTGGTGGTGGGCGCTCGACCGGTTTGAAACCGCTGGACCTGAACAATCCCGATGCGCCGCTGGGCGTGGAAAAACCCAAGGATTTCACCTGGAACCAGTTGCTCGGTTTCGACGCCTGCGTGCAGTGCGGCAAGTGCGAAGCAGCGTGCCCGGCCTTCGCCGCCGGCCAGCCGCTCAATCCCAAGAAACTGATTCAGGACATGGTCGTTGGCCTCGCCGGAGGCACTGACGCGAAGTTCGCCGGCAGCCCGTATCCGGGCAAACCAATCGGCGAGCATGGCGGCAGTCCGCATCAACCGATCGTCAACGGTCTGGTCGACGCCGAAACCCTGTGGTCGTGCACCACCTGCCGTGCCTGCGTCGAGGAGTGCCCGATGATGATCGAGCACGTCGATGCGATCGTCGACATGCGCCGGCATCTGACCCTGGAAAAAGGTGCGACGCCGAACAAGGGTGCCGAAGTTCTCGAGAACCTTATTGCAACCGACAACCCTGGCGGTTTCGCCCCGGGCGGGCGGATGAACTGGGCGGCGGATCTGAACCTCAATCTGCTCAGTGAGAAGAAATCCACCGACGTGCTGTTCTGGGTCGGCGACGGCGCCTTCGACATGCGCAACCAGCGCACCCTGCGCGCGTTTGTCAAAGTGCTGAAAGCGGCCAACATCGACTTCGCCGTGCTCGGCCTTGAAGAACGTGACAGCGGCGATGTGGCGCGGCGTCTCGGTGACGAAGCGACGTTCCAGTTGCTGGCCAAGCGCAACATCCAGACGTTGGCCAAATACAGCTTCAACCGCATCGTCACCTGCGATCCGCACAGTTTCCATGTGCTGAAAAACGAGTACGGCGCCTTCGATGGCAACTACCTGGTGCAGCACCACAGCAGCTACATGGCCGAGATCATTCAGGCCGGCGCGCTCAATCTCGGTCAGCACAAAGGCAACAGCGTGACCTATCACGATCCGTGCTACCTGGGCCGCTACAACGGCGAGTACGAAGCGCCGCGCGAAGTGCTGCGAGCGCTCGGCATCGAAGTCAAAGAGATGCAACGGTCCGGCTTCCGCTCACGCTGCTGCGGCGGCGGTGGCGGCGCGCCGATCACTGACATTCCGGGCAAGCAGCGCATCCCCGACATGCGCATGGAAGACATCCGCGAAACCGGCGCCGAACTGGTGGCGGTGGGTTGTCCACAGTGCACGGCGATGCTCGAAGGCGTGGTTGAACCGCGTCCACTGATCAAGGACATCGCCGAACTGGTCGCCGACGCGTTGCTTGAGGACGCCGCGCCAAGCAAGCCTGCCACGCCGGCCAAACGTGAACCTGCGGAGGTGCACTGATGAGCGACATTATCCGCCGCGACCCGCGCGCCGAATGGATTGCGCGCAACCGCCTGCATCCGCTGCACGCGGCGATGCAACCGGCGCAACACAGCTGGATGGGGCCCAACGGCGTCATTCGCAAGAATCTGCACGGCCTGGGTTTTATCGGCCCCAACGGCATCAAACGCATTGACCGCAGCGGCGCGCAGCAGGGTGGGGCGGTCAAGCGCTCGGCTGCTGTTGAAGTGCAGTTGCCGCTGCATCAGGTACCGGCTCCGGCGTTCTACATCAGCGTGGTGCCGGATATGGTCGGCGGTCGCCTGAGCAGCCACGACCGCGATCTGCTCGGCCTCGCTCACCAACTGGCCGGCAGAGATGGTGCAGTGCTCGCCGTGGTGTTCGGCGAACACAAGGAAAGCGCTTTCGAAACTGCTGGCGTCGATCGCCTGCTGGTGCTTGAAGGCGAGGAATTCAGCGGTTATGCACCGGAACAGCGGGTGCAGGGCTTGCGCGCTGTGGATAACCAGTTCAATCCGCGTCACTGGTTGCTGCCGGACAGCCGCAGCGGTGGCGGCGAACTCGGCCGGCGCTTTGCTGCAGCCTTGGGCGAGCGCCCGGCCACGCGGGTCTGGCAGGTCAAGGATCAGGAGTGCATCGGCCGCGCCGGGGCCGGATTGCAAGACCTGGCGCGTCCAGTGGCGCGGTTGATTCTCGCCGCTGCCGAATGCGCGGAGCCGGTCAGCGAAACCCGTCACGAAGCGTTGCCAGTGGAGTTATCCACAAGCGTCGCGCGCAGCTTGTCGCGAATCGAAGATCTTGGTGCCGTGGCGGTGGATCCGGCTGCTATCCCGATGGCCGAAGCCGAGTTCATCTTCTCCGGCGGTAACGGCGTCAAGAACTGGCAGTTGTTTCACGAAACGGCAGCAGCCCTCGGCGCCACCGAAGGCGCTTCGCGGGTTGCGGTGGACGACGGCTTCATGGCGCGGGATCGCCAGGTTGGCGCGTCCGGCACCTGGGTCACTGCGCGGGTTTATGTGGCTGTGGGTATCTCCGGCGCGATCCAGCACCTGCAAGGCATTGGCGCCTGCGACAAGGTGGTGGCGATCAACCTCGATCCGGGTTGCGACATGATCAAGCGTGCCGACCTCTCGGTGATCGGCGAAAGCGCAGAGATTCTGCAAGCGTTGATCGAAGCGGTCGCGGCTTACCGCAACGAAGCCAAGCGCGATGCGGCGTAAGGAAACCTTATGAACACGAACGTTATCAGTCTGGTTTCAATCGGCGCTCACCCGACCTCGGGTCGGCCACGGCGCGCCGATCAGGATGCGCGCGCGGTGGAACTGGGCCTGCAACTGGCTGGGGATAACCTGCAAGTGCTGCACGCCGGTGATGTTGCCGAACCGGCACTGCGTGCCTATCTGGGCATGGGCCTGGAACAGCTGCATGTGCTGGAACAACCCGCTGGCGCCGATGCCTTGCCGGCGCTGACCGCATACCTGCGCGATGCCGGAGCGCAAGTGGTGCTGACCGGCAGCCAGGCGGAAACCGGAGAGGGTTCGGGGATGTTGCCGTTCCTGCTGGCCGAAGGTCTGGGCTGGCCGCTGGTGGTGGGCCTGGCGCAGGTCGAATCGATCAACGACGGGTCGGCGCTGGTCCTGCAAGCGTTGCCGCGCGGCCAGCGACGCCGCTTGAAGGTCAAACTGCCGTTTCTGGCCACTGTGGATAACGCCGCCCCGAAGCCTCGGCAGAGCGCGTATGGCCCGGCACGACGGGGCGAATTGGCCGCCGATGACGTTGAAGTGGTGGAGGACCAATTGTTGGCCGTCGCCACGCTGCAGCCGGCCAAGCCACGGCCCAAGCGCTTGAAGGTGATCAAGGCGAAGAGCGGCGCCGACCGGATGAAGGCCGCGACGGCCAAGGCCAGTGGCGGCGGGGGGCAGGTGCTCAAAGGCGTTACTGCGCAGGCTGGGGCGGAGGCGATTCTGAAGCTGCTGATTGAAGAGGGCGTTGTCCGCTAGTCACCCTCTTCCTGGCATGGAATAACCAATGTGGGAGCGAGCCTGCTCGCGAAGGCAGACTGTCAGCCGACACATGCATCGACTGACCCGACGCATTCGCGAGCAGGCTCGCTCCCACATTGGTATTCATTCACAGCCAACCTTTACTGTTTACCCACAAACCCTGTTGGCGAAGCTGTGGATAACGTGTTCGCCCTTGCTCGCACCCCACGCCATTCAAGCCTTCCAGCCAGACGATCAAAAAACGATCAGCGTAACTCACGGATTTCTCGGGCTTTTCCGTCGTGATAAATCGACAAGTTGCCCCCAGTCTCTGTTGGCGCTTCTGTGGATAAGATGTTCGCTCTCAGCTGTAGGCCATATGGATCAGGGCTTACAGGTGTTTGATCAATTATTGATCAAATGTAACTCCCGGGCGCCGAGAGCTGTTAAGGCGAACGGGTTTCCCCAGTCATAGGTGTTTTCCACAGAAGAGTGAAAGTTGTCCCCGATCTCTGTTGGCGCTTCTGTGGATAACGTGTTCGCTACCCGCTGGAGGCCTTTGAAACCGTGGTCCGCATGGCGTTGATCAAAAAACGATCGATCGTTTTCAGAAGCTGTGATTCAGAATAAGTCACGGTTTTTCTTTGCAAATCAGCAAGATATTTTTTCACTCATCCACAGTTACCCCCATTTGCTGTGGGCGGGTATGTGGATAACTTGTTTGCGGAAGGCTGGAGGGCTTGGTGGGTATGGGGGCGGGGGTGGTTGATCGGAAATTGATCAATCAGACTTGTGATGTAGGTCAGGACGCCTTCGCGAGCAGGCTCGCTCCCACAGGGGAATGCATTCCACCTGTAGAAGCTGCCGCAGGCTGCGATCTTTTGTTCTTGATCAGCCCTGAACCGGTACGCCTTTGAGGTAAGGCGCAGGCTCGGCCCCGAGGTTGTTCAACATCCGCTCGCTGTACCAATCGACGAAGTTGACCACGCCGAATTCATAGGTCTTGGAGTAAGGCCCCGGCTGGTAAGCAGTGGAGTTGATCCCGCGCTGGTTTTCCTCAGCCAGACGACGGTCCTGATCGTTGGTCGCGTCCCACACCTGGCGCATGCGCTCGACGTCGTAATCGACACCTTCCACCGCGTCCTTGTGCACCAGCCACTTGGTGGTGACCATGGTTTCCTGGGCGCTGATCGGCCACACGGTGAAGACGATGATGTGGTCGCCCATGCAGTGGTTCCACGAGTGCGGCAGGTGCAGGATGCGCATCGAGCCCAGGTCCGGGTTCTTGATCCGGCCCATCAGTTTCGCGCAGCCCTGCTTGCCGTCGAGGGTCATCGACACGGTGCCCTTGAGCAGCGGCATGCGCACGATGCGGTTGCGCAGGCCGAAACTGGCGTGGGCGTAAGGGATCTTTTCCGCTTCCCAGGCAGCGGCGGAGGCGGCGACGTGATCCTTGAACGCCTGATCGGCGCGCGGGTCGGTGACGTCGTCCCACTCCAGCAGGGTTTTCAACAGTTCCGGGTGCGACGCGTTGCAGTGGTAGCACTCACGGTTGTTTTCCAGCACCAGTTTCCAGTTGGCTTTCTCCATCAAGGTGGTGGTAATCGCCACCTTGGTGTTCTCCATGTCGTACGGTTCCATGTAATGGTTGAGCGTCGACAGGAAGTCATCAATGGCCGGCGGGTTCTCCGCCAGGCTGATGAAGATGTAGCCGCCAGCGGTTTTCACGTTCACCGGTTTCAGGCCGTACTGCTTCATGTCGAAGTCGGCGCCCATCTCGGTGCCGGCGAACAACAGGCGACCGTCCAGTTCGTAAGTCCACTGGTGGTAATGGCAGACCAGTTTGGCGACTTTGCCTTTTTCACTGGTGCACAGGCGCGAGCCACGGTGGCGGCAGACATTGTGGAACGCGTGCACCACGCCCTCGGCGCCACGAATGACGATGATCGGGTTCTTGCCGACCTGCAGGGTCAGGTAGTTGCCCTTGGCCGGGATCTCGCAGGTCATGCCGGCGATCAACCATTCCTTCTGGAAGATCTCCTGCATATCGATATCGAACAGGCGCTCGTCGCTGTAGAACGGCTGTGGCAGCGAAAAAGTGCGCTCGCGCTCCTGGAGCATTTGTGCGGTGGCCTTGCGTGCGGGTTCCAGCGGATCGCCCAGGCTGATTTTTGCGGTGACGTCCATCGATGTAATCCTCATGGCCCTCTGCGTGGCCGGCGAAAGTGGCTGATCAGGTGTGCTGCAAAACGGTTGCTACGCAAGGTGTAAAGAAGTCGTCTTGTGTTGGGGCGAGTGTGGGGCCGGCGCTGGGGGGAACCTTATCCATGCGCGACATGGCGCAATCTGTTCCCGACGCGCAAGGCCCGGTGTTCAAGGGCTGGTCGCGATAAGTATGTCAATGTCGCGGATAGGTAAACGCGCGGTCTGCGCTATACGCAGAATCGCCGACAAGAGGCCGACAGTCGGCCGTGGAGAACAGCATGTCCAACAGCTTCCTGAATCCGGTCACCACCCAGACCTGGGCCAATGGCCGACACATTGTCCGTTGCGTCAAAGTCATCCAGGAAACCTGGGATGTGCGCACTTTCTGCTTTATGGCCGACCAGCCGATCCTGTTCTTCTTCAAGCCGGGGCAGTTCGTCACCCTGGAGCTGGAAATCGAAGGCCAGCCGATCATGCGCTCGTACACCATTTCCAGCTCGCCGTCGGTGCCGTACAGCTTTTCGGTGACGATCAAACGCGTGCCGGGCGGCAAGGTCTCCAACTGGTTGCACGACACTTTGCATGAGGGGCAAGAACTGGCGGTGCACGGCCCGGTCGGGCTGTTCAACGCGATCGACTTCCCGAGCCCGAAGGTTCTGTATTTGAGCGGCGGCGTCGGCATCACGCCGTGCATGTCGATGGCGCGCTGGTTCTACGACACCAACGCTAACGTCGACATGACGTTCGTGCACAGCGCGCGGTCGCCGAAAGACATCATTTACCACCGCGAGCTTGAGCACATGGCGTCGCGGATCGACAACTTCAGCCTGCACCTGATCTGCGAAAAACACGGCCTCGGTGAGCCATGGGCCGGTTATCGCGGTTACCTGAACCACAAGATGCTCGAACTGATGGTTCCGGACTTCCTCGAACGCGAAGTGTTCTGCTGCGGCCCGACGCCGTACATGACTGCGGTCAAACGCTTGCTGGAAGCGGCCGGCTACGACATGTCGCGCTACCACGAAGAATCCTTCGGCGCCACGCCACCCGAGGCCCGCGCCGACGCGGTGGAACAGGCCGAACAAGCCGCCGATGCGCCGGAAATCGACGCCGCGGATCTGCATCAGGTTGAATTCACCGCGTCCGGCAAGAGCATCCGCGTCGGCCCGGGCGAAACCGTCCACGCGGCAGCCGCCAAACTCGGCCTGATGATCCCGAAAGCCTGCGGCATGGGCATTTGCGGGACATGCAAGGTGATGAAACTGGGCGGCGAAGTGGAGATGGAGCACAACGGCGGGATTACCGAGGATGACGAGGCCGAAGGGTTTATCCTGTCGTGCTGCAGCGTGCCGAAGGGGGATGTGCGGATTGAGTTCTGAGGCTTTTATGATCGTTCCCACGCTCCGCGTGGGAATGCCGCCCGGGACGCTCCGCGTCCCATTTCAATACCAGCGCTGAATCTCGATCATTCCCTCCATTCCCGCGTAGTCCCTGGCACTCGAATAACGCCAATGCTCCGGTAAATCCACATATCCGCGTTTCACCGGGTTGTTGTGGATGTATTCAAGTTTCTGGCGCATCACCGATTCGCTGTAGACCATTTCCGCGTGCGCGCCTTCTTGCCACAGTTGATACACCCGGTCCTGCTTATGCGCGCGTTTGCTGAAGCGCAGGCGCTGCAAGGCTTTGTCGGCGCCTTTTGTTTGCAAGTCATTGATGATTTGTCGCGCGGTGAAGGACTTGAACTGGCTGAGGCATTTGCTCAGATCGGGTGCTTGGGCGACGAAGTGCAGGTGGTTTTCCAGAATCACGTAGCCGTATAGCTTTAAGTCATGATGAGCCTGTTGATATCGCCAGCAGTTGAGCAGGTGCTCAACGATGTACGGGCGAATGAATAACGGCAACCACTCCATTACGGTGCAGGTGAGGAAATGCGGTTTGTCGCTTTCGGTAATCGTATAGCGGTTGCGGCCCATGGGATTCGATCCTTGAATCTTGCGGTGCGAATGAGATGGAACGCGGAGCGTCCCGGGATGCGTTCCCACGCGGAGCGTGGGAACGATCAGGGTGAGGCCGGAGTAGGGAACGTGCTAGAAGAGACGTCTGCAACTACAGTGGGAAAAGTCATTCCCGACCTAAGATCGTTCCCACGCTCCGCGTGGGAATGCAGCCACTGACGCTCCGCGTCATAGCGGTTTTCAGCCTGTCGCCAAGGGTGAAGCTGGAACGCGGAGCGTCCCTGGAGGCATTCCCACGCGGAGCGTGGGAACGATCAGGGTGGGGCAGATGTGGAGATAAAGATCGTTCCCACGCTCTGCGTCATAGCGGTCTTGACCGTGTCGATAATGGTGAGGCTGGAACGCGGAGCGTCCCTGGAGGCGTTACCACGCGGAGCGTGGGAACGATCAGGGGGGGGCAGATGTGGAGATAAAGATCGTTCCCACGCTCTGCGTGGGAATGCAGCCACTGACGCTCTGCGTCATAGCGGTTTTCAGCTTGTCGCCAAGGGTGAAGCTGGAACGCGGAGCGTCCCGGGAGACATTCCTTTGCTGCGCGTGGGAATGATCATGGGCGGGATCAGGCCGACATGACCTCGCGAATATCCCGCGCCAGTTCGCGCACGCGTTCTTCTTCGGTGTCCCAGGAGCACATGAAGCGTGCGCCGCCCTTGCCGATGAAGGTGTAGAAGCGCCAGTTCTTTGCAGTCAGCGCGGCGATGGCCGGCTCGGACAGTTGCAGGAACACGCCGTTGGCCTGCACCGGGAACATCAGTTCGACGCCGGGGATGTCGCTGACCAGTTCTGCCAGCAGTTGCGCGCAGTGGTTGGCGTGGCGGGCGTATTTGAGCCAGGCGTCGTTTTCCAGAATGCCGACCCACGGTGCCGACAAAAAGCGCATCTTCGACGCCAGTTGCCCGGCCTGCTTGCAGCGGTAGTCGAAGTCTTCGGCCAGTTTGTGGTTGAAGAACAGGATCGCTTCACCCACCGCCATGCCGTTCTTGGTGCCGCCAAAGCACAGCACGTCGACGCCGGCTTTCCAGGTCAGATCGGCGGGCGAGCAGCCGAGGAATGCGCAGGCGTTGGAAAACCGCGCGCCGTCCATGTGCAGGTGCAGGCCCAGCTCCTTGCAGGTTGCGCTGATGGCGCGGACTTCTTCCGGGGTATAAACGCTGCCGACTTCAGTGGCTTGAGTCAGGGTCACCACGCGCGGTTTCGGGTAGTGGATGTCCTGGCGCTTGAGCGCGACTTCGCGGATCGATTGCGGGGTGATCTTGCCGTTTTCAGTGCCGGCGATCAGCAGCTTCGAGCCGTTGGAGAAGAATTCTGGAGCGCCGCATTCGTCGGTTTCGACGTGGGCGGTTTCCGAGCAGATCACGCTGTGGTAACTCTGGCACAGCGACGACAGTGCCAGCGAGTTGGCGGCGGTGCCGTTGAAGGCGAAGAACACTTCGCAGTCGGTTTCGAACAGTTTGCGGAAATGATCGGCCGCGCGGGCGGTCCATTCATCGTCGCCGTAAGCGCGCTGGTGGCCGTGGTTGGCCTGTTCCATGGCGGCCCAGGCTTCCGGGCAGATACCGGAATAGTTGTCGCTGGCGAATTGTTGGCTCTTGTCGGTCATGGCCGGCTTCCGTAATCGAGACTCTTGTGAAGGCTCGTGGTCAATGAGGATGCGCACTTTACCGAAGATCTTCCGGGGAGCACACGTGATGTCGGGTGCAGAAAATTACCAGTTTATGGGTCGATTATGCACCTGAGCCAACGCGACGGTGCCCTGGATCTGCTCAAGTGGCTGGCGTTGCTGAGCATGTTGCTCGATCACCTGCGATATGTCGGCTTCTCCGCCGATTGGTTGTATGTGCCCGGGCGATTGGCGTTTCCATGGTTTTGCCTGGCGATGGCGGCGAATCTGGCACGAGACGGTTCGCGCAAAATGGAATGGCGCTATCTGGGCTGGCTGTTGCTGTTCAGTGCAATCAGCGAAATCCCTTATCGCTTTTATATCCCCGACCCTGACACGTTCAACGTGATGCCGACGCTGGCGCTGGGCTTGCTGGTGGCGCGCGGCTGGCAGGACTCAGCGTCGGTGCCACGGTTGCTCGCGCTGGCCGCGCTGGTGGTTGCGGCGGTTTTTTCAGAACGACTGATGTTCGGTTTCTTCGGCGTATTGTTGCCGCTGGCGCTGCTGCTGGTGTTCCGCCGACTTTGGTATTTCAGCCTGTTGCCGGGGCTGGTGTGTCTGGCGGCGAACCAATGGCAGGTGCTGCTCGAATCGGCGCGTTTCGGCAACAGCGTGGCGATGCTTGGGCTGGCGGCCTGTGTGTTTGCGCCGATGCTCGGAATGTTCTTGTTGCGACATGGGCGACATGTCCGGCCTCCACCGATGCGGCGCTGGGCGTATGCGCTGTATCCCGCGCATTTCCTCCTGCTGCTCGCCGTCCGCCAAATCATTGCCTGACCCCTGTAGGAGCTGCCGAAGGCTGCGATCCTTTGATCTTCAAAGTCAAAGTCAAAAGATCGCAGCCTTCGGCAGCTCCTACAGGGGGAGTGCATTCTTCGGGTCATTTCCAGCCATGTCGTAAACGCACCTTTGCGTGGCGTCCGCAGGCATTTGAGCTGTCTGCGCCGGTCATACCATCGCATCAAAGGGCACTGCCATCATTGCCAGTGCCTTACCGAGACGAATGGCGCACAGATGCCGCTGGGAGAGACGCGATGTTCAGCAAGCAAGACCAGATCCAGGGTTACGACGATGCACTGCTGGCGGCGATGAATGCCGAGGAGCAACGTCAGGAAGATCACATCGAGCTGATCGCGTCGGAGAACTACACCAGCAAGCGCGTCATGCAGGCGCAAGGCAGCGGCCTGACCAACAAATACGCCGAGGGCTATCCGGGCAAGCGCTACTACGGCGGCTGCGAGCATGTGGACAAAGTCGAAGCGCTGGCCATCGAGCGCGCCAAGCAATTGTTCGGCGCCGATTACGCCAACGTCCAGCCGCACTCCGGTTCCTCGGCCAACAGCGCCGTGTACCTGGCGCTGATCCAGCCGGGCGACACCATCCTCGGCATGAGCCTGGCCCACGGCGGTCACCTGACCCACGGCGCGAAAGTGTCGTCCTCGGGCAAGCTCTATAACGCCGTGCAGTACGGCATCAACACCGACACCGGGTTGATCGACTACGACGAAGTCGAGCGTCTGGCCGTCGAGTGCAAACCGAAAATGATCGTTGCCGGTTTCTCCGCTTACTCGAAAACTCTGGACTTCCCGCGCTTCCGTCAGATCGCCGACAAGGTCGGGGCGCTGCTGTTCGTCGACATGGCTCACGTCGCCGGTCTGGTCGCTGCGGGCCTGTACCCGAATCCGCTGCCGTACGCCGATGTGGTCACCACCACCACGCACAAAACCCTGCGCGGTCCGCGTGGCGGGCTGATCCTGGCCAAGTCCAACGAAGAGATCGAGAAGAAGCTCAACGCGGCCGTTTTCCCCGGCGCCCAGGGCGGCCCGCTGATGCACGTCATCGCCGGTAAAGCGGTGTGCTTCAAGGAAGCGCTGGAGCCTGGCTTCAAGGCTTATCAGCAACAAGTGATCGACAACGCCCAGGCGATGGCCAGCGTGTTCATCAAGCGTGGCTACGATGTGGTCTCCGGCGGCACCGACAACCATCTGTTCCTGGTCAGCCTGATCCGTCAGGGCCTGACCGGCAAGGACGCCGACGCCGCGCTGGGCCGCGCGCACATCACGGTGAACAAGAACGCCGTGCCGAACGACCCGCAGTCGCCATTCGTGACCTCGGGCCTGCGCATCGGCACCCCGGCGGTGACCACGCGCGGCTTCAAGGTCAGCCAGTGCGAAACCCTCGCCGGCTGGATCTGCGACATCCTCGACAACCTCGGCGACGCCGATGTCGAGGCCAATGTCGCCCAGCAGGTCTCGGCCCTGTGCGCAGACTTCCCGGTTTATCGCTGAGTCGGTTTTGGAGTAATGACTATGCAACGCTATTCCGGCTTCGGCCTGTTCAAACACTCGCTCAGCCACCACGAAAACTGGCAGCGCATGTGGCGCACGCCCACCCCGAAAAAAGTCTACGACGTGGTCATCGTCGGCGGCGGCGGGCACGGCCTGGCGACGGCCTACTATCTGGCCAAGGAGCACGGCATCACCAATGTCGCCGTGGTCGAAAAAGGCTGGCTGGGCGGCGGTAACACCGCGCGCAACACCACCATCGTGCGTTCCAACTACCTGTGGGACGAGTCGGCGCATTTGTACGAACACGCGATGAAATTGTGGGAAGGCCTGTCGCAGGATCTCAACTACAACGTGATGTTCTCCCAGCGTGGCGTCTACAACCTGTGCCACACCCTGCAGGACATCCGTGATTCGGAGCGTCGGGTCAGCGCCAACCGCCTCAACGGCGTCGACGGCGAATTGCTCGACGCCAAGCAGGTTGCGGACGAGATTCCGTACCTGGACTGCTCGAAAAACACCCGCTACCCGATCATGGGTGCGACCGTGCAGCGTCGCGGCGGCGTCGCCCGTCACGATGCCGTGGCGTGGGGCTTTGCTCGTGCCGCCGATGCCTTGGGCGTGGACTTGATCCAGCAGACCGAAGTGATCGGTTTCCGCAAGGAAAATGGCGTGTGCATCGGCGTCGAAACCAACAAGGGTTTCATCGGCGCCAAGCGCGTCGGCGTGGTGACGGCCGGTAATTCCGGACACATGGCCAAGCTTGCCGGTTTCCGCCTGCCGATCGAATCCCACCCGCTGCAAGCGCTGGTGTCCGAGCCGATCAAGCCGATTATCGACAGCGTGATCATGTCCAACGCCGTACACGGTTACATCAGCCAGTCCGACAAGGGCGACCTGGTGATCGGCGCCGGTATCGACGGCTACAACGGCTACGGCCAGCGTGGTTCGTACCCGGTGATCGAGCACACCATCCAGGCCATCGTCGAGATGTTCCCGGTGCTCTCGCGGGTACGCATGAACCGCCAGTGGGGCGGCATCGTCGACACCACCCCGGACGCTTGCCCGATCATTTCCAAGACGCCGGTACCGAACATGTTCTTCAACTGCGGTTGGGGCACCGGTGGCTTCAAGGCTACACCCGGCTCGGGCAACGTGTTTGCCGCGAGTCTGGCCAAGGGTGAAATGCATCCATTGGCTGCACCTTTCTCCATCGACCGTTTCCACAACGGTGCGTTGATCGATGAACACGGCGCTGCTGCGGTTGCCCACTAACAGGAGAAATCCCCATGTTGCATATCTTCTGTCCTCACTGCGGCGAACTGCGCTCTGAAGAGGAATTCCACGCATCCGGTCAGGCGCACATCCCGCGTCCGCTGGATCCGAACGCCTGCACCGATGAGGAGTGGGGCGACTACATGTTCTTTCGCGATAACCCGCGCGGTCTGCACCACGAGTTGTGGGACCACGTTGCCGGTTGCCGCCAGTACTTCAACGTCACTCGCGATACCGTGACCTACGAGATTCTCGAGAGCTACAAGATCGGCGAGAAGCCGCAATTCACCGACAAGGCTGGCACTGCGAAAACAGCCACGACGGCGCTGGGAGAGAAGGTATGAGCCAGACCAATCGCCTGTCCAACGGTGGACGGATCGACCGCAACAAAGTGCTGAGCTTCACCTTCAACGGCCAGACCTACAAAGGCTATGAAGGTGACTCGCTGGCCGCTGCCCTGATCGCCAACGGCGTCGACATCATCGGCCGCAGCTTCAAGTATTCGCGCCCTCGCGGCATCTTCGCCGCCGGTTCCGAAGAGCCGAACGCGGTGTTGCAGATCGGTGCCACCGAAGCCACGCAGATTCCCAACGTGCGTGCCACGCAACAGGCGTTGTATCAGGGCCTGGTCGCTACCAGCACCAATGGCTGGCCGAGCGTCAACAACGACATGATGGGGATTCTCGGCAAGGTCGGCGGCAAGCTGATGCCGCCGGGTTTCTACTACAAAACCTTCATGTACCCGCAATCGTTCTGGATGACTTACGAGAAGTACATCCGCAAGGCTGCCGGCCTCGGCCGTTCGCCGACCGAGAACGATCCGGACACCTACGACTACATGAACCAGCACTGCGACGTGCTGATCGTCGGTGCCGGCCCGGCCGGTCTCGCCGCAGCCCTGGCCGCTGCGCGCAGCGGTGCCCGCGTGATTCTGGCCGACGAGCAGGAAGAGTTCGGCGGCAGCCTGCTTGATTCCCGCGAAAGCCTCGACGGCAAACCGGCGATGGAATGGGTCGCCAGCGTCATCGCTGAATTGAAGAACACCCCGGACGTGCTGCTGTTGCCGCGCGCCACGGTCAACGGTTACCACGACCACAACTTCCTGACTATTCACGAACGCCTCACCGATCACCTCGGTGACCGCGCGCCGATCGGTCAGGTGCGTCAGCGCATCCACCGTGTCCGCGCCAAGCGCGTGGTGCTGGCGACCGGCGCCCACGAGCGTCCGCTGGTCTACGGCAACAACGACGTGCCGGGCAACATGCTCGCTGGCGCGGTGTCGACTTACGTACGTCGCTATGGCGTGGCGCCAGGCAAGAAGCTGGTGCTCTCGACCAACAACGATCACGCCTATCGTGTCGCTCTGGATTGGCTCGATGCCAGTCTGCAAGTGGTAGCGATCGCTGATGCACGCAGCAATCCGCGCGGTGCATTGGTCGAAGAAGCGCGCGCCAAAGGCATTCGCATCCTCACCGGCAGCGCGGTCATTGAAGTGCGTGGCAGCAAGCGAGTGACCGCTGCACGCGTCGCCGCGATTGACGTAAAGGCCCACGCCGTGAGCAGTCCGGGCGAATGGCTCGACTGCGACCTGGTGGCCAGCTCCGGCGGTTACAGCCCGGTGGTTCACCTGGCTTCGCACCTCGGTGGCAAACCAGTGTGGCGTGAAGACATTCTTGGTTTCGTACCGGGCGAAGCACCGCAGAAGCGCGTGTGCGTCGGTGGCATCAATGGCGTCTACGCGCTGGGCGATTCGCTGGCCGACGGTTTTGAAGGTGGCGTGCGCGCTGCTGCCGAGGCCGGTTTCCAGACCGTTGAAGGCGTGTTGCCGAAAGCCTTGAGCCGTCTCGAAGAGCCGACCCTGGCGCTGTTCCAGGTGCCGCACGAGAAGAGCTCGGCGCGTGCACCGAAGCAATTCGTCGACTTCCAGAACGATGTCACCGCCGGTGGCATCGAACTGGCGACCCGCGAAGGTTTCGAGTCGGTCGAGCACGTCAAACGCTATACCGCGCTGGGCTTCGGCACCGATCAGGGCAAGCTCGGCAACGTCAACGGTCTGGCCATTGCCGCCCGTTCGCTGAACGTCACCATCCCGCAGATGGGCACCACCATGTTCCGTCCGAACTACACGCCGGTGACCTTCGGCGCCGTGGCCGGTCGGCATTGCGGGCACATTTTCGAACCGGTGCGCTACACCGCGCTGCATGCCTGGCATGTGAAGAACGGCGCCGAGTTTGAAGACGTCGGTCAGTGGAAGCGTCCATGGTACTTCCCGAAAAACGGTGAAGACCTGCACGCGGCGGTCAAGCGCGAATGCAAAGCCGTGCGCGACAGCGTTGGCCTGCTCGATGCTTCGACCCTCGGCAAGATCGACATTCAAGGCCCGGATGCCCGCGAGTTCCTCAACCGCGTGTACACCAACGCCTGGACCAAGCTCGACGTGGGCAAGGCTCGCTACGGTCTGATGTGCAAGGAAGACGGCATGGTCTTCGACGACGGGGTGACCGCGTGTCTGGCCGACAACCATTTCGTCATGACCACCACCACCGGCGGCGCCGCGCGCGTACTGCAGTGGCTGGAGCTGTACCACCAGACCGAATGGCCGGACCTGAAGGTGTACTTCACGTCGGTCACCGACCACTGGGCGACCATGACCCTCTCCGGGCCGAACAGCCGCAAGCTGCTCAGCGCCGTGACCGACATCGATCTGAGCAACGAAGCGTTCCCGTTCATGACCTGGAAAGAAGGTCTGGTCGGCGATGTGCCGGCGCGGGTGTTCCGTATCTCGTTCACCGGTGAGCTGTCGTACGAAGTCAACGTGCAGGCCGATTATGCGATGGGCGTGCTGGAGAAAATCGTCGAGGCCGGCAAGCAGTACAACCTGACGCCGTACGGCACCGAAACCATGCACGTGCTGCGGGCGGAGAAGGGCTTCATCATCGTCGGCCAGGACACCGACGGCTCGATGACCCCGGACGACCTGAACATGGGCTGGTGTGTCGGTCGCACCAAACCGTTCTCGTGGATCGGCCAGCGCGGCATGAACCGCGAAGATTGCGTGAAAGACCAGCGCAAACAACTGGTGGGCCTCAAGCCGATCGATCCGACCAAGTGGCTGCCGGAAGGTGCGCAGCTGGTGTTCAACACCAAGCAGGCGATCCCGATGACCATGGTCGGCCACGTGACCTCCAGCTACGCGCACAACTCCCTCGGTTATTCGTTTGCCATGGGTGTGGTCAAGGGCGGTCTCAAGCGCATGGGCGAGCGGGTGTTCGCACCGCTGGCCGATGGCAGCGTGATCGAGGCGGAGATTGTTTCTTCGGTGTTCTTTGATCCGAAGGGTGATCGCCAGAACATCTGACAACCTCGGGAGCGGTGGGCGGGCGGCTATTCGCGAGCAGGCTCGCTCCCACATTCGATCGCGTTCCCCTGTGGGAGCGAGCCTGCTCGCGAAGGCGGCGGCACAGCTACCACAGGAACCAACAGAATTCAGAAGGTGCTTTATGACCACAGCCAATGTTTACCAGCAACGCCCGACCACCGGTGCCCGTGCCGAGTCGTCGCTGCACCATGCCGACCTCGCCAGCCTGGTCGGCAAGGGCCGCAAGAACGCCGGCGTGATCGTGCGTGAGAAAAAACTCCTCGGCCACCTGACCATTCGTGGCGATGGCCACGATGCAGCCTTCGCGGCCGGTGTGCACAAAGCGTTGGGCATTGAATTGCCCGGCGCCCTCAGCGTGATCGTCAAAGGCGAAACCAGCCTGCAATGGATGGGCCCGGACGAGTGGCTGCTGATCGTGCCAAGCGGCGAAGAATTCGCCGCCGAGCAGAAACTGCGCGAAGCGCTGGGTGATCTGCACATTGCCATTGTCAACGTCAGCGGCGGCCAGCAGATCCTCGAACTGAGCGGGCCGAACGTGCGCCAGGTGCTGATGAAGTCCACCAGCTATGACGTGCACCCGAACAACTTCCCGGTCGGTAAAGCGGTGGGCACGGTGTTCGCCAAGTCGCAGCTGATGATTCGCCATACCGCCGAAGACACTTGGGAATTGCTGATCCGTCGCAGCTTCTCGGATTACTGGTGGTTGTGGTTGCAGGATGCTTCGGCCGAGTACGGCCTCAGCGTCCAGGCCTGAAGATCAAAAGCCACCCCCTCACCCCAGCCCTCTCCCCCTGAGGGGGAGAGGGGGAAAGGGAGCAGATAGATGATCGTTCCCACGCTCCGCGTGGGAATGCATCCCGGGACGCTCCGCGTCCCAAGAGCGGACGCAGAGCGTCCATGGCGGCATTCCCACGCAGAGCGTAGGAACGATCAGAGGAAAAAATATGAGCCGCGCCCCAGACACATGGATTCTGACCGCCGACTGCCCCAGCGTCCTCGGCACGGTGGACGCGGTCACGCGTTTTCTGTTCGAGCAGGGCTGTTATGTCACCGAGCACCACTCATTCGATGACCGCCTCTCCGGGCGTTTCTTCATTCGCGTGGAATTCCGTCAGCCTGATGGTTTCGATGAGCAATCTTTCCGCGCAGGTTTGGCCGAGCGCGGAGCGGCGTTCGGCATGCTCTTCGAGCTGACCGCGCCGAACTACCGGCCGAAAGTGGTGATCATGGTGTCCAAGGCCGATCACTGCCTCAACGACTTGCTCTATCGCCAGCGCATCGGCCAGTTGTCTATGGACGTGGCCGCGGTGGTGTCCAACCATCCGGATCTCAAGCCGTTGGCCGACTGGCACCAGATTCCCTACTACCATTTCCCTCTCGACCCCAATGACAAACCGGCGCAGGAGCGTCAGGTCTGGCAGGTGATCGAAGAGGCCGGTGCCGAACTGGTGATCCTCGCCCGCTACATGCAGGTGCTATCGCCGGAGCTGTGCCGCAAGCTCGACGGCAAGGCGATCAACATTCATCACTCGCTGCTGCCGGGCTTCAAAGGCGCCAAGCCTTATCACCAGGCCTACAACAAAGGCGTGAAACTGGTGGGCGCGACGGCGCATTACATCAACAACGATCTCGATGAAGGGCCGATCATCGCCCAGGGCGTCGAGGCGGTGGATCACAGTCATTACCCCGAGGACCTGATTGCCAAGGGCCGGGATATCGAAGGCCTGACCTTGGCGCGGGCGGTCGGGTATCACATCGAAAGAAGGGTGTTCCTGAACGCCAACAGAACCGTCGTTCTCTAGATCGCCAAAAGATCGCAGCCTTCGGCAGCTCCTACAGGGGGATGCGATCCATGTAGGAGCTGCCGAAGGCTGCGATCTTTTGATTTACCGAGCACTCAACGCGCTGCCCAACCCGGGCAACGCGGTTCCATAAAAACAACAGCGAGGTGAAAGCATGTCTGGCAATCGTGGTGTGGTGTATCTCGGCGCTGGCAAGGTCGAAGTACAGAAAATCGACTATCCGAAAATGCAAGACCCGCGCGGTCGCAAGATCGAGCACGGGGTCATTCTCAAAGTGGTTTCCACCAACATCTGCGGTTCCGACCAGCACATGGTGCGCGGTCGGACCACGGCGCAGACCGGTCTGGTGCTGGGTCACGAAATCACCGGCGAGGTGATCGAAAAGGGCTCCGACGTCGAAAACCTGAAGATCGGCGATCTGGTCTCTGTTCCGTTCAACGTAGCTTGCGGGCGCTGCCGTTCCTGCAAAGAGCAACACACCGGCGTCTGCCTGACCGTCAACCCGGCCCGTGCCGGCGGCGCATACGGTTACGTCGACATGGGCGACTGGACCGGTGGCCAGGCTGAATACGTGCTGGTGCCGTACGCCGACTTCAACCTGCTGAAACTGCCGGATCGCGACAAGGCCATGGAGAAAATCCGCGACCTGACCTGCCTCTCCGACATCCTCCCGACCGGCTATCACGGCGCCGTCACTGCCGGCGTTGGCCCGGGGAGCTCCGTGTACATCGCTGGCGCCGGTCCGGTCGGTCTGGCCGCTGCCGCTTCCGCACGCTTGCTCGGTGCTGCGGTGGTGATCGTCGGCGACGTCAACACCATCCGCCTGGCCCACGCCAAGGCACAGGGCTTTGAGGTCGTCGACCTGTCCAAGGACACCCCGCTGCACGAACAGATCGCCGCGCTGCTGGGCGAGCCGGAAGTTGATTGCGCGGTGGACTGCGTCGGTTTCGAAGCCCGCGGCCACGGCCACGACGGCGTCAAGGCCGAAGCCCCGGCCACGGTGCTCAACTCACTGATGGGCGTGGTGCGCGTTGCCGGCAAGATCGGTATCCCTGGCCTGTACGTCACCGAAGATCCAGGTGCCGTCGACGCCGCCGCGAAAATGGGCAGCCTGAGCATCCGCTTTGGTCTGGGCTGGGCGAAATCCCACAGCTTCCACACCGGGCAGACGCCAGTGATGAAGTACAACCGCCAGTTGATGCAGGCGATCATGTGGGACCGCATCAACATCGCTGAAGTGGTGGGCGTGCAGGTCATCAGCCTCGATCAGGCGCCGGAAGGTTACGGCGAGTTCGATGCCGGCGTGCCGAAGAAGTTTGTGATTGATCCGCATAAGTTGTTCAGTGCGGCGTAAGTTCTACCCATGTAAAAAGGGCAGCCGATCGGGCTGCCCTTTTTCGTTCTGTGTTCGACCAGTTATTTAAAGGCGCATTTGCGGGCGTCACCATCCTTGGTTGCACACTCATCACCGTTCCAATTGCTACCGGTGGCTTGAACCGGAGTGTCGTTTCTGTAGCCAGCCGAGACGCCAAGGTCTGCCTCACCTTCGTATCGGCAGATGACAACCGAATTGGCAGTGTCTTTATCTTTAAGTCGGGCAGAAGTGAAGGTGACATCTTCGGCGCCTTGCGCATGAGTCACTGATATCGTTGGGCAGGTTGCAGCATAGGCAGTACTCATCATGGTCAGACCAAGCAGGGCGCCAGTGACAATTTTCAACTTCATCATTTCGTACTCCGTTACGTAATTGGAGTGGAGATATTCACTTGCATCGTTATGACTGCCAACTGTCAGATCTGACAGTTGGTTAGTTCTAATCGAAATAAATAGTTGGGTTTTCAGCTTGAAGTCGAATAGTGAAGTAGCTATTCAACGATTGAACAATTCATTTAGGTGAGTGCGTAGAGAATGGGATGCGTCGCCAGGAACATGCCGCCCGATCCCCGGTCAAACCGGCAGTTTCGTCGCCGTTGTCCGGCGGCTGCTTTTCCCCAAGAGGATGTCTGAATGAAGATTTCACGCGGTTTTGCCCTGGCATCGCTCCTGACTCTGGCCGCCGGGCCGGTGTTTGCCGGTTTCAGTCTGAACGACGTGGCCGGTGCGGTAGCGGGGATGCAGGGTGGTGACAAGGCGGCCGCTGCGGCGCCGACCTCGGAGACCGCTGGTTTGTTGAGTGCTCTGAGTGCGCTGGACGTCACGCCGGAGCAGGCCGTCGGCGGGACCAGTGCGATGCTCGGGCTGGCGAAGAATCAGTTGAGCAGCACCGACTATTCGCAACTGGCCAAGGAGGTGCCGGGCATCGACAAGCTGTCCGGTGGCAGCGGCAATCTGGCGGCGCTCGGGGCGTTGCTCGGTTCGTCCGGCAAGTCCGCTGGCCTTGAGAATGCGCTGGGTAATGTCAAAGACAGCAACGACCTGAACAACGCGTTCAGCGCGCTGGGCATGGACAGCGGCATGATCGGCCAGTTTGCCCCGGTGTTGCTGCAATACCTCGGTCAGCAGGGCGTCGGCGGTTCGCTGTTGAGCAGCCTGGGCAGCATCTGGGGTGTCGGCACCGGCACTTGAGTCAGCGGCGCTCGTTGCGCAGTTCGGCGATGCGCTGATCCTTTTCGGTCCAGAGCTGGTTGACCCAGTTCTGGACACGCTGGCGAAACGCGGGATCTTTCTCGTAATCGCCCTGCCACAGCGCCGGGTCGAGTTCGCGGGTCCTGATGTCGATGATCACTCGCGGCACGCTGCCGCTGATCAGGTCCCAGAAGCCCGGGATTTTTTCCTGCGGATACACCACCGTCACATCCAGCATTGCGTCGAGTTGTTCACCCATCGCCGCCAGCACGAACGCCACGCCGCCGGCCTTGGGTTTGAGCAAGTGGTTGAACGGTGATTCCTGCTGGGTGCTTTTCGCCAGGGTGTAGCGCGTGCCTTCCAGATAATTCACCACCGTCACCGGCTGGCGCTTGAACAGCTCGCACGCCGCTTTGGTGATTTCCAGATCCTTGCCCGCCAGCTCGGGGTTCTTTGCCAGAAAGGCTTTGGTGTAGCGCTTCATGAACGGGTAATCCAGCGCCCACCACGCCAAGCCCAGGAACGGCACCCAGATCAGCTCTTTCTTCAGGAAGAATTTGAAGAACGGCGTGCGCCGGTTGAGGGTCTGGATCAGTGCCGGAATGTCGACCCACGATTGATGGTTGCTGACCACCAGATAGGACGTGTCGCGGCGCAGATCGTCGCCGCCGCGAATGTCCCACTGCGTCGGGATGCACAGCCGGAAGATCAGCTTGTCGATCTCGGCCCAGGTCTCGGCAATCCACATCACCGCCCCCGACGCGTAATCCCGCCAGCGCCCGGGTGCGACCAGTTTGAGCAGGGCAAACACCATCAACGGCCCGATCAGGATCAGGGTGTTGAGCAACAGCAGCAGGGTGACGAAACAGCCGGTGAGCAGGCGGCGCATAAGCAACTCTATGAAGTGGCAGGGGCGAGCCATGATAAGCAGCTTCGCGCAGCAGGCCAAATCGGTGCTGACGAATGTTTCACTTCAGTCCCGTTAACCTGATCGTTCCCACGCTCTGCGTGGTAACGCCGCCCGGGACGCTCCGCGTCCCCTGTGACGCAGAGCGTCACTGGATGCATTCCCACGCAGAGCGTGGGAACGATCAACCGCGCGACGGTCTAAAATCCCGTTGCACAACCTCCCAAGGAAAACCCTTACGTGAAATCCCTCCTTGCTCTGTTTGCCCTCGTTGCGCTGCCGGTCATGGCCGCCGAGCCGACGCTGTACGGTCGCTACGAATACATCGCGCTGCCGGAAATCGGTGGCGAAGTGCTCAAGGCCAAGATGGACACCGGCGCGCTGACCGCCTCGCTGTCGGCCAAGGACATCGAGACCTTCACCCGTGATGGCGAAGACTGGGTGCGTTTCCGCCTCGCCACCAAGGACGCCAGCAACAAGGTCTTCGAACACAAGGTCGCGCGCATCAGCAAGATCAAAAGCCGTTCCGACGAGGACGATGAAGAGCGCGACAGCAGCGATGTCGCCAAGCGCCCGGTGGTCGATCTGGAGCTTTGCCTGGGCAACGTCAAGCGCACCGTCGAGGTCAACCTGACCGACCGCAGCCACTTCAACTATCCGCTGCTGATCGGCGCCAAGGCCTTGCGCGAGTTCGGCGCGGCGGTCAACCCGGCGCGGCGTTACACCGCCGACAAGCCTGACTGCTAAGTGGTCTGATTGACGTAACCCCGGGCTTGGGGCACCGTTCGCGCACTAACTGCCACGGGCTCGGACGCCATGCCGCACATCCTAATTGTCGAAGACGAAGCGGCGATTGCCGACACACTGATTTTTGCCTTGCAGGGCGAGGGGTTCAGCACCACGTGGCTGAACCTCGGCGCGGCGGCGTTGGAGCATCAGCGGCAAACCCCGGCCGACCTGATCATTCTCGATATCGGTTTGCCGGACATCAGTGGCTTCGAAACCTGCAAGCAATTGCGGCGCTTCACGGAAGTGCCGGTGCTGTTTCTCAGCGCCCGCGACGCCGAGATCGACCGCGTGGTGGGTCTGGAGATCGGTGCCGACGATTACGTGGTCAAGCCGTTCAGCCCGCGTGAAGTGGCGGCGCGGGTCAAAGCCATCCTCAAACGCATGGCGCCGCGCGCAACCCTGGAAGCAGGCTCAACGCTGTTTCGCATCGATGCCGAACGCGTGCAAATCAGCTATCGCGGCCAGCCGCTGAGCCTGACCCGCCATGAATTCCGGCTGCTGCAATGCCTGCTCGAACAACCCGAACGCGTGTTCAGTCGCGAGCAATTGCTCGATGCGCTGGGCGTTGCCGCTGATGCCGGTTACGAGCGCAGCATCGACAGCCACATCAAAAGCCTGCGCGCCAAGTTGCGCCTGGTGCGCGCCGAGGCCGAGCCGATCCAGACCCATCGCGGCCTCGGTTACAGCTATAGCCCGGGGCACAGCTGATGTCGCTGGGGCTGCGGATCTTTCTGGTGTACGTGCTGTTTGTCGGCCTGACCGGCTATTTCGTCCTCAACACGGTGATGGAGGAAATCCGCCCCGGCGTGCGCCAGTCCACCGAGGAGACGCTGGTCGACACCGCCAACCTGATGGCAGAAATCCTGCGCGACGATTTCAAGGCCGGCACCCTCAGCGAGAACCGCTGGCCGCAACTGCTCCGTGCCTATGGCGAGCGGCAGCCGCAAGCGACCATCTGGGGCTTGCCGAAGAACCAGGTCAACCACCGCATCTACGTCACCGACGCCAAGGGCATCGTCGTGCTCGACTCCAGCGGCGTCGCGGTCGGCCAGGATTATTCGCGCTGGAACGATGTTTACCTGACCCTGCGCGGCGAGTACGGCGCGCGCTCCAGCCGCAGCGATCCTGACGATCCGGGCTCTTCGGTGATGCACGTCGGCGCGCCGATCCGCGACAACGGCAAGATCATCGGCGTGGTCACCGTGGCCAAGCCCAACAGTTCGCTGCAACCCTATGTCGATCGCACCGAGCGGCGTTTGCTGTTTTACGGCGCCGGACTGATCGGCCTCGGTCTGCTGTTCGGCGCCTTGCTCTCATGGTGGCTGAGCCGTGCGCTGCACCGGTTGACCGGTTATGCCCAGGCGGTCAGCGAAGGCCGGCGCGTGGAAGTGCCGCACTATCGCGGCGGCGAACTGGAGCAACTGGCGACGGCGGTCGAGCAGATGCGCACGCAGCTCGAAGGCAAGGCCTACGTCGAGCGCTATGTGCACACCCTGACCCATGAATTGAAGAGTCCGCTGGCGGCGATTCGGGGCGCGGCGGAGTTGCTGCAAAGCGATATGCCGCCAGTCCAGCGTTTGCGCTTTGTCGGCAACATCGACAGCGAAAGCGCGCGGATGCAGCAGTTGATCGAGCGTTTGCTCAATCTTGCGCAGGTCGAACAACGCCAAGGGCTGGAAGAACGGGTGGCAGTGCCGCTGGCGGCGTTGGTCGCTGAACTGCTCAAGGCGCAGGCCGCGCGGATCGAGGGCAAACAACTGCGTGTCGAGCAAGCGATCGGCGAGGATTCGCTGCTGATTGGCGAGCCGTTTCTGCTGCGTCAGGCGTTGGGCAATCTGCTGGAAAACGCGGTTGATTTCACTCCTGCGTCGGGCCTGTTGCGTTTGAGTGCCGAGCGGGTTGGCGAGCAGCTCGAGTTTCGCCTGTTCAACCAGACCACACCAATTCCCGATTACGCCTTGCCACGCCTGACCGAACGTTTCTACTCGTTGCCGCGCCCGGACAGCGGACGCAAGAGCACCGGGCTGGGGCTGAACTTCGTTGAAGAAGTGGTCAAGTTGCATGGCGGGGTGATGCGCATTGGCAATGTCGAGGGCGGGGTTGAGGTGGTATTGCGCTTGCCTTGAAACCGAGTCGCGGCCTTCGCGAGCAGGCTCGCTCCCACAGGGGAATGCATTCTCCACACAATCTCCATATTCCCCCCACATTCCCTCCACACCGCATCACCAGACTCTTCCCATCCAAACAGGGAGAGTCCCATGAACAAGAATCTGACCATCAAGCTCGGCGCGATCGCCTTGCTGATCCTGCTGTTGCTGATCCCCTTGCTGATGATCGACGGCATCATCGACGAACGTCAGCAACTGCGCGACGGCGTGCTCGAAGACATCGCGCGCAGTTCCAGTTACAGCCAGCAACTGACCGGGCCGGTGATGGTGGTGCCGTATCGCAAGGTTGTGCGCACCTGGAAGACTAACGAAAAAACCAACAAGCGCTACGAGGACATCAGCGAGACGCGCGGGCGTCTGTACTTTCTGCCGGAGCGTTTCGAGCTCGACGGCCAGGTGCAGACCGAATTGCGCAAACGCGGCATTTACGAGGCGCGACTGTTCCATGCCGACAACCGTATCGATGGGCATTTTTCCCTGCCGGCGCAGCTGGGCATCAAAGAGAACTTTGCCGATTACCAATTCGACGCGCCGTTCCTCGCCGTGGGCATCAGCGACATTCGCGGCATAGAAAACGCGCTGAAACTCGAGCTCGCCGGCCAGCAACTGGACTTCGTGCCCGGCAGCGAAGTGGCCTGGATCGGCGAGGGCGTACACGTGACCCTGCCGGCGCTCGACGCCAGCAAAGCCACGCAACTGACCTTCGGTTTCGACCTGCGCCTGCAAGGCACCGGCTCGCTGCGTGTGGTGCCGGTGGGCAAGACCAGCAGTGTCAGCCTCGCCGCCAACTGGCCGCACCCCAGCTTCGTCGGCAACTTCCTGCCGGCCAAGCGCGAGATCAACGATCAGGGTTTCAGCGCCGACTGGCAGACCTCGTTTTTCTCCACCAACCTGCAAGAGGCAATGGAGCGCTGCGTCGCTGGCGACTGTGATGCACTCAACGGGCGCAGCTTCGGCGTGAGCTTCATCGATCCGGTGGATCAGTACCTGAAGAGCGACCGGGCGATCAAATACGCGCTGCTGTTCATCGTCCTGACCTTCGCCGGTTTCTTCCTCTTCGAAGTGCTCAAGAGCCTGGCGGTGCACCCGGTGCAATATGCCTTGGTCGGTGTCGCGCTGGCGTTCTTTTACCTGCTGCTGTTGTCGCTGTCGGAACACATCGGTTTTGCGCTGGCGTATCTGTTGTCGGCGAGTGGCTGCGTGTTGTTGATCGGTTTCTATGTCAGCCACGTTCTGCGCAGCGCGCGGCATGGCTTAAGTTTTTCGGCGGGGCTGGCGGCGCTGTATGGCCTGCTCTACGGATTGCTCAGCGCCGAGGATTACGCGCTGCTGATGGGCTCGCTGATGCTGTTCGGTCTGCTCGGGGTGTTCATGGTGCTGACCCGCAAACTGGACTGGTACGGGATTGGTTTGAAGCCGGCCAGGCCGCTGGAGTTTGATGTGGAGGCGATGCAATGAGCGGGTTGAGGGCTGAGCGCAGGGAAGTGGCGGTTCTGCTGACGCTGATTGTTGCAGCGCTGCCGCCAGAACCGAGGTGGTGCCATCGCTGGCAAGCCAGCTCCCACAGGATATATGCCGACACACAGGTCAGCGGTCTGTCCCGATTCAATGTGGGAGCTGGCTTGCCAGCGATGGGGGCAGATCAGGCGCCGCAGAATCAGGGCTTGGGCATTGTCGCCACCATGGACGGTCGCTGACTCACCTCGAAATACCAGTTGGCCAGTTGCGGATTGGCTGCACGCCAGTCCATGTCCGGGAAGCGCAGATCCAGATAGCCCAAAGCGCAGGCCACACTGATCGCCGCGACGTCGAAATGGCTGGTCAGCTCGGCAATCGCTTCGCTCTCCAGCACGGCGAGGGCGCGGCGGATCTTGTCGCGCTGAGCGTCGAGCCATTCGTCCCAGTGTTTTTCCACCGGGCGCAGCACGGTTTCATAACGCACCATCACCGAGGCATCCATGATCCCGTCAGCCATCGACGCCAGGGTCAGGCGCCGCCAGCGCGCCGCACCTTCACGGGGGATCAGCGGATTGCCGACGTGCTGCTGATCGAGGTATTCGAGGATGACGCGGCTGTCATGGATGACATTGCCATCGGCCAGACGCAGGGCGGGGATTTTGCTCAACGGGTTGTCGGCGATCAGCTCCGGGTTCGGGCTGACCGGGCTGAGCACACAGTCCTGCAGCGCGACACGATCCTGCTGACCGGTTTCGTGCAGCAGCACCATGACCTTGCGGACGAAGGGCGACAGAGTGTTGTGGTACAGGGTCATGCTGGGGGCGGACATGGCAAGGTCTCGATCAGGACAATGATCGGGCAGCATAGCCTGCTCGCGTCCGGCGCAGAACCCATGTGGGAGCGAGCCTGCTCGCGAAGGCGTCGTGACAGTCGACTTTGACGTTGAGTGTCCGGGCGCTTTCGCGAGCAGGCTCGCTCCCACAAGGGTTTTTCAGCTTCGCGGCAGAAAACCTCTTATGGCCAGAAATGCCGGAACGCCGAGGCCGACCCAGCTCAAGGCATCCCAGATTCCATCCCCCAGCAACGCCGCAAACAGCCCCGCCGCACTGAGCAGGGCGATCACGATCGGTGTGCTGAAAACCTTCCAGAAACTCGACTGACGCGGCTTCATGCCGAGGCCTCCGCCGCTTCCAATACAGGCTTGGCCGCCTTGCGCCGCACTACCCAAAGGTAAACGCCACTGGCCAGCACGATGATCGTCAGCACATCCAGGGTCGCCCAGAGAATCTTCATCGGCATGCCGCCGTAGTCACCAAAATGCAGCGGCTGCGACATGCCCATGGCGTCCATGTACCAAGGCCGTTCCGCCACGGCGGTGACTTGAAGTGTCGTGGCGTCGATCAGCACCGGCGTCAGCAGGTGCGAAGTCAGGTGCGTGCCGCCCTTCATGAATACCGCGTAATGGTGCTCGCTGGAAAAGCGCGTGCCGGGGAAGGCGATGAAATCCGGCTTCATCCCCGGTGCGACTTCCTCGGCGATGTCGAGCAGCCGCGTAGCCGGCGCCAGTTGGGTCAGCGGCGGCGCATCGCGATACGGCGCGATCAGCGTGGTCAACGCGTCGTTGCGCCAGGCGGCGATGAGCAGGTCGGCGCAGGCACTGATCACCCCGGTCACGCCCACCACCAGGCACCAGGTCAGGGTCACGACGCCAATCAGGTTGTGCAGATCGAGCCAGCGCAGGCGGGTGGATTTGTCCTGGCGCACGGTGCCGAACTTCAAGCGGCGCATGAACGGCAAGTACAACACCGTGCCGGAGACGATCGCCACGACAAACAGCAGGCCCATGAACGCCAGCAGCAGCTTGCCCGGCAGCCCGGCGAACATGTCGACGTGCAGGCGCAGGATGAACAGCATCAGGCCACCGTTGGCCGAAGGGGTTTCCAGCGCTTCGCCAGTGCGCGCATCGAGCATGAAGGTGTGCGAAGAGTTCGGCTCGGTGTCGGCCGTCTTGGCCATGATCGCGAACGCCGCGTTCGGCTCTTCGTCGTCATAACCGAAGTACTGCATGACTTCGCCCGGGCGATGTTTCTGCGCGGCATCGACCAGTTGCTGCAGGTCGAGTTGCGGCGTGTCGGCCGGCATCTCGCGCAGCTCCGGGGCGTTGCCCAGCGCGTGATCAATCTCGTGGCTGAAAATCAGCGGCAGACCGGTCAGCGCCAGCATCAGCAGAAACACCGTGCAGATCAGGCTGGTCCAGGTGTGGATGAACGACCAGCGGCGGATGGTTTTACTTTTCATTGCATGACCTTCAAAAACACCAAAGCCGTCCGGTACGGACGGCCTGGGAACATGGCCTGTTTCAGCTCACTGGCTTACCACTTGTAAGTGGCGCTGGCGACGACACTGCGCTGGTCGCCGTAGTAGCAATAGAAGCTGTCGCAGGTGGAAATGTAGTCCTTGTCGAACAGGTTGGTCGCGTTCACCGCCAGCGATGCACCTTTGAGACTGTTGTCCAGACGGCCCAGATCATAATGCACGCTGGCGTCGAACACGGTATAGGCATCGGCCTTGCCCAGCCAGGTGTTGGCCTTGTCGCCATAGGTGTTGCCGGTGTAGCGCACGCCGGCACCGATACCGAAACCGTCGAGCACGCCGGCGTGCCAGGTGTAGTCGGTCCACAGCGAGGCTTGTTGGTTGGGCATCAGTTGCAGGCGGTTGCCCTTGTCGACGCCTTTCTGCACTTCCGACTTGGCCAGGGTGTAGGCAGCGATGACTTTGAGGTTGTCAGTCACATCCGATACGGCTTCGAGTTCCAGGCCTTTGACCTTCACTTCGCCAGTCTGGCTGGTCACCGAGACGTTGTTGACGAAGGTGTTCACCGCGACGTTCTTCTGGGTCAGGTCATACACGGCGGCGGTCAGCAGGGTCTTGCTGCCCGGAGGCTGGTATTTGACGCCCAGTTCCCACTGCTTGCCTTCGGTTGGCTTGAGCGAGCCGGTCGAGGTGGCATCGGCGCCCGTGGTCGGCTGGAACGATTCGGCGTAGGACAGGTACGGCACGAAGCCGTTATCGAAGACGTAGCTGAGCGCCGCGTTGCCGCTGAATTTCTTGTCGCGCTGGGTGTTGGTGGCGTCGCTCTGGTTGATGAATTGGGTGCTGGTGTGCACCCAGTCTTCACGGCCGCCGAGGGTCAGGCGCCACTGGTCGAGAGCCATTTGGTCCTGCACGTAGAGACCGGTCTGGTAGGTCTTCTGGTTGTAGTCGTAAAACGCCGTGGAGCGCGCCGGACGTACGATCGGCTGGCCGTAGATCGGGTTGATGACGTTGGTTTGCAGACCATCCCCAAAGATCGAGGTGTAGTTGGTGTTGCTGCGCTGGTGATCCAGACCCAGCAGCAAGGTGTGGCGAACCTCACCCGTGGCGAAGTCGGCCTGGAAGTTGTTGTCCACGGCAAACTGGCTGATGTCTTCGTCGACGCTGGTGCTGGTGCGGCCGACGTTGCCCTCTGCATCCACGGTGGTGAACGGATAGGAACCAGGGGTCAGCGACTGGAACGACAGGTCCGACTTGGTGTAGCGCAGGTTCTGTTTGAACTGCCAGACATCGTTCAACCGATGTTCGAAGGCATAACCCAGCGCGTAGTAGGTGCGGTCGTAGTATTCCCAATCCGGATCGCCGAGATTCTTGTGATGGGAAATATCACCGAGCGGCGATTTGATCTTCGTGCCCTGGATCGGCAGAAACTGGCTGGTGATGCCGGTGTCGTCGCGGGTGAACTGGCTCAGCAGAGTGAGTTTGGTGTCGTCATCGATGTTCCAGGTCAGGCTCGGCGCGATGTTGTAGCGCTTGTTGTCGACGTGATCGACCTGGGTGCCGCTGTCGCGCACCACGCCGCTGAGGCCATAGAGAAACTGCCCGGCGTCATCGATCTTGCCGGTGCTGGCGAAGTTGATCTGGCGGTGATTGTCGCTGCCGTATTGCAACTGGATTTCGCTGCTGGCTTCAGCGCTCGGGCGGCGGCTGACCATGTCGAGCAAACCGCCCGGCGGGGTCTGGCCGTACACCGACGAGGCCGGACCGCGGAGCAGGGCGAGGCGGTCGAGGTTCCAGGTTTCCTGTTTCGGGTTGGCGTACACGCCTTTGGGCAGCGGTAGGCCATCGAGGAACTGGGTCGGTTCGAAACCGCGCACGCGCAGCCAGTCGGCGCGGGTGTCGCTGCCGTAGCTGCTGGCGGTGATGCCCGGCATGTAGCGCACGGCATCATCGAGGCTGTGCACGCTGCGGTCGTCCATTTGCTGACGGGTTGCCACCGAAATCGAACGCGGTGCTTCGACCAGCGCAGTGTCGGTCTTGGTGCCGGCGGCGGTGCGGGTCGCGGTATAGCCTTCGACCGGGCCCCAGGCGCTTTCGAAGTTTTCCACGCCGATGACCGAAGTTTCCGGCAGGGCCAGCGTGCCTTCCGGCACGGCCACCAGGGTGTAAGTGCCGGCGCTGCTCTGTTCCAGCTGCAGACCGGTGCCGCGCAAAGCCGCACGCAGGGCGCCGGCGGCGTTGTACTGGCCGTTGACCGGCGCCGAGGTTTTGCCGGCGGCCAGCGCAGGATTGAGCGACAGGGCGAGGCCGCCCTGGCTGGCGATCTGGTTCAGGGTGGTCGACAGCGGCGCCGCCGGCAGGTTGTAGGCGCGCACGCTGGACGCTTGCTCAGCGGCGAGCAACGGGCAGCTGATCAGCGGCGTGCCGAAAGCGATGGCAAAAGCCAGCAGACTGGGGCGCAACAAGGTGTCTGGCGAACGGGACATACGGCGGCTCCTGAATGGAAATATTTCTCAATTGCCTGTGTGCCGGACGAGATTGGAAAAGTGATAGGGCTGGGTGGAAATTCTTTTTGGCAGGAAATGGTTGTGCGGCTGATGGCGCCTTCGCGAGCAGGCTCGCTCCCACATTGATCGTTCCCACGCTCCGCGTGGGAATGCCTCAATGGACGCTCCGCGTCCGCTTCGGCAGGGACGCAGAGCGTCCCGGGCTGCATTCCCACGCAGAGCGTGGGAACGATCATGTCAAGGGGCGGAGGGCTGCGCCTTCGCCACGGTGACCCAATACGGCGTATGCCGCTCGATCTGCACTGGCAGAGTCGGCAGCAATGCACTCAGGGCCTTGTCGGTGTCATGCAACGGAAAGCTGCCGGTAATGCGCAGATCGGCCACCTCCGGCGCCACGCCCAGATTCCCGCGACGATAGCGCCCCAGCTCGTGCACCAGATCGCCCAGCCGCGCGTTGTCCACCACCAGCATGCCGCGCGTCCAGGCATCGGCGCCGGGGGCGAGGGCGGCGATCGAGCCCAGCCCGTCACTGCGCAGCAACACCTGCTGGCCTTCGCGCAGAATCTGTTCTTGCGGGTTGGCCTGGGCATGGGCCGCCACCGCAGACTGCAACACGCTCAGTCGCGTGCCGTCGTGCTCGCGCTTGACCAGAAACCGCGTGCCCAGCGCGCGCATGCTGCCTTCGCGGGTTTCGACGATAAACGGACGCGCGTCGCCATGGCCGGTCTCGACGAGGATTTCGCCTTCCTGCAACACGATCAAGCGGCGCTCGTCATCGAAGCGTACGTCGACCGCGCTGTGGGTATTGAGGTTGAGCAGGGTGCCGTCGGACAGGCGCACGCTGCGCTGTTCGCCGGTGGCGGTGCGCTGATCGGCGAGCCAGTAATCCAGCGGCAGATAGCGCTCACTGACAAACAGCCCGAGCCCGATGATCACCACGACACTGGCCAGCCCGCTGCCGAGTTTGCGCACGCGCCGGCGAATGCCTTCGCGCGATTGCAGCAACGCACTTCGGGCCGGGCCCTTGGCGACGCTGAAGCGCTGATCGAGCATGCCCAACTGACGCCAGGCGCGGGCGTGTTCTTCATGGGCGGCATGCCATTTAGCGAATTCTTCACGCTCCAGCGCGGTGCTCGAGTCGAGGGTCAATTGCCAGGCAATCGCCGCGTCCAGCACATGCGCCGGCACCGGCCGCGAACTGGCCGCGGTCATGTCGGTTCACCGTAAAGGGCGATGTAACACTGACGCAGGCCTTGCGCCAGATACTGACGCACGCGCGGCACTGAGACGCCGAGCTTGCCGGCGATCTCGGCGTGGCTGAGGCCGTCGAGGCGGTTGTACAGGAAGGCCGCGCGGGCCTTGGTCGACAACTTGCCGAGCAGGCGATCAATGGCTTTGAGGTCGTCGAGGATCATTTGCTGTTCTTCCACCGAAGGCTGCTCGTCTTCGGGGATCAGCATCAGTTCGGTGAGGTAGGCCTGTTCCAGCGCGGCGCGGCGGAAGTAGTCGAACAACAGGCCTTTGGCGATCGCCACCAGAAACGCCCGAGGTTCGCGCGGCGTCAGCAGTTCGTCGCGGTTGAGCAAGCGCACGAACGTGTCCTGGCTCAGGTCTTCGGCACGCTGCGGACACGCCACATTGCGCCGCAACCACGCCAGCAGCCAACCGCGATGGTCGCGATACATTGCACCGACGAGCTCACTGTGGGGGTTGGGCACTGACGACACCGGACATCACCGATTGGGAAATGTTAACTAACGAGAATAGTTCGCGATTCTGGCAGAGGTGGGAATGGTTAGCAATTGGCCACTGGTCAGGTGATAGGGCTGCATGCCTCTGTGGGAGCTGCCGAAGGCTGCGATCTTTTGATCTTGCTGTTTATAAAATCAAAAGATCGCAGCCTGCGGCAGCTCCTACAGGGGTAGTGCTAGAAAGAGTGAGTTTGCTGCCGCCGCTTCCACTGGCTCAACCGCTGCTGCAGCTGCAACGGACTGTAAATCTGCTGCCCCCGCGCGCGGCTGAACAGAATCAATGCCAACTCCGCCGTGGCCAGCGCATCGGCACTCGCGTTATGCCGCTCGAACACTTCAAGCCGGAACCACTCGATCCACTCATCCAGCCCGGCCTCGCGAATCTGCGCCTGCGGACATAACAGCGGCGCAATGTCCGCCACATCCAGAAACACATGCTGCAGCTTATGCCCCAAGTGTTCCTTCACTGCACGCCCGAGCATGTGCTGATCGAACGGCGCATGAAACGCCAGCACCGGGCTGTCGCCGATGAACTCCAGCAACTCCAGCAACGCTTCCGCTGGGTCGCTGCCTGCGGCAATTGCACTAGGGCCGAGGCCATGAATCAGCACGCTGGGGCTGAGCTTCAATTCGCGGCATTGCAAGGTGCGTTCGAACTGCTGACGGAAATCGATCGCGCCGTCCTCGATCACCACCGCGCCGATCGACAGGACCCGATCCTTGCTCATATTCAGGCCGGTGGTCTCCAGGTCCAGCACCACCCAGCGCTGCTCGCGCAGGCTGCACTCGCTCAGCTCGGCAAGCGCCGGCAGCTTCGCCAGCCGCTGCTGCAAATCCGCCGACACCACGGGGCTGGCCGGGCGCAGCCAGGAGAACAGGCTCATAGCTGATACCGCAAGGTCAGGCTGCTTTGCAGGCGCTGCGCCTGGCGCAGGGATTCGCGCAGGATGCGCCGGTCGAGATGATTGAGGCTGTCGGGATCGACGCGGTTGGAGTACGGCTGATTTTCCCGGGTTTGCAACTGATGCTGCTGCATCCGCGTTTGTTGAATGAAGTGATACGCCTCTTCATACGCCGCGCCGTCGAGCGGCTCGATGACCTCTTTATCGACCAGTTGGCGAAAGCGTTCGAGGGTATTGTTGGCGTCGATGCCGTTGGCCAGCGCCAGCAGACGGGCGCCGTCCACGAACGGCGTCAGGCCCTGGATTTTCAGATCCAGCGTGGCCTTCTCACCGTTCTTGCGGGCCAGCACGAATTCACGGAAGCGCCCAACGGGAGGGCGATTGCGCAGCGCATTTTCGGCGAGCATACGCTGGAACAAACGGTTGTCGGCGACCTGATCTAGGATGCCCCGGCGCAATTGCTCGCAGCCTTGTTCATCGCCCCAGACCACGCGCAGGTCGAAATAAATGCTCGAGCCCAGCAGGTTCTCTGGTGTGGCTTCGCGGATGAACGCCGCGAAGCGTCGCGCCCATTCGGCCCGCGACAGACACAGCTCGGGATTGCCGGCCATGATGTTGCCCTTGCACAGAGTGAAACCGCACTGCGCCAGGCTCTGGTTGATCTGCTGGGCAATCGGCAGCAGCTTGCCGCGAATCTCTGCTGCGTGCGCGGCATCGCGGGCATCGAACAGGATGCCGTTGTCCTGGTCGGTGTGCAGCGTCTGCTCGCGCCGACCCTCGCTGCCGAAACACAGCCAGCTGAACGGCACGCCCGGGTCGCCCTTTTCGGCGAGGGTCAGTTCAATGACCCGACACACCGTGTGATCGTTGAGCAGTGTGATGATGTGGGTGATCTGCGTCGACGATGCGCCGTGGGCGAGCATGCGCTCGACCAGTTGGCCGATCTCGCCGCGCAAGGTCACCAGTTGTTCGACCCGTTGCGCGCTGCGGATGGTCCGGGCCAGGTGCACCAGATCGACCCGTTGCAGGGAGAACAGGTCACGCTCGGACACCACGCCGCACAAGCGCTGATCCTTGACCAGGCAGACGTGAGCAATGTGCCGCTCGGTCATGGCGATCGCCGCATCGAAGGCACTGTGATCCGGCGACAGATAAAACGGTGATCGAGTCATGTGCTGTTCGATGGCGTCGCTGAAATCACCGACACCTTCGGCGACCACATGGCGCAAATCGCGCAGGGTGAAAATCCCCAGCGGCGCCTTGTGCTCATCCACCGCGACGATGCTGCCGACCTGTTGCTCGTGCATCAGCTTCACCGCTTCACGCAGTGGCGTATCGGCGCTGCAAGTCACCGGATGGCGCATCGCAAGTTCACCGAGACGTGTGTTCAGCGAGTATTGGGTGCCGAGGGTTTCCACGGCTTTTTGCTGGACTTGCTGGTTGACCTGATCGAGCAGGCTGCTCACCCCACGCAAGGCGAAATCGCGGAAGGTGCTGGAGAGGGCGAACAGTTTGATGAACGCCAGTTTGTTCAGTTGCAGGCAGAAGGTGTCTTCGCCCGCCAGATGTTCGGTGCGCGTGGCGCGTTCACCGAGCAGAGCCGCCAGCGGAAAGCATTCGCCGGTGGTGATTTCGAAGGTGGTCTCGGTGCCGGGTTTGGTGATGTGCTGGCGTTCGCCGACCACCCGACCCTGTTTGACGATATGAAAGTGTTCCACCGGGCCGTCGGCCGGTTTGATGATGCTCTCGCCCTGGGCGAAAAAACGCAGCTGACATTGCTCCACCAGATAGGCGAGGTGGGCGTGTTCCATCTGATTGAAGGGCGGGAAGCGCTGGAGGAATTGCAGGGTGCCCTGAATGTTCTGCAACACCGCGGTTTTCCCTGCCTGGGTGAAGGCGTCCGCTTTGCTCATAACCATTACCGCAGTCTTTTTCGAATTGTTGTTGTCGGATCGTTGCGACCATGGTCGGCCCCGGCGGGCAGGGTGCCCATTGGACGTAAGTCTAGGTTTTGCCACCATTGGCCGATTTTCGGAAATAACCTACGCAAAAGCTCGGAAAAGCTTGCGCCAGCCACTTGGAAAAAATTCCGACGAAGTGCACATTGAAGCGCTGTCCGGTGATGTCTGACGACTTGCCAGGGATTGTTTGACCATTTAGAGAACGCCATGTCCGACCACGATATTTTGAGCGACGCCGAGCGTGAAGCGCTCAGCGCAGTGATGCTCGAACCCGATCTGCCGCCGCAGCGTGTCCTGATCGTCGACGACGACAAGGACGCCCGCGAGCTGTTGTCGGAGATTCTCGCGCTCGATGGCATTCATTGCATGACCGCAGCCAGCGGTGAAACCGCGCTGAAAATGCTCGATGAAAAGCCTTCGATCGGGCTGGTGATTACCGATCTGCGCATGGGCAATGTCGATGGCCTGGAGCTGATTCGCCAGGTGCGTGAATCGGTACGGGCAGCGATGCCGATCATCATCGTCTCCGGCGATGCCGACGTGAAAGATGCGATCGAAGCGATGCATTTGAGCGTGGTGGATTTTCTGCTCAAGCCGATTGATACGGGGAAGTTGCTTGAGCTGGTGAAACACGAATTGGGCATAGAACCCTAAGACATATTTCGCCGCCCAGCAGATGATCGTTCCCACGCTCTGCGTGGGAATGCATCAATGGACGCTCCGCGTCCGCAGTTGTGGGACGCGGAGCGTCCCGGGCTGCATTCCCACGCAGAGCGTGGGAACGATCAATCCACCTCACAAACAAAAAGGCCCTGATCTCTCGATCAGGGCCTTTTTCATTTCCAGCGTCAGCGCAAATTACAGACCATTCGCAGCCTTGAACTCGCGACGACGACGGTGCAGCACCGGCTCGGTGTAGCCGTTCGGTTGCTTGGTGCCTTCGATGACCAGTTCGACCGCCGCCTGGAAGGCGATGTTGCTGTCGAAGTCCGGTGCCAGCGGGCGATACAGCGGGTCGTTGGCGTTCTGGCGGTCAACCACCGGCGCCATGCGCTTGAGGCTTTCCATCACTTGCTCTTGGCTGACGATACCGTGGCGCAGCCAGTTGGCGATGTGCTGGCTGGAGATACGCAGCGTCGCACGGTCTTCCATCAGGCCGACGTCGTTGATGTCCGGCACTTTCGAGCAACCGACACCCTGGTCGATCCAGCGCACCACGTAACCGAGAATGCCCTGGGCGTTGTTGTCCAGTTCGTTCTTGATCTGCTCTGGCGTCCAGCTTGGGTTCACTGCCAGTGGAATGGTCAGGATGTCATCCACCGAGGCGCGCGCACGTTTGGCCAGTTCGGCCTGACGCGCAAACACGTCAACCTTGTGGTAGTGCAGCGCGTGCAGCGCAGCGGCAGTCGGCGATGGCACCCAGGCAGTGTTGGCGCCGGCCAGCGGGTGAGCGATTTTCTGCTCAAGCATCGCGGCCATGAGGTCCGGCATCGCCCACATGCCTTTACCGATTTGCGCACGACCTTGCAGGCCAGTGCTCAGACCGATATCGACGTTCCAGTTCTCGTAGGCGCCGATCCACTTCTCGGTCTTCATGTCCGCCTTGCGCACGACAGGGCCGGCTTCCATGGAGGTGTGGATTTCGTCGCCTGTGCGGTCGAGGAAACCGGTGTTGATGAACACCACACGCTCGCTGGCCGCCTTGATGCAAGCCTTGAGGTTGACCGTGGTGCGGCGCTCCTCGTCCATGATCCCGACTTTCAGGGTGTTGCGCGGCAGGCGCAGGACGTCTTCGATGCGCCCGAACAGCTCGTTGGTGAACGCCGCTTCTTCCGGGCCGTGCATTTTCGGTTTGACGATGTACACCGAACCGGTGCGGGTATTGCGCCGCGAGGTGTTGCCGTTGAGGTTGTGCATTGCTGCCAGGCAAGTCACCAGACCGTCGAGAATGCCTTCCGGCACTTCGTTGCCTTGGCTGTCGAGGATCGCATCAATGGTCATCAGATGGCCGACGTTGCGCACGAACAACAGCGAACGACCGTGCAGGGTCACTTCTCCGCCATTGGGCGCGGTGTAGGTGCGATCCGGGTTCATGGTGCGGGTAAAGGTCTGGCCGCCCTTGGACACGGATTCCGCGAGGTCGCCCTTCATCAGGCCGAGCCAGTTGCGGTAGATCACCACTTTGTCGTCGGCATCAACGGCGGCCACGGAGTCTTCGCAGTCCATGATCGTGGTCAGCGCCGCTTCCATGAGGATGTCTTTGACGCCGGCGGCATCGGTCTGGCCGACCGGAGTGCTGGCATCGATCTGGATTTCGAAGTGCAGGCCGTTGTGCTTGAGCAGCACCGCGATCGGCGCGTTGGCGTCGCCCTGGAAGCCGATCAACTGAGCGTCATCGCGCAGGCCACTGTTGCTGCCGCCCTTGAGCGTCACGACCAGTTTGCCGTCAGCGATTTTGTAGCCGGTCGAATCGACGTGGGAGCCGGCGGCCAGTGGTGCGGCTTCGTCGAGGAAAGCACGGGCGAAAGCGATGACTTTGTCGCCACGCACCTTGTTGTAGCCTTTGCCTTTTTCCGCGCCGCCGTCTTCGCTGATCGCGTCGGTGCCGTAGAGGGCGTCGTACAGCGAACCCCAGCGGGCGTTCGAGGCGTTGAGCGCAAAGCGCGCATTCATCACTGGCACGACCAGTTGCGGGCCGGCGGTGCGGGCGATCTCATCGTCGACGTTTTGCGTCGTCGCCTGGAAATCAGCCGCTTCCGGCAGCAGATAACCGATCTCTTGCAGGAAGGCTTTGTAGGCCACGGCATCGTGCGCCTGGCCGGCATGCTGCTGATGCCAGGCATCGATGCGCGCCTGGAAGTCATCGCGTTTGGCGAGTAGGGCTTTGTTCTTCGGCGCCAGGTCGTGAATGACCTTGTCGGCACCTTCCCAGAATTGTTCGGCGGTGAGGCCGGTACCGGGAATGGCTTCGTTGTTCACGAAGTCGAACAGGACTTTGGCGACCTGCAGGCCACCGACTTGAACGTGTTCAGTCATTGCTTGCCTCACTCTGCTCAGCTATTTCGCTTTTCAGCTCGTCAATTTAACAATGAAGCTTCTGGCCATTTAAACCACAAACCTGCGGACCAGTACATGCCATTGCTGGCGGCTGGGCTAGGACCAATCAACGGCTTGGAGGCCTTGCTGACGGGGCTTTCAGGGTTGCGAAGGGCCTTGGGCAGACATCGATCCAGCGTTATGTAGTGCGCGCTGCGGCATACTACATGATGAGTTGCGCTTGTGAAAATCAGACTAATTACGTCGTTCTGCGACCTCATGACGCATTGCGGTCACGTCGCGGAACGGGATGTTCTCAAAAAAGCATTGGATTGTTCCAGCTAAATATCGAAAGTTGTACACATAATTACTGTGGGCCTGCTAAGGAGCAATTTGGGTGTAACGATTTGTGGCGAGGGGATTTATCCCCGTTGGGTGGCGAAGCCGCCCCCTGCGGTCCGGCTGGCAGACTCAATTGGCAGGACTCACGACTGCTGCGCAGCCGGACGGGGACAAATCCCCTCGCCACAGGTCATCATCTGCCAGCACTGGGTCAGGCTGAATCAATCCGCTTGCCTATACTTGCCCTTCGATAACAAAAGACATGACAAGAGGGCTGCGCCATGGACCATCTCGTACTCACCGTTTTCGCCCCGGACAAGCCCGGGCAGGTCGAGCGCATCGCCCAATGCATCGCCGAGCACGGCGGCAACTGGCTGGAAAGCCGCATGTCACGCATGGCCGGGCAGTTTGCCGGGATTCTGCGCGTGGGTGTGCCGGCGGAGGCTTACGACGAACTGGTCGATGCCCTGCAAGCGCTGTCGGCCCATGGCATTCGGGTACTGATTGCCGAAAGCGGAGTGGAGCAGTCCTGCACGTGGAAACCGATCGCCATGGAACTGGTCGGCAATGACCGACCGGGTATCGTTCGTGATATCACTCGCCTGTTGAGCGAACAGGGCGTGAACCTTGAACGGTTGGTGACTGAAGTGCGCCCGGCGCCGATGAGCAGCGAGCCGCTGTTTCACGCCGAGGCGATTCTGGCGGTGCCACTCACCTTGTCGCTCGACGTTCTGCAGGCGCGCCTGGAAACCCTGGCCGATGATCTGATGGTCGAACTGGTGTTACGCACAGAGGTTTAAGCGCAGACAGGGTTATTCAGGTTTAACGTGCACCTGCCTGTGGATAACCTGTAGAGACAGACCGCCAAGCCACGCCGGCCGTGGCTTTGCGCCCGTTGATCAAAAAACCGCCAGCATTCAGTGACTTGCGCACAAACGGCGGGGATCACGCTGTGGATAAGCTTGGGAAGGAACGATGCAGGCCACGAGAACCGTGGCCTGCGGAGCTTTGTGCGTTTTTTGATCAGGCGCGTCGGCGCAAACTTATCCACGCATCAATGCTATAGACCGCCAGACCGGCCCAGATAAACATGAACGCGACCAGCGTGCTGGACGACAAATGCTCGCCAAACAGCAGCACGGCTTGCAGCAACACCAGCGTCGGCGCGATGTATTGCAGGAAGCCGATGGTGGTGTAGGGCAAGTGGCGGGTGGCGGCGTTGAAACACACCAGCGGCACCAGCGTCACCGGCCCGGCGGCCACCAGCCACCAGGCTTCGGAGGCGGTCCAGAAGGCCGGCTGCACACTCGTGGCAGTCTGATTGAACAGCAACCATGCGATCGCAATCGGCACCAGCATCCAGGTTTCCACTACCAGCCCCGGCAGCGCCTTGACCGGCGCCTGCTTGCGGATCAGACCGTAGAAGCCGAAAGTCAGGGCCAGCGCCAGCGACACCCACGGCAAGCTGCCGACCTGCCACACCTGCTGCGCCACGCCGATGGCAGCGAGACCGACCGCGACCCACTGCATGCGCCGCAGCCGTTCGCCGAGCAGCACCATGCCCAACAGCACGTTGACCAGCGGATTGATGTAGTAACCCAGACTCGCCTCGAGCATGCGGCCGTTGTTCACCGACCACACGTAGGTCAGCCAGTTGGCCGCGATCAGCGTGCCGCTCAGAGCCAGAATCGCCAGGCGCTTGGGATTGTCGAGCAACTCGCGCAGCCAGCCCGGGTGTTTCCACACCATCAGCAGCAACGCACCAAACAGCGCCGACCACAGTACCCTGTGGATGATGATCTCGACGGCCGGGACTTCGGCAATGGCTTTGAAATAGATCGGGAACAGGCCCCAGATGATGTAGGCGCTCAGGCCCAGAATGTACCCGCGACGCGGGTTGGCGGCTTGCATGCAGAATCCTTGCTCAGGCAGCTGACAAAGAAAGGATTGTAAGGAGGTTGTATAGATGTGTCGTGTCAGAAAGCAAAAAGATCGCAGCCTTCGGCAGCTCCTACAGGGATATGCATTCCAAGGTAGGAGCTGCCGAAGGCTGCGATCTTTTGATCTTTAATTCAGAACAACTTCAAAGGTTCTTCGTTAAGCGCGGACAGTTGCTCACGCAACGCCAGCACCTGGTCGCCCCAATACCGCTCCGTGCCAAACCACGGAAAGCTGTGCGGGAACGCCGGGTCGTCCCAGCGTCGCGCCAGCCAGGCGCTGTAGTGCATCAGGCGCAGGGCGCGCAACGGTTCGATCAGCGCCAGTTCGCGCGGGTCGAAATCATGGAATTCGTTGTAGCCGTCCATCAATTCCGACAACTGCCCCAGACATTCCTGGCGATCGCCGGCAAGCATCATCCAGATGTCCTGCACCGCCGGGCCCATGCGGCAGTCGTCGAGGTCGACGATGTGGAACATCTCGTCGCGGCACATCATGTTGCCGGGGTGGCAGTCACCGTGCATGCGGATGTTCTGGTGAGGCGTGGCGGCGTAGACGTCTTCGACGCGTTTGAGCAGGTCGCGGGCAACCGATTCGTAAGCCGGCAGCAGGCTCTTGGGAATGAAATTGCCTTCGAGCAGGGTGTTCAGCGAGGCATGGCCGAAGTTCTGCACGGCGAGGGCTTCGCGGTGCTCGAACGGCTTGGTGCCGCCCACCGCATGCATGCGCCCGAGCAACTGGCCGAGGCGATACAGTTGATCAAGATTGCCCGGCTCCGGCGCCCGGCCACCACGACGCGGGAACAGGGTGAAGCGGAAGCCGGCGTGCTCATGCAGGGTTTCGCCGTTGTGGATCAGCGGCGCTACCACCGGGATGTCGATGTCGGCCAGTTCGAAGGTGAACTGGTGCTCTTCGAGGATGGCCTCGTTGGTCCAGCGCTGCGGACGATAGAACTTGGCGATCAGCGGCTCGGAGTCTTCGATACCGACCTGATACACACGGTTTTCGTAGCTGTTGAGCGCCAGAATGCGCGCGTCGCTGAGGAAACCGATGCTTTCAACGGCATCCAGGACGAGATCGGGGGTGAGGGTTTCAAACGGGTGGGCCATGCTGACTCCTGCGCGCAGCAGGCTGCTGCGTCCGGCTCGGCATGGTAGCGCAGATGGCGGCGCGAAGGGTGTTGGTGTCTGCCCGGGCCTCTTCGCGAG
>NZ_CEEDDH010000017.1:54594-146284 GCF_979253165.1 Pseudomonas sp. AC083
CTGCTGCGTCCGGCTCGGCATGGTAGCGCAGATGGCGGCGCGAAGGGTGTTGGTGTCTGCCCGGGCCTCTTCGCGAGCAGGCTCGCTCCCACCTTGGAATACGATTCCCTGTGGGAGCGAGCCTGCTCGCGAAAGCGGTTTATCAGGCGCCGACAACCCCGCCGTCTTCGCGAGTAATCGCCATCACCGAGGACCTTGGCTTGCCATTGGGCAGATGCTCGGGGAAGGTCGAACCGCCGTTCTCGCCGGGATGCTGGATGCCGACAAACAGGGTCTTCTGATCCGGCGAGAAGCTGATGCCGGTCACTTCGCAACCGACCGGCCCGACCATGAAACGGCGAATCTCACCGGTCGCAGGATCGGCGCAGAGCATCTGGTTGTTGCCCATGCCGGCGAAGTCGCCAGCGTTGCTCGAGTCGCCGTCGGTGAGAATCCACAGGCGGCCGGCGTTGTCGAAACCCAGACCGTCGGGGCTGTTGAACATGTTCTGCGGGGTGATGTTCGATGAGCCACCCTTCGGCGTCCCGGCATGCACGCCCGGGTTGCCGGCGACCACAAACAGATCCCAGGCAAAGGTCTTCGAAGCGTGATCGTCGCGGTCGGTGCGCCAGCGCAGAATCTGCCCATAGACGTTCTTCTCGCGCGGGTTCGGCCCGCCCACCGGTTGGCCGTCTTCGCCGCGCTTGGCGTTGTTGGTCAGGGTGCAATAAACCTGGCCGTCCTTGGGGCTGACGACGATCCACTCCGGGCGGTCCATGCGTGTTGCGCCAACGACGCTGGCGGCAAGGCGCGCGTGGATCAGCACTTCGGCCTGATCGGCAAACCCGCTGCTGGCGTCGATGCCGTTCTTGCCGTGGGTCAGTTCGATCCACTGGCCCTGGCCTTTCGGGTGATCAGGGTTGCCGTCGCCGGCATCGAATTTGGCCACATACAACGTGCCGTGATCGAGGATGTCGCGGTTGGCTTTCTGATTGCGATGGTTGATGCGATCGCGGCTGACGAATTTATAAATGAACTCGCCACGCTCGTCGTCGCCCATGTACACCACAGCGCGACCATCGTCGGTCTCGGCCAGCGCGGCGTTTTCATGTTTGAAGCGGCCCAGCGCGGTGCGTTTGACCGGAGTCGATTGCGGATCGAACGGATCGATCTCGACCACCCAGCCGTGACGGTTGAGCTCATTGGGGTTCTTGGCCATGTCGAAACGCGGGTCGTGCGGGTGCCAGTTGATGTCTTTGCTGCTGGCGACAACGCCATAGCGCTTTTGCGCGGCATCGAACTGCTGCTGGGCGTTGCTGCTGCCGAAGCAGTCGGTGAAGTTTTCTTCGCAGGTCAGGTAGGTGCCCCACGGTGTCTTGCCGTTGGCGCAGTTCTGGAAGGTGCCGAGGACTTTTTTGCCGTGCTTGTCGGCGGCGGTTTTCATCAAGTCGTGGCCGCGGGCCGGACCGCTGATGCGCAGCGGCGAGTTACCGTGAATCCGACGGTTGTAGCGCGAGCCCTGGACGAATTGCCACAGGCCGTTCTTGCGCTGCACTTCGATCACCGACACGCCTTCGCAGGCCAATGCCTTGCGCACGTCTTCAGCCGACTGCGGCATGCCGCCATGCGGATATAGATAGCGATAGTTGGTGTATTCGTTGTTGATCGCCATCAGCGCGCGGTTCTTGTCGTCCGGGAAGGCGAACAGGCTCATGCCGTCATTGTTGTCGCCGAACTGCACTTCCTGTGCGGCAGCGGTGCCGTTACCGCTCGGATCGAAGGCCGGGCCGTTCTTGTGCAACGGCTGGCCCCAACTGATCAGCACCGAAGACTTGTAGCCCTTGGGCAGGCTGATGGCGTCGGTGGTCGCCGCCGGAATGCTCTCGAAACCGAGCAGGCGGCTGTTGCCGGCGCTGACGCTGGCGGCCATGACGCTGCGGCTCAACAGGTTGCCGCCGAGGAACATCGCCGCGCCGCACAAGGCACCGGCGCTGATGAAACCGCGACGGCTGAGGCCGACCATTTTTTCCAGATCAGTGGATTGGTTTTCTTCTAATAGGCTCACATCAGGCTCCCTGCTTGGTTATGGGCAACACCTTAATGCGGGTCGATGACGCTTTTGTGGCAAGACAAATCAGAGCGGCGTGCCGATCAGCACGTTGGACGGCGCGCATTGCACCTGCATCGCAGACCCCACGGCGAGTTGCTGGTTGCGCAAGTGCAGCGGTTCGGCCAAGGCGCAAAGTGTCTGGCCGTTGGGCAGGGAAATGCGCACCTCGCTGGGACCGTCCTCGGCATCGAGGATGGCTTCGATGGTGCCGCGCAGGACATTGTGTCCGGGCGTGGCCGGCTGATCGGAGCCGAGCAACTCAAGCCAGCCAGCCTTGATCAGCGCCATCACTTCGGTACCGACCTGCAATTCCAGATGCACGGTGCTGTCGTGGGTGATCTGTGCCTCCAGAGCAATGCCTTCTGCCAGTTCGAGGCGGATCAGATCGTTGCGCCCCTGCGCCTGAATGGCCGCGACCGTGCCATGCAGCTGATTGCGCGCGCTGGTCCTGAGCATCAGCCGCCCGAGCAGGTCGAGATCACTGGCGTCTTCGGCCGCTTCCAACACCTGCGCCTGCAACGCCTGCAATTTCTGATACAGGCGCAGCACTCGCTCGCCCTCGCTGGACAGTCTGGCGCCTCCGCCACCCTTGCCGCCCACCACGCGCTCGACCAAGGGTTTCTGCGCCAGGTTGTTCAACTCATCGATCGCATCCCATGCCGCCTTGTAACTGAGCCCCGCGCTTTTCGCCGCACGGGTGATCGAGCCCTGCTCGGCGATGTGTTGCAGCAGGGCAATGCGCTGCGGACGGCGGACGATGTGTTGGGAGAGCAGGGTGGGCAGGGACATGGCAGAACGCTTCTGGCTCGGGCGATGAGAGGGACGTTGGCCACTTGCAACGCATGAGTCAAGCCTGACGCAAAGCCCCCTGTGGGAGCGAGCCTGCTCGCGAAAGCGGTCTGACCAACAACATCTTTGTTGAATGTGACACCGATTCGCGAGCAGGCTCGCTCCCACAGGAGATCTGTATTCGCTTCAGGTACCGGGCTTCGGCGTCCGGGCCAGGCAATACACATCAACCCGCGCCGCACCTGCATTCATCAACAACCGCGCCAGCGCTTGAGCGGTCGCGCCCGTGGTCAGAACATCATCCACCAGCGCGAAATGGCGGCCGCTTACCTCTGCATCAGGCGCCAGCGCAAAGGCATTGCGCAAATTGCGTTTGCGCGCCTTGGCATCGAGATCCTGTTGAGCATCGGTGTCGATGACTCGCCGCAGCAGCTGTTCTTCACAGGGCAAACCCAGCGAAACACTCAACCAGCGCGCGAGCATCGCCGCCTGATTGAATCCTCGCCGACGCAGGCGTTTATTGGCCAGCGGCACCGGTAGCAGCACGTCGGGTCGCGGCAAGTCCTCGGCGAAGCGATGCTGCAGGTATTGGCCGAGAACGTCGGCGAGCAGGTGACCAAACGGCCATTTCGCGTTGTGTTTAAAGCGTGTAATCAGACTGTCCACGGGGAAGCCATAAACCCAGGGCACGGCGACCTGCTCGAAGGCCGGAGGCTCTAGCAGGCACTCGCCGCAAGTCAGGCCATCCGCCGCCAGCGGCAAAGCGCAGCTCTGACAATGACTGCCGAGCCAGGGCAATTCGGTTTCGCAGGCCTCGCACATTGGCATTTGTGCTTCAGCGGGCTCATCGCACAGCAAACAGGTCTGTACGTTTTTTAAACAGATGTAAACCGGTCCCTGGTATTGCGGTTGACAGCGCATCGCTCTTCCTTAAATATGCCGAACATCCGTGTAGCGCCTGTGGATATTCCATTTTCCCCGGCGCCAGCCAAGCATAACCAAGGAATTGCCCATGAGCGCGAGCACCACCGCCACCCTGCGTCACGATTGGTCTCTGGCCGAAGTCAAAGCACTCTTCGTACAGCCATTCAACGACTTGCTGTTCCAGGCGCAAACGGTGCACCGCGCGCATTTCAACGCCAACCGCGTGCAGGTCTCGACACTGCTGTCGATCAAGACCGGCGCCTGCCCGGAAGACTGCAAGTACTGCCCGCAGTCCGGGCACTACAACACCGGTCTGGAAAAAGAAAAACTGATGGAAGTGCAGAAGGTCCTCGAAGAAGCGGCCCGCGCCAAAGCCATTGGTTCGACGCGATTCTGCATGGGCGCGGCGTGGAAACATCCGTCGGCCAAAGACATGCCGTATGTGTTGAAGATGGTTGAAGGGGTGAAAGCCTTGGGCCTGGAAACCTGCATGACCCTCGGACGTCTCGATCAGGAGCAGACCGAGGCGCTGGCCAAGGCCGGTCTCGATTACTACAACCACAACCTCGACACTTCGCCGGAGTTCTACGGCAGCATCATCACCACCCGCACTTACAGCGAACGTCTGCAGACGTTGGCTTACGTGCGTGAGTCGGGGATGAAAATCTGCTCCGGCGGCATTCTCGGCATGGGCGAATCGCTGGACGATCGCGCTAATCTGCTGATCCAGTTGGCCAACCTGCCGGAGCACCCGGAGTCGGTGCCGATCAACATGCTGGTGAAAGTCGCCGGCACGCCGCTGGAAAACGCCGAAGACATTGACCCGTTCGACTTCATCCGCATGCTCGCCGTCGCGCGCATCCTCATGCCGCAATCCCATGTGCGCCTGTCCGCCGGTCGCGAAGCGATGAACGAGCAGATGCAGGCCCTGGCATTTTTCGCCGGCGCCAACTCGATTTTCTACGGCGACAAATTGCTCACCACCGCCAACCCGCAGGCGGACAAGGACATGCAGCTGTTCGCGCGCCTCGGTATCCAGCCGGAAGCTCGCGAAGAGCATTCCGATGAGGTTCATCAGGCTGCGATCGAGCAGGCACTGGTGGAGCAGAAGAGTAGCGAGCAGTTCTACAACGCTGCGGTGTAATAAACCGCGCGGATTGCCCTGAAGGAATGCAAAACCCCTGTGGGAGCGAGCCTGCTCGCGAAAGCGGTTTGGCCGCCAACATCCCTGTTGGATGTGACGCCCATTCGCGAGCAGGCTCGCTCCCACAGGGGATCTGTGTCATTTGAAAATCGAGGCCTGCATGTCTTTCGATCTCGCCGCACGCCTTGCTGCCCGCCGTGCCTACAACCTCTACCGGCAGCGCCCGCTACTCGAATCGCCGCAAGGGCCGGAAGTGGTGGTGGACGGCCAACCACTGCTCGCTTTCTGCAACAACGACTATCTGGGCCTGGCCAATCATCCGCAGGTGATCGAAGCCTGGCGCGCCGGTGCCGAGCGTTGGGGGGTCGGCGGTGGCGCGTCGCATCTGGTGATCGGCCACAGCAGCCCGCATCACGCGCTGGAGGAAGCACTCGCCGATCTGACCGGGCGACCGCGTGCGCTGTTGTTCACCACCGGCTACATGGCCAACCTCGGCGCGGTCACCGCGCTGGTCGGGCAGGGCGATACGGTGCTCGAGGACCGGCTCAATCACGCTTCTTTGCTGGATGCGGGCCTGTTGTCCGGCGCGCGTTTCAACCGCTATCTGCACAACGACGCCGAAAGCCTGGGCAAACGCCTGGAGAAAGCCACTGGCAACACACTGGTGGTGACCGATGGCGTATTCAGCATGGACGGTGACATCGCCGACCTGCCGGCGCTGGCCCGCGCGGCCAAGGCCAAAGGCGCGTGGCTGATGGTCGACGATGCCCACGGCTTCGGCCCGTTGGGCGCCAACGGTGGCGGCATCGTCGAGCATTTCGGCCTGAGCCAGGACGATGTGCCGGTGCTGGTCGGCACTCTCGGTAAAGCCTTCGGCACAGCCGGGGCCTTTGTCGCCGGCAGCGAAGAGTTGATCGAAAGCCTGATCCAGTTCGCCCGCCCGTATATCTACACCACCAGCCAACCACCGGCGCTGGCCTGCGCGACGCTGAAAAGCCTCGAGCTGTTATGCAGCGAACACTGGCGCCGTGAACACTTGCAGACGCTGATTCGCCAGTTCCGCCACGGCGCCGAGCAGATCGGACTGGAGCTGATGGACAGCTTCACGCCGATCCAGCCGATCATGATCGGCGATGCCGGCCGCGCCGTGCGGTTGTCGCAGATGCTGCGCGAGCGCGGGCTGATGGTTACTGCGATTCGCCCACCGACCGTGCCGGCCGGCAGCGCGCGGTTGCGCGTCACGCTGACCGCCGCCCACAGCGAAGCTCAAGTGCAACAGTTGCTGGAAGGATTGGCAGATTGTTTCGCCCGATTGTCGTTGGAGCCAAGCCATGCGTAATCGTCTGATCCTGCTGCCCGGCTGGGGCCTCGGCGTGTCGCCGCTGGAACCGCTGGCCGCAGCATTGCGTGGCCTCGACGAACATCTGCAAGTCGAGATCGAACCGCTGCCGGAGCTGGATTCCGCTGATCTTGAAGACTGGCTCGACGAACTCGATGCGCGCATTCCACAGGAAGTCTGGCTCGGTGGCTGGTCGCTGGGCGGCATGCTCGCCTCTGAGTTGGCGGCACGACGCGGTGAGGCGTGCTGCGGGCTGCTCACGCTGGCAAGCAACCCTGCGTTTGTTGCTCATGAACAGTGGCCGAGCGCGATGCCCGGCGAGACTTTCGATGCGTTTCTTGCCGGTTGCCAGGCCGACCCGCGTACCACGCTCAAGCGCTTCGCTCTGCTATGTGCGCAAGGTTCACCAGACTCGCGTGGCTTGTCGCGCTTGCTGCTCGGTGGTGCACCGGCAGCCGCGCCGACTGCGCTGATGGCGGGTCTGGAGCTCCTTGCGCAACTGGACACACGCCAAGCGTTGCTGGGGTTTCGCGGCCCGCAGTTTCATCTGTTCGGCGGACAGGATGCGCTGGTCCCGGCGGAAGCGGCCGGCGCATTGTTCGCGCTGTTGCCGGATATCGAAATTGGTCTGATCGAACAGGCCAGCCATGCTTTTCTGCTGGAAGACCCGCACGGAGTCGCGGGCGCGATCCAGGCTTTTCTTCATGAGTGCGCTGATGACTGATCTGTCCCTTGTGCTGCCTGGGGGCTTGCCCGACAAGCGTCAGGTGGCGGCGTCTTTTTCCCGTGCTGCGGCCAGTTACGACAGCGTCGCCGAGTTTCAGCGTGACGTCGGCACGCAGCTGCTTGCGCGTTTGCCTGGGAGTTTCATGCCGTCGCGGTGGCTCGATCTCGGTTGCGGCACCGGCTATTTCACCCGTGCGCTGGCCTCGCGTTTCACCCAGGGCAGCGGTGTCGCGCTGGACATTGCCGAGGGCATGCTCAATCACGCACGGCCATTGGGTGGCGCTGAGCATTTCATTGCTGGCGATGCCGAACGGCTGCCGTTGCAGGATGCGAGCGTCGATCTGATTTTCTCCAGTCTCGCGGTGCAGTGGTGCGCCGACTTCGAGGCGGTGCTCAGCGAAGCCTTGCGCGTGCTTAAACCGGGCGGGATTTTTGCCTTTGCTAGTCTGTGTACAGGGACGCTGTTCGAGTTGCGTGAGAGTTGGCAGCAGGTCGACGGGCTGGTGCACGTCAATCGCTTCCGCGAGTTCGCCCGCTATGAACAGTTATGTGCCGGCAGTGGCATGCGCATTTTGGCGCTGCAGAATCAGCCGCACGTGTTGCATTACCCGGATGTGCGCAGCCTGACTCACGAGCTGAAGGCGCTGGGTGCACACAATCTGAATCCCGGGCGGCCGGGCGGTTTGACCGGCCGGACGCGGATTCTCGGGCTGATCGACGCGTATGAGCGCTTCCGTCAGGCGTCGGGGCTGCCGGCAACGTATCAGGTGGTATACGCCGTGTTGGAGAAACCTCTATGAGCGCAGCCTATTTCATCACCGGTACCGACACCGATGTCGGCAAGACCACCGTTGCTGCCGGATTGCTCCATGCGGCGCGGTCGGCAGGCTTGAGCACGGCGGCGGGCAAACCGGTGGCATCGGGTTGCGACGTCACGCCCAAAGGCTTGCGTAATTCCGATGCTTTGGCGCTGCTGGCCGAATGTTCGTTGCCGCTGACTTATCAACAGGTCAACCCGGTGGCGTTCGAGCCAGCGATCGCTCCGCATCTGGCGGCGCGCGAAGCGGGAGTGGCGCTGACGGTGCAATCGCTGCTGGCGCCGATGCGCGGGATTCTGGCGATGAACGCCGATTTCACTCTGATCGAAGGCGCGGGCGGCTGGCGGGTGCCGTTGGCGGATCAGGACAATCTCTCGGACCTGGCGATTGCGCTGAAGCTGCCGGTGATTCTGGTGGTGGGCGTGAGGCTTGGGTGCATCAGTCATGCGTTGCTGACCGCCGAGGCGATTGCCCGCGATGGCCTGCAATTGGCGGGGTGGGTGGCCAATATTATCGATCCGAAAACTTCGCGGCTGGAGGAAAACCTTGCGACCCTGGCCGAGCGCATCCCCGCGCCATGCCTGGGCCGGGTGCCGAAACTCAAGGCGTTGAGCGCCGAAGCGGTGGCCGAGCATTTGCAACTGGATTTGCTCGATTAAGGTTCTCGCTATGAACAGGCACTGTGCCATTAGTGTTTTTGACGGGTGTTTTGCCGGCGCGTCTGCTTCAATGGCGAGCATTGATCCTTTGCAGGGATGAGAGTGACGATGGAAATCTCCGGCAACACAGCTTTTTATGCGGGACTGAGCTCGATTCAGTCCGGGCAGAACCGCGTTGATCAGGCGGCCAGCCAGATCGCCAACAACACCATCGAACGTTCGGTGACCAGCCAGTCGTCCGAAGTGCAGGTCAATCGCCTTCGCGGCGTGGATCGCGCACAGGAATCGGATCTGGCGAGCAATATCGTCGAGCTGTCGCAGGGCAAGATTCAGGCAGAGCTGGGTGTGAAGGTGGCCAAGGCATCCGACGAAGTGCTCGGGACGATCATCGATACCTTTGCCTGAATGAATTTGTTCTAGATCCCGAAACGCCGCGCCATGTCGCGGCGTTTTTCGTTTAAGTCCTTCTTGCTCAACTAATCTTTTTACAACGCCCGTGGCTTACGTGAAGTCGCGGCGATTTCTCGTTTCCGGCATTTGGAGAGCGTGATGACGAACGGCAAAAGATCGATGCTTGACAAGATTTCGGCGTAAACGTATGTTTCAAACAACTGTTTGACCGTCACAACAACTCAACACGGTCGTTCATTCCCGGTTACATCAGCAGAGGTTTATCGCTATGCCTGACTACAAGGCCCCCTTGCGTGATATTCGCTTCGTTCGTGACGAACTGCTCGGCTACGAAGCGCACTATCAGAGCCTGCCAGCGTGCGCAGACGCCACGCCGGACATGGTTGACGCCATCCTCGAGGAAGGCGCCAAGTTTTGTGAGCAGGTACTGGCGCCGCTGAACCGCGTGGGCGACATCGAAGGCTGCACCTGGAGCGAGTCCGGCGTGAAAACCCCGACTGGCTTCAAAGAAGCGTACAAGCAATTCGTCGAAGGCGGCTGGCCAAGCCTGGCCCACGACGTTGAGCACGGCGGTCAGGGTCTGCCTGAGTCGCTGGGCCTGGCGGTAAGCGAAATGGTCGGCGAAGCCAACTGGTCGTGGGGCATGTACCCAGGCCTGTCGCACGGTGCGATGAACACCATCTCCGAGCACGGCACCCCTGAGCAGCAGGAAGCCTATCTGACCAAACTGGTCTCCGGCGAATGGACCGGCACCATGTGCCTGACCGAACCGCACTGCGGCACCGACCTGGGCATGCTGCGCACCAAGGCCGAGCCTCAGGCCGACGGTTCCTACAAAGTCTCCGGCACCAAGATCTTCATCTCGGCCGGCGAACACGACATGGCCGATAACATCGTCCACATCGTACTGGCGCGTCTGCCGGATGCTCCGGCTGGCACCAAAGGCATCTCGCTGTTCATCGTGCCGAAATTCCTGCCCAACGCAGATGGCTCCATCGGCGCGCGCAACGCAGTGAGCTGCGGTTCGCTGGAACACAAGATGGGCATCCACGGCAACGCCACCTGCGTGATGAACTTCGATGGCGCCACTGGTTACCTGATCGGCCCGGCGAACAAAGGTCTGAACTGCATGTTCACCTTTATGAACACCGCCCGTCTCGGTACCGCGCTGCAAGGTCTGGCTCACGCCGAAATCGGCTTCCAGGGCGGTCTGAAATACGCTCGTGATCGCCTGCAAATGCGCTCGCTGACTGGCCCGAAAGCGCCGGACAAAGCCGCTGACCCGATAATCGTCCACCCGGACGTGCGCCGCATGCTGTTGACCATGAAGGCGTTCGCCGAAGGCAACCGCGCGATGGTCTACTTCACTGCGAAGCAGGTCGACATCGTCAAATACGGCGTCGATGAAGAAGAGAAGAAGAAGGCCGACGCACTGCTGGCGTTCATGACCCCGATCGCCAAAGCGTTCATGACCGAAGTCGGTTTTGAAGCCGCCAACCACGGCGTGCAGATCTACGGCGGCCACGGCTTCATCGCCGAGTGGGGCATGGAGCAGAACGTTCGCGACAGCCGCATCTCGATGCTGTACGAAGGCACCACCGGCATTCAGGCTCTGGACCTGCTCGGCCGTAAAGTGCTGATGACTCAAGGCGAAGCTCTGAAAGGCTTCACCAAGATCGTCCACAAGTTCTGCCAGACCAACGAAGGCAACGAAGCCGTCCAGGAATTCGTCGCGCCGCTGGCTGCACTGAACAAGGAATGGGGCGAGCTGACCATGAAGGTTGGTATGGCTGCCATGAAAGATCGCGAAGAAGTCGGCGCGGCCTCCGTGGACTACCTGATGTACTCCGGCTATGCCTGCCTGGCCTACTTCTGGGCAGACATGGCGCGTCTGGCTGCGGAAAAACTGGCCGCCGGTACCAGCGACGAGGCGTTCTACACCGCCAAGCTGCAAACCGCGCGCTTCTACTTCCAGCGCATCCTGCCGCGTACCCGTACGCACGTGGCCACTATGCTGTCGGGTGCTGGCAATCTGATGGACATGAAAGAAGAAGACTTCGCGCTGGGCTACTAAGCCTTAACGCAGTCTGAGGAAAACCGCTGCTCCCGTTAGGGGGCAGCGGTTTTTTTGTTGGCGGATCGCTCAGATAGTCGAGCTTCCGGCCGTTATAGAGACCGTGTGTGATCTGGATCACATTGTGTGGGCTTGGCCGCACTTTGCAGGCACAATGCCATCTCTTTGCTATGACGGGTCGGAGCTTACCCTTGCCGCGTTCTTCCGCTGTACGTTTCAGCCATTTCCTGCCATCACTGCTGTTATTGCTTGCGGGGCTGGCGGCCGCGTACGTCAAAGACCTCAGCGTGTTTTTCACGTCGCTGTTCAACGTTCTGCCGACATTGGTTCTGCTCCTCGGTGGCGCTTATTGCGCGGTGTATCGACGTCAGCGCGAACTGTTTCTGATGCTCACGGTGTACATCGCCTACTTTCTGCTGGACACCCAGACCGATTTCTACCGCGACAACGGCAAGGTTCGCGAGGACGCTGCGGTGGTGTTTCATCTGGTCTGCCTGCTGCTGCCGTTGTTGTTCGGGTTGTTCGCGGCGTGGCAGGAGCGTACCCATCTGTTTCAGGACATGGTCGCGCGTTTTGCCGTGCTGCTGGCATTTGGCAGCGTGGCGCTGGGCTTGGAGCAAAGTTACCCACAGGCGCTACTGCTGTGGTTGTCGGAGATCCGCTGGCCGGCGCTGCACGGGGCATGGATGAGTCTCATCCAGTTGTCCTATCCGGTGTTCATCTCGGCCTTCCTGCTTCTGGCCTGGCAATACTGGCGCAACCCGCGCCCGTTGCACGCGGCGCAACTGGTTGGCTTGCTCGGGGTGTTCTGGATGCTGCCGAAGACCTTCATTCTGCCGTTCACCCTGAACATCATGTGCAGTCAGGTGATGCTGATGATCGCCGCAGCGGTTGCACATGAGGCCTATCAAATGGCCTTCCGCGACGAGCTCACCGGTCTGCCGGGACGACGTGCGCTCAACGAACGTATGCAGCGCCTGGGGCGCAACTACGTGCTGGCGATGAGCGACGTCGATCACTTCAAGAAATTCAATGACACCCACGGTCATGATGTCGGTGACCAGGTGCTGCGCCTGGTCGCCAGCAAACTGTCGAAAATCAGTGGCGGCGGTAGGGCGTATCGCTACGGCGGTGAGGAGTTTGCCTTGGTGTTCGCAGGCAAAACCCTTGAGGAATGCATGCCGCACCTGGAAGTAATCCGTGAATCGATTGCGTCCTACAGCATTCAGTTGCGCAACCAGGAAAACCGCCCGCAGGACGACCAGCAAGGACGCCAGCGCCGCAGCGGTTCCGGCGCCTCGGCGGTGTCGGTGACGGTGAGCATCGGCGTCGCCGAACGTGTCGAGCAGCGCACCCCTGAAGAAGTGCTCAAGTCCGCCGACCAGGCGTTGTACAGCGCCAAGGGCGCCGGGCGTAACTGCGTCATGGCGTTCGGGCAGAACCGCCGTGGCGCGGTGCGCATGGACGCTGCTGCGGGTTGAGTGATGACGGCGCATTCAGCGCCTGCACGATGATTGTCGCGCGTGGTGGCCGGCAGTAGGTTGGAGGAATCTGCTGACGGAGAAGCCACCATGCCCGAGTACAAAGCTCCCCTGCGCGACATGCGCTTTCTGATCGATCACGTCTTCGACTTCCATACCAGCTACGCCAGTCTCGGCGCGCATGACGCCAGCCCGGACATGATCAGCGCGATCCTCGAAGAAGGCGCGAAGTTCTGCGAGAACGTGCTGGCCCCGCTCAATCGCAGCGGCGATGAAGAGGGCTGCCATTTCGACAACGGCGTGGTGACAACGCCTACAGGCTTCAAGCAGGCCTTCGCTCAATATGTCGAGGGCGGCTGGCATGGGTTGGCGGCTGATCCGGCTTACGGTGGCCAAGGGTTGCCTAGCTCGCTGGGGCTGGTGATCAGCGAAATGGTCGGTTCCAGTAACACGTCCTGGGGCATGTACCCGGGCCTGACCCATGGCGCGATGTCGGCGATTCACGCTCACGGCACCGCCGAACAGAAAGACACCTACCTGAGCAAACTCACCGCCGGCCAGTGGACCGGCACCATGTGCCTGACCGAAGCCCACTGCGGCACCGATCTGGGCATCATCAAGACCCGCGCGGTGCCACGGGCCGACGGCAGCTACGCGATCACCGGCAGCAAGATTTTCATTTCCGCCGGCGAGCATGACCTGAGCGACAACATCATCCATCTGGTCCTGGCCAAGCTGCCGGACGCACCGGCCGGAACCAAGGGCATTTCCCTGTTTATCGTGCCCAAGTTCCTGCCCGATGCAGCAGGCGAAGCGGGAGAGCGCAATGGCGTTTCCTGCGGCTCGATCGAGCACAAGATGGGCATCAAGGCTTCAGCCACCTGCGTGCTGAACTTCGATGCTGCCACCGGTTATCTGATCGGCGAGCCGAACAAAGGCCTCAACTGCATGTTCACCATGATGAACCACGCGCGCCTCGGCACCGGCATGCAGGGGCTGTGTCTGGGCGAGGCGAGTTTCCAGGGCGCGATCAAGTACGCCAACGACCGCCTGCAAATGCGTGCGCTGACCGGCGCCAAGGCCCCGGAAAAACCTGCTGACCCGATCATCGTCCACCCCGATGTGCGGCGCATGTTGCTGACCATGAAAGCCTTCAACGAAGGCAACCGCGCGCTGACCTATTTCACCGCGCAGATGCTCGATGTCGCGCACCTGAGCAGCGGCGCCGAGGGGCGTCAGGAAGCCGAAGACCTGTTGGCGTTCCTCACGCCGATCTGCAAGGCGTTCATGACCGACACCGGGCTGGAAGTGACCAATCACGGCATGCAGGTATTCGGCGGCCACGGTTTCATTCGTGAGTGGGGCATGGAGCAACTGGTGCGCGATTGCCGGATCGCGCCGATCTACGAAGGCACCAATGGCATTCAGGCGCTGGACCTGCTCGGGCGCAAGGTGCTGGGCAGTCAGGGCAAGCTGCTGCGGGGCTTTACCAAAATCGTCCACAAGTTCTGCGCAGCGAACGCCGGCCACGCGCAATTGGGCGGCTTCGTCGCGCAACTTGACGGGCTCAACCAACAGTGGGGCGACCTGACCATGAAGGTCGGTATGGCCGCCATGAAGAACCCGGACGAAGTCGGTGCCGCATCGGTCGATTATCTGATGTACAGCGGCTACATCATCCTTGGCTACCTGTGGCTGCGCATGGCGTTGGTTGCCCAGGCACAGTTGGAGGCGGGCGAGGGTGAGGCTGATTTTCTCAAGGGCAAACTGGCGACGTGCGAGTTCTACTTCAAGCGCTTGTTGCCGCGTACGGCTGCGCATCAGGCAGCGATCGAGGCGGGCAGTGATTGTTTGATGAATTTGCCGGCGCAGGCTTTTGCTTTGTAGGGCAGATCGAAAGATCGCGGCGATCTTTTTCCGGTGACTAAAAATAACAAATCAGTCACCGGCTGACCCTATGTGTCGCAAAAGTTGTTGAGGTACACTCGGGCTAAGAAAACATCATTCCACGAACCACCTGTTTAGATCTTGCGAGGTTTGCCATGGCTGACTACAAAGCGCCGCTGCGCGATATGCGCTTCGTCCTCAATGAAGTGTTCGAAGTCGCCAAACTCTGGGCCGAGCTGCCGGCGCTGGCCGAGACCGTCGATGCCGAAACCGTTGAAGCGATTCTCGAAGAGGCCGGCAAGGTCACCAGCAAAAGCATCGCGCCACTGAGCCGTGCCGCTGACGAGGAAGGTTGCCATTGGGCGGACGGTGCCGTCACCACCCCGGCCGGTTTCCCACAGGCCTATCAGACTTATGCTGAAGGCGGTTGGGTCGGTGTTGGCGGCGATCCGGCCTACGGCGGCATGGGCATGCCCAAAGCCGTGTCGGCGCAGGTCGAAGAAATGGTCAACTCCGCCAGCCTGGCGTTCGGTCTGTATCCGATGCTGACCGCCGGCGCCTGCCTGTCGATCAACGCTCACGCCAGTGAAGAACTGAAAGCTGCGTACCTGCCGAACATGTACGCCGGCATCTGGGCCGGCTCCATGTGCCTGACCGAGCCGCACGCCGGCACCGATCTGGGGATCATTCGCACCAAAGCCGAACCTCAGGCCGACGGTTCCTACAAGGTCAGCGGCACCAAGATCTTCATCACCGGCGGCGAGCACGACCTCACCGAAAACATCATTCATCTGGTACTGGCCAAGCTGCCGGACGCCCCGGCCGGTCCGAAAGGCATTTCGCTGTTCCTGGTGCCAAAGTTCATGGTCAATGCCGACGGCAGCCTCGGCGCGCGCAACCCGGCCAACTGCGGTTCGATCGAGCACAAGATGGGTATCCAGGCTTCGGCGACCTGCGTGATGAACTTCGACGAAGCCGTCGGCTATCTGGTCGGCGAGCCGAACAAAGGCCTGGCCGCGATGTTCACCATGATGAACTACGAGCGCCTGGGTGTTGGTATTCAAGGCCTGGCCACCGGCGAGCGCTCTTATCAGAACGCTGTTGAATATGCGCGCGATCGTCTGCAGAGCCGTTCGCCGACCGGCGCGCAGAACAAGGACAAAGTTGCTGACCCGATCATCGTCCACCCGGACGTGCGACGCATGCTGCTGACCATGAAAGCCTCGAACGAAGGCGGCCGTGCGTTCTCCACGTATGTGGCGATGCAACTGGACACCGCCAAGTTCAGCGAAGACGCGACCACCCGCAAGCGCGCGGAAGATCTGGTGGCGTTGCTGACGCCGGTAGCGAAAGCCTTCCTGACCGACCTGGGTCTGGAAACCACCGTCCACGGCCAGCAGATTTTCGGCGGCCACGGCTACATCCGCGAGTGGGGGCAGGAGCAACTGGTGCGTGACGTGCGCATCACCCAGATCTACGAAGGCACCAACGGTATTCAGGCGCTGGACCTGGTCGGGCGCAAGATCGTTGGCAGTGGCGGCGCGTTCTACCAGCTGTTCGCTGACGAGATTCGCCATTTCACCGCAACCGCCAGCGCCGATCTGGGCGAGTTCACCAAGCCGTTGAACGATGCCGTCGACACCCTCGACGAGCTGACCGCGTGGCTGCTTGACCGGGCGAAAAACAATCCGAACGAAATCGGCGCGGCCTCGGTCGAATATTTGCAAGCGTTCGGATACACCGCTTACGCCTACATGTGGGCGTTGATGGCCAAAGCCTCGCTGGGCAAGGAAGCGCAAGATGATTTCTATGCGAGCAAGCTGGGCACCGCACGTTTCTATTTCGCCCGTTTGCTGCCGCGTATCCACTCGTTGAGCGCGTCGGTCAAGGCCGGTAGCGAGTCGCTGTTCCTGCTGGATGCGGCGCAGTTCTGATCCGTAGACGTCATGTAAGCATTTGCTTACGTGACGTGCTGCTGTTCTCCCATATCCGTATATTGGATCCACGGCTAATCTACATTTCATGGACGTCGCGCAGGAAGCGCAAAGTAAACAACACGGACACGTAGGATTCTGCCAGGGTGGCGGAGTGAAATGGATGTCAGGGAAACAGTCTGCAAAGCCCCGCTTCGGCGGGGTTTTCTTTTGCTTGAAGAAAAGTTTCAGGCGAGCGGATCTAGAGGCGGCTTCACTTCGCGATCGATCACCTCTTCAAGCAATGTCCGCAGCAATGCCAACGAGGCCTGCTGGCGTTGCACATCTCGGCACACCAGGCCGACTTGCAACGGTACCCGTGGCTCGCTTAGCGGTTTCCACAGCAGATCGGCATCGTCGTATTCCTTTTGCGAACGTCCCGGCAGTACCGTCGCCAGCCGGGTGTGCGGCAGGCTGTCGAGAATCCCCAACATATTGTTCAGCTCGGCCTGCACCTGCGGGCGTCGACCGAGGCTGGTCAGTTGTGCCTGCCAGATCTGCCGAATCTGGAACTCTTCGCCGAGCAGCAGCATTGGCAGTTCAGCAGCCTGGCGCATCGAGACTTTCTTGAACTCGCGCAATGGATGGTCTGCAGGGATCACCAGCGTCAGTTCGTCTTCATACAGCAACACCCCGTGCAGACCGGGTTGGCGCGGCGGCAGATAGCTGATGCCGATGTCCAGCGAACCATTGAGCAGACGCCGCTCGATTTCCAGCCCCGTAAGTTCATAGATCTGCACCACCAGATGCGGCTGCGCCTTGCGCACACGCTCGAGCATTTGCGGCACAAGGCTGGTGTGCACCGTTTGCAGCACACCGATCGCCAGGGTGCGCAATGCCTGCCCCTTGAAGTTACCCAATGCCTCGCGCGCCCGCTGCAAGCCATCGAGCAGCGGCAACGCGTGGTTGTACAGCGTGTGCGCAGCGAGGGTCGGCAGCAGGCGTTTACTGCTGCGTTCGAACAGGGTGACGTCGAGATTCTGCTCCAGCTGACGGATCTGTTGCGACAGCGCCGGTTGCGAGATCGACAAGCGCTCAGCCGCACGGCCGACATGGCCTTCTTCGTAGACCGCGACGAAATAACGCAGTTGTTTGAAATCCATAAGGCGCGCTTATCGAAATGGCTGGGAAATCGAAATGGCCTGAAGCCGTTTGCGCGCCTAGTCTAACCGCATTCACAAGGCTTGCAGGGCCAGAAAGCGTGACGAATTCCATTTGCTTCGTTCGTGATTACATAGGCAGTTCAGAAAACCTCAGGCGAGGTTTTTCCGCATGAATCTGTTCAATTTGCGGCGCCAGACGCCGAGTCTGGATGACCTCACCTTCGAGGCGGGGCCATCCGCTATGACCGACCAGCTCAATGCCCAACGCCTGATGCCCAGTGTCGAGCAGCCGCATCAAGTGTTCGTTCGCGGCCAGGGTTCATGGCTGTGGGACAGCAACGATCGCGCCTACCTCGACTTTTCCCAGGCCGGCGGCGCCAACAGCCTTGGCCACAGCCCCACGGCGCTGGTCAAAGCCATCGCCAATCAGGCCCAGGCACTGATCAATCCCGGCTGCAATCTGCATAATCGCGGCATGCTCAGCCTCGCCGAACGTCTGTGCGCCAGCACGTCCAGCGATCAGGCGTACCTGCTCAACAGTGGCAGCGAGGCTTGTGAGGCGGCGATCAAACTGGCGCGCAAATGGGGCCAACTGCATCGCGGTGGCGCTTCGCGGATCATCGTGGCGCAGCAGGGTTGCCATGGCCGCAGTCTGGCGACGGTCGATCGAGTGCCATTCAACGACCTGCCGGCGCTGCATGCGGCGGTTGATGCGCAGACCGTGGCGATCATGCTGGAGCCGATCCAGAGCGATGCCGGAGTCATTCCGGCGACCGAGCACTACCTCAAAGGCGTCGAGCGACTGTGTCGTGACCTGGGCATTCTGCTGATTCTCGACGAAGTGCAGACGGGTATGGGCCGCTGCGGCAGCTTGCTCGCCGAACAGTCCTACGGCATTCGCGCCGATATCGTCGTGCTCGGCAAAGGCCTTGGCGGCGGCTTGCCGTTAGCGGCCTTGCTGGCGCGAGGCAAGGCCTGCTGCTTCGCCACTGGCGAGCTGAGCGGCACCCATCACGGCAACGCCTTGATCACGGCGGCCGGTCTGGTAGTGCTCGACAGCATCCATGACCGCAGCTTCTTTCAGCAGGTCAACGACAACGGCCAGCACCTGCGCGAACGCCTGGCGCGACTGGCGCACCGCTACGGTCACGGCGAGTTGCGCGGCCAAGGCCTGTTTTACGGGTTGACGCTGTCCGACGAATGCGCCGACGCCGTCGTTCACGCCGCACTTCACGAAGGCCTGATATTGAACGCCGCGCAGCCTGACTGCCTGCGCTTCACCCCGGCCCTCACTGTCAGCAAAGCCAACATCGACGAAATGCTCCTGCGCCTGGGCCGCGCCTTCTCGCGAGTGCGCGCCGCCCAAGTGCAATGCCGCAAGGGCATTGCCGTCTGAGCTGAGCAGCTCCAACCGATTACCCGAACCGTCTCGCGGTATAACGCACGCCCCACGCCTGATTCTTTTGGCGTGGGGCGTTTTTTTGTGGCCGGGTTTTACAGACGGGATTTAGAGCTTGAGGGATCGTACCGCGGATGGTCTTTTAGAGAATGCCAGCAAGGGATGCGGCCACGGCCTGATCGGTATCACCGAAAAAGCCGTTTTGCGATCTGTACCACTGGGTGGTATGTTTTTGGAAGGGATACCTATGCCATTGAGGTTGTTCAAGACCAAACGCTTCGCCCTCCAGGCCAGCAGGGCGTGGATCACAGATGAAGAGTTGCAGGAGGCGTTTCACCAGATGCTTCAGGGACAGGCGGACGATCTTGGCGGAGGCGTGTGGAAGAAGCGCTTGAAGGCGAACCGCCACCGTTCGATTGTTTTGGCAAAAGGTGGACATTACTGGATCTACCAAGTGCTTTTCGCCAAGCAGGATCAAAGCAATATCACGCCAACAGAATTGAAGGATTTACGTAAATTGGCAAAGGTTTATGCGCAACTGACGGAAGAGCAGATCAGCGACTTGTTGGCGATGAAGGAGTTTGTGGAGATATGTCATGAGTAAGAAATTCAAAAGTGAAGTCTTTGAATCGATACACGAATCAGCCGGGGCGTTGCTTGCTGTCGGAGCAATCAACAAAGCAACGATGCGAGAATTCGATGACTCCTGTCTGGCATCGGTTCCCTTAGCGATCCCGGCTGAGGAGATCAAGGCGCTACGCGAGCGTAACAAGGTCAGCCAGCCGGTGTTTGCACGCTATCTCAACACCAGTGCATCCACGGTCAAGCAATGGGAATCGGGTGACAAACATCCCAGCGGTATGGCGCTCAAACTACTGAGCATCGTACAAAAACATGGGTTGAAAATTCTCGCTTGAGCCTAACGCAGCTATTGCACTGAACCCTGACGAACGGCGCAGGTCGATTAGCTTGTATGGCTCAAGTGAGCCAACCCCCATTCAGGAGCTGCCCCATGGATTTCATTCGTATCATCATCGCTATTCTGTTGCCGCCACTGGGCGTGTTTCTGCAGGTCGGGTTTGGCGGGGCGTTCTGGCTGAACATTCTGCTGACGTTGTGCGGCTACATTCCGGGGATCGTGCATGCGGTGTATATCATCGCCAAGCGTTGAGTTCAGTGGCGTCTGATCAATAGCTATCGCGGGCAAGCCCGCTCCCACAGTGTCATGAGTGATCACAATTTTTGTGTACACCAAATAACCTGTGGGAGCGGGCTTGCCCGCGATTGGAGCGACGCAGTCTCAAAGTGAGGGCTCAGTCAGGCAGTCCCATCACTCGCCGATAAAACGTCCACTCCCGCTCCAGCGCATGCGCCTGGTTAGCCGCGCGACGAAAGCCGTGGCGTTCGTCAGGGTAGTAATGCGCTTCGACCGGGATGCCGTTGTGCTCCAGCGCCGCGACCATGTCGCGGGTCTGTTGCGGCACGACCACCGCGTCCAGTTCACCCTGGAAGAAAATCACCGGCACGCGAATGTTGTCTGCGTGCAGTAATGGCGTGCGTGCGGCATAGCGTTCAGCATCTCGCTCGGGATCGCCGATCAGCCAGTCCAGATAATCGCCCTCGAACTTGTGCGTGGCCCGTGCCAGCGCGACCGGATCGCTGACGCCATAGAGGCTGGCGCCTGCGCGGAAAACCTGCCTGAACGCCAGTGCGCACAATGTGGTGTAACCACCTGCACTGCCACCGCGAATGAACGCGCGTTCGCCATCGATCAAGCCTTGATCAGCGAGATAGCTGACCACCGCGCAGGCATCCTCGACATCCACCTCGCCCCAGCGCAAATGCAGCGCTTGACGATATTCGCGACCATAGCCACTGCTGCCGCGATAGTTGAGGTCGGCGACGGCAAAGCCGCGCTGCGTCCAGTACTGGATGCGCGGATCGAGGATCGGATAGCACGCCGACGTCGGGCCGCCGTGGATAAACACCACCAGCGGCGGTTTTGCGTCACCGCTCATGGCCGGGTAGAAGAAGCCGTGCGCCTCGCCGGAGCCGCTCGGATAACGCAAGGTCTGCGGACGGCTGATGCGTTCGGCAGGCAATGGAGCCACGCCGCCAGCGAGGATTTTCACAGCATGAGAGACACGATCAATGGCGATCACTGCCGACGGGCTGGTCGGCGATGCAGCGATGCAATAGATGAATTGTTGATCCATCGCCAAGTGGCGGAAGCGGCTGTAGTCACCGCTGAAATCTTCATTTCCAAGGGCCAGGCGACCGAAACCATCCTCGCTCCAGCTGGCTAAGAATTGATCACCGACAGGCAGCCAAGTGCAGCCGCCCAGTTGCCAGGGCGCGGGCGCGTGATCGGTCTCGGCACTCGGTAGCGCGTGCAAGCCATCAGACGTTTCGCCCCACGGCTGCCAGTAGCCGCCACGATCAGTCAGGCAGTAGAGCCGGCCGTCCGCGTCGAAGCGCGGCTGTTGGATCGACTCTTCCATCTGCGCACCGGCAACACAGCGAGGCGCAGAAAAATCACCTTCCGCGACCATCAACCGCGTCGAGGTCCACGGCTGATGCGGTCGGCTCCACTCGATCCATGCCAACCGCTGGCCGTCGGGGCTCAGCGTTGGCGACGCGTAGAAATCAGCACCTTCGGCCAGCACCTGTCGCGTACCGCTCGCCAGATCAATCGCCAACAGTCGATGCCGATCCTGCTGCTCCTCAACCGCCAATACTCGGCCAGCGGCGAATTGCAGATCGCCGTAGCGGCAGTCAGTCGACGTTAGCGCGACCGGCTCGCCATCCAGCGCCTGCCGATACAGCTGCTGATCCGCTTCATTGACGAAAACCACCCCGTCAGGCGTCAGACAAAACGCACCACCGCCATATTCGTACACGCGGCTACGCACGCTGAAACCGTCCGGCGTCAGACGTTTCGCTGCGCCATCGCGCCAATGCCAGATTCGGCACGCGGCATCCTCGGGGCGGTATTCATTCCAGAACACGCCATGGGCGCCGAGCTGCAGTTCGGCGAAGTCGGTTCCGGCGGCGACGGTTTGGGCGGCGCTGAAAGGCTCAGCCCTTGGCGATGAGGCGTGAGTTTCGTTCATTGCGAAAGGCCAATTGTTCGATGGTTTGAGTGGCGGTCCCGGCTTCTTCGCGGGCCTTGAGGATCACGCCATGATGTTCGGACTTGCTGCACACCGGGTCGGCATTACTGGCGTCGCCGGTGAGCATGAACGCCTGGCAGCGGCAGCCGCCGAAGTCTTTTTCTTTCTCGTCGCAAGAGCGGCACGGCTCGGGCATCCAGTCGTAACCGCGAAAACGGTTGAAGCCGAACGAGTCGTACCAGATGTGTTGCATGCTGTGATCGCGCACGTTGGGAAACTGCACCGGCATCTGGCGGGCACCATGGCAGGGCAGGGCGGTGCCGTCCGGGGTGACGGTCAGGAAGATGCTGCCCCAGCCGTTCATGCAGGCTTTCGGGCGTTCTTCGTAGTAGTCCGGGGTAACGAAAATCAGCTTGCATGGATGCCCTTCGGCTTCCAGTCTGGCCCGGTATTCGTTGGTGATGCGTTCGGCGCGCACCAGTTGTTCCCTGGTCGGCAACAGACCGACACGGTTGAGCTGCGCCCAGCCGTAGAACTGGCAAGTGGCGAGTTCGACGAAGTCAGCCTCCAGCGCAATGCACAGTTCGATAATGCGGTCGATCTTGTCGATGTTGTGCCGATGGGTGACAAAGTTCAGCACCATCGGGTAGCCGTGGGCCTTCACCGCACGAGCCATTTCCAGCTTCTGCGCAAAGGCCTTTTTCGAGCCCGCGAGCAGGTTGTTCACTTGCTCGTCGCTGGCCTGAAAACTGATCTGGATGTGATCAAGCCCGGCCTTTTTGAAGTCGCTGATTTTCTGCTCGGTCAGGCCAATGCCGGAGGTGATCAGGTTGGTGTAGAAACCCAACTGCCGCGCTTCACGGATCAGTTCGGCCAAGTCCTGACGCACCAGCGGTTCGCCGCCGGAAAATCCCAATTGCGCCGCGCCCATCTCCCGCGCTTCGCGAAACACCTTGATCCATTGCTCGGTGGTCAGCTCTTTGCCCTGCTCGGCGAAATCCAGCGGATTGGAGCAGTACGGGCATTGCAGCGGGCAGCGGTAGGTCAGCTCGGCGAGCAGCCACAGCGGCAGGCCGACTTGCGGTTTGGCCGGCAGATCAGCCAAGGGTGAGCCAGTGTTGCTCACGGGCAACCTCCATGAATTGGTCGACGTCGTCACCGAGCTCGGGCACGCCGGGGAACTGCTTGTCGAGTTCGGCAATGATTGCCGCGACATCGCGCTCACCGTCAATCAGGCCGCCAATCAGCGCGGCCGTTTCGTTGAGCTTGATCATGCCTTCCGGGTACAGCAACACATGGCCTTTTTGCGCCGGTTCGTACTGGAAGCGATAGCCCGGGCGCCAGCTCGGCACTTTGCTGCGGTCGAAATTCATAGGGTAATTCCTTTATGCCAGACCCGTTGTTCGGTCACGCTGTGATACGGCGGACGGTTCAGTTCATAGGCCATGCTCATGGCATCGAGCATGCTCCAAAGAATGTCCAGTTTGAACTGGAGAATTTCCAGCATGCGCTCCTGGCCTTCGCGGGTCTTGTAATGCTCAAGCGTGATCGCCAGCCCATGCTCGACGTCACGCCGCGCCTGACCGAGGCGGGTGCGGAAATATTCGTAGCCGGCCGGGTCGATCCACGGGTAATGCTGCGGCCAGCTGTCGAGGCGCGACTGGTGGATCTGCGGCGCGAACAACTCGGTCAGCGAGCTGCTGGCGGCTTCCTGCCAACTGGCGCGACGGGCGAAGTTGACGTAGGCATCGACGGCGAAACGCACGCCGGGCAGCACCAGCTCCTGAGAACGCAATTGGTCCGGGTCGAGGCCAACAGCCTGGCCCAAACGCAGCCAGGCTTCGATGCCGCCATCTTCACCGGGCGCGCCGTCGTGGTCGAGCAGGCGCTGAATCCACTCGCGGCGGATTTCCCGATCCGGGCAATTGGCAAGGATCGCCGCGTCTTTCAGGGGAATGTTCACCTGATAATAGAAGCGGTTGGCGACCCAGCCCTGAATCTGCTCACGGGTGGCGCGGCCTTCGTACATTGCCACGTGGTAAGGGTGGTAGATGTGGTAATAGGCGCCTTTGGCGCGCAGGGCCGCTTCGAATTCGGTGGGGGACAGCGGGGTGTCGGTCATTGCGGTTCTCCGGGGAACAACCGTTGAAATCCTGGGTGTCTATTCGGACGCCTTCGCGAGCAAGCTCGCTCCCACAGGTTTTGTGTACGGCACAGATCCAATGTGGGAGCGAGCTTGCTCGCGAAGAGGCCGGTCGCTACAACACAATACTCATGCCATCAAACGCCACTTCAACATTACGCCGCGCCAGCTCGGCACGCTCCGGCGAATCCTCGTCGAGGATCGGGTTGGTGTTGTTGATGTGGATAAGTACCTTGCGCTGCTCGGGCAACTGCTCCAGCACTTCGAGCATGCCGCCGGGGCCGTTCTGCGCCAGGTGGCCCATCTCGCGACCGGTGCGGGTGCCGACGCCACGGCGCTGCATTTCATCGTCATCCCACAGCGTGCCGTCGACCAGCAGGCAATCGCTGCCCGCCATGATTTCCAGCAGCGGCGCATCGACCTTGCCCAGCCCTGGCGCGTAGAACAGCTTGCCGCCGGTGTTGAGGTCTTCAACGATCAAACCGATGTTGTCGCCCGGATGCGGATCGAAACGGTGCGGCGAATACGGCGGCGCGGCGCTGCGCAACGGCAACGGTGTGAAACGCAGGTTCGGGCAGGCCGCTACGGTGAAGCTCTGGTCGAGCTCGATACGGTTCCAGTCCAGCCCGCCGTTCCAGTGAGTGAGCATCTTGAACAGGGGAAAACCGGTGCTCAGGTCTTCGTGAACCATGTCCGTGCACCAGACCTGATGCGGGCAGCCTTCGCGCAGGCTGAGCAGGCCGGTGGTGTGGTCGATCTGGCTGTCCATCAGGATGATCGCGCTGATGCCGGTGTCGCGCAGGGCGCGGCCTGGTTGCATCGGGGCGAAGCTTTGCAGTTGCGCGCGGATGTCCGGCGAGGCATTGCACAACACCCAGTTCACGCCGTCATCGGAAATGGCGATGGACGATTGGGTACGGGCCTTGGCGTTCAGGCTGCCGTCGCGAAAACCTGCGCAGTTGACGCAGTTGCAGTTCCACTGCGGAAAACCGCCACCGGCGGCCGAACCCAGAATCTGGACGAACATGAACGCTCCATCATTTCAACGCGGAAAATAAAACGCCTCGGCGAGCCGAGGCGTTGCACTGCGATTCTGCGTAGGCAGAACTCAGCGGCTGGCGAAGTACATGGTGACTTCGAAGCCGATACGCAGGTCGGTGTAAGCAGGTTTGGTCCAGGCCATGAGATGTCTCCTTCTGAGGGTTGGGATAGCGCTATCCATAGTTATAGTCCACGGCAGCGCGGTGATGTTCCAATTAGTTAGGCGGCTATGTTACTCAAAATTTCAACGGCGTGACCCGTGAATCTTTGAGAAAGCTCCTTGCAGCCTTGGTAATGATCAGTTTATCGCTTGCCACGGCGCGTCCGGCATCGATTCATTGGCCAGGCAATGCCAGCCGCCCTCGGCGTTGATCAGACGCTGTGCAGCATCGAGTAAAGCCTGGCGATTCAGCTGCTGGATCGCCGCGACCAACTGCTCACGATAATCGGACGAATGGCCAGCGAGTTTGCCCTGCCACAGCAGCTCGGCAGCATCCTTGGCGGAAAGCGTGGCGTCGTCGAACTGACCGGCGAGGCTTTGGCGCTGCTGCTTGAGGCTTGCGTCATCGAGCGTTTCGATCAACGCGGCAATGCCGTTGAAGAACTCCTGCATGTATTCGAGCAACTTGCCCGCCGGGTTCGTCGGCGATTGCACGCCAAAGACAATCGCGGTCATGCCGTGCAACTGACGCAGAGCGCTGAACACGGCGTACCCCAATTGCAATTCGACGCGCAGGCGCTGGTAAAAAGGCGTCTGGCACACCTGAGCCAGAAGGCGCCATGCAGCTTCATCAGCGATGTCGCGGCTGGCAGTCGGGCAGACCAGCAGCAAGGCGTGTTCGCTGGAGGCTGTGTTGATCTGGCTCCATTGATACTGGCCTTGTGTGGTTGGCATGACCGGTAGCTGAGTGTCCGGTGTGCCGGGAATGCGGCTCAGCGCCAGGCCCAAGGCTGATTGGGTCTGTTGATTTAGCCCTAGAGCGAGGCCGTCCCAGCGCGAAGTTGTCCACAGCTGATTGGCGTCATCGCTGGTTTCAATCGTGGGCAGGGATTTCTCTGGCAACGCTTCGAGCAGTTGGCGGATCGGCATCGACGGTATCTGCACCTCGTCGCGCGGCGAATCGGCGTCGATCATCGTCAGACATTTCAGCGCATGCTCGAGGACGCTGGGCATCGGTTCCTGAAGTCCGGTCATTTTCAGCAGGCATTGGTTACCTGTGGCGCTGAAAGACAAGTCCACTCCGGCTTCGGACGCATCCTGCCGTGTCTGGCGCAGACTGCGCTGCAATCTTGCGCGCAGATCGGCGCTGGCCGCCGCCTCGACCTGCCAGCGCAGGTAAATCGCGCCTTCATCGCTGTTGTCCGGCAGCGTCTGGCTGAACTGCATAGGCGACCGTTCGCGACGGCTGCGCGAGCGATCCTGGGCGAAGGTGCGCAGGCCACGGTGGGCGCTGGTCTGGCCGCGAATCAGCCCGGCGTTGGCCAGCGGTTCACTGACGCGCAAAAAAGGATTGGCGGCGGGCAGATGCCAATGATCGCCGAAGTTATCCACAACGCCGATTTCGCGAAGGATGTGCTCAAGTGCGGCAGCGCCGGATTCGGACAGGCCGAATGCCTGCTGCTCGAGATCGAGCCGTGCCACTTGCAACGCGCCGCTGACTTGCTGCTGGCGCTGAAGCAGGGCGGCGTATTCCTCGCGCAACGGCGTCCAGTCCTGACGGGCGAAGAAGCTCATCCAATCCAGCAGGCGTTCGCGAATGGTATCCACGCGGTCGCCGTCGGCATGGAATTGAAGATGCAGCAGCGCTTGCCCGGCGAACTGGTAAAGCGGCGTGGCTTTCAGGCCGTCAGCCAGATTCTGTTGATGCAGGTATGCGAGCAATCCACCAGGTTTTGCGCTATTCAACCAATGACAGAGAAAAGCCATCGCCTCGGCGGATGACTCGGGCAACGCGTCGAAAGCAAATAACAGGTTCGCGTGAGCGCCAACCTGTTGATAACTCTTCACTGCCAACGGTGGCGGTGCGGCCTGGGCAACTTTTTCCCCAACCGGCAACACCGCTGCGAATTGCTGCGCCAGCTCCCGAAGCTCATCGATACTTTGCGGCCCGACCAGACTGAGGGTCATTTGCCCGGTTCGATAAAACCGCTGATGGAAGTCTTGCAGCGCCGACTGAAACCCAGGCGATTCGACCTGCAAGCTGTCCCGATTGCCCGCATGAAACCCACGCAACGGATGCTCCGCTGGCAAACCTTCATACAAGGCAAACTGCTGTTGCGCTGTCTGATCCTGCGACCAGGCGACAAACTCCGCCTGCAGCACTTCCCGTTCACGCAGTTGATCGTCCAGATTCATCCGTGGCCGGGCGAGCATGTCTGACAGACGCTCGAGCCCCGCGCTGAAGGACGACACAGGCAACTCGAAGAAAAAGTCTGTGGTGCGCTCGCGGGTGCTGGCATTCACCTGCCCGCCGTGACGTTGCACGTAGGCCATCAGCCCTTCGTCTGTGGGAAAACGCTCTGTGCCGAGAAACAGCAAGTGCTCGAGAAAATGCGCCAGCCCCGGCCATGCCAGCGGCACGTCATGACTGCCGGCCGCCACGCGCAACGCCGCAGCGCTGCGCTTGAGACCGGGCACGTGGCGCAGGGTCACGCGCAGGCCGTTGGCCAGGGTTTCAGAGTGGGGGCGGGGATGAGTCGGCGCAGGCATGGGCACTTCCAGAACAGTGAAGTGCCCATGCTAGCGGATTAGCGGCGGTTGAGCGCGCCGTAAAGCTCCGGGCGGCGATCGCTGAGATAGCGATTGGCCTGACGTGAGTCGTTCATCAATTGGCGCTCCAGTTCACCGACGATCAACGCCTCGTCCAAACCTGCCAGGGCGATACGGCTGCCGTCCGGCGCGGCAATGCTGCTTTGCCCACAGTACTGAATATCGCCTTCATGCCCGCAGTAATTGGCGTAAGCCACGTAGCACTGGTTTTCGAAGGCGCGGGCACGCACGGTGACATCGGCAACGAAATCGAACGGAATCATGTTGGCCGTCGGCACCACGATCAGCTCGGCGCCGGCCAAGGCCAGGCGCCGCGCGTTTTCCGGAAACTCCAGGTCATAGCAGATCAGGAAGCCGAGCTTCCAGCCGTTCAATTCAACCACCGGCAAGTCGGAGTCACCGGGGCTGAACATCGACCGGTCGAGGTCGCCGAACAGGTGTGACTTGCGGTAATTGCACAGGCGCTCGCCATGGGCGTCGATCAGTTGCACGGCGTTGTAGATCTGACCGTCGGCGGTGCGCTCCGGATAACCGTAAACGATCGCCAGACCCGCAGCCTTGGCAATCCGGGCGATCTGCTGCGCCCATTCACCGTTGTAGACCTCGGCCAGCGTGCTCACCGCTTCGGCGCCGATGTTGTAGCCGGTCATGAACATCTCCGGCAGCACCAGCAGGTCGGCGCCCTTGGCCTCCATCGCTACCTGATGCAGGCGCTGCAGGTTGGCGGCGGGGTCCAGTGGCAGCGGTGGACATTGGTAAACGGCTACGCGCATCGGGGAATCCTCTTACTCGGGCAGGGCGATAGGGCCGATGTCTTTGAACACATCACCCGGGCCCGGGTTCTCTTTATGTGTCGAACCGCCGAAATGCTTCATGATGCCCCACACCGCGTTGAGGGAAGTCTGCACCGCGCCTTCGACCCACGCCGGGGTCCACGACACGTCATCGCCAGCGATGAAAATCCCGCGCTGCTCGGCCGGCATGTCGTCCTGCATGAAGTGCGCATACATGCGCTGGTTGTAGCGGTAATGGCCGGGCAGGGCGCCCTTGAAGGCACCGAGGAAGTACGGATCGGCTTCCCACGACACGGTGATCGGATCGCCGATGATCCGTGCGGCGATGTCGACTTTCGGGTAGATCTTTTTCAGCGCGTTCAATGCCAGTTCAACGCGTTTTTCTACCGGATGCGGGAGCATTTTCAGCGCGTCGCTCATCCACGAGTAAGACAGGCAGATCACTCCCGGCTTGTCGTCGCCGTTGTCGAACAGATAGGTGCCACGGGTCAGGCGATCGGTGAGGGTCATGCTCATCACGTCGCGGCCGGTCTCCGGATCCTTGTCCTTCCAGAATGGCCGGTCGACCATCACGAAGGTTTTCGACGACTGCATGTAGCGAGTGCGGTCGAGGGCCATCCACATCTTCTGCGAGAACAGGGTTTCGTCGCATTCGATCTGAGTGGTCAGCAGCCAGCTCTGGCAGGTTGTCAGGACGGCGGCGTATTCGCGGGTGTCACCGTTGTTGTCGGTTACGGCGAAACGGCCTTGCGGTGCGTGGGCAATCTTCTTCACACCGGAACGCGGTGCGCCACGGTGCAGGGATTTCAGGCTGGTGCCCGCCGGCCAGTGCACGCAGCGCTCCGGCACGTGGCGCCAGATGCCCTGCGGCACCTGCTCGACGCCACCGACCACCAGGTGCTGGTGATCGTCGCAATTGGTCATTACCACGCGGAAGATTTCCAGCATCGAATTGGGAAAGTCTGAATCCCAGCCGCCGGTGCCGAAACCGACCTGCCCGAACACTTCGCGGTGCTGGAACGACAATTTGGCGAAGGCTTTCGAGGTGGCGACGAAGTCGTAAAAGGTCCGGTCGTCCCACAGCGGCACCAGCTTGTTCCACAGCTCTTTCAGGCGCGGCACATCGCGATCGCGAATGGCTTGCTGAATATCAGAGAACTGCGAACCGGCTTCCAGCGCATCCGCCCAGGCGTCAGCCACTTCCTGAAACAATGCAGGAAGATCCTTCAGGCTTTCGGCGTAATAGGTTTCGCCTTCCAGATCGATCACGGTGCTACCAGAAGCGCCGGTCAACGGGTTGGGAAAAGGCTTGGTTTCGAGGCCGAGCTTGTCGACGTAGTGATAGAACGCTGTGGAGGACACCGGAAAGCGCATGCCACCGAGCTCGGCGACGATAGCATCGGTGCCGTTGAAGGCCTGCGAGCGCAGACGACCACCGAGTTTCGACGCCTCGTACACCACCGGCTTCAAACCGAGTTTCATCAGTTCATACGCAGCCACCAGACCGGCGATGCCCGCCCCGACAATCGCCACCTCAGCGCCATGGTGCTGCTCAGGAATGCTCCCCAACCCGGCGGGATGCTCGATCCAATCGTCAAACGCGAACGGAAAGTCCGGACCGAAAATGGTGACTGGTTTTTTTCCGTCTGCAGGATGGCGATTGTTCTTGTTCATGGCTGACCTTATTGGCGACCCGACGCAGGATTCGCGTCTGAGTATAGGAAAAGATGCCAGCCATTCTAGGGAGCGTGGAGCGCGTTAATAAGACGCAATGTGTCGTCGTTTTGCCTGATTGTTGTGCAGAATGACGATTGCGGGCTGCATACCGACCAAAGAAGTGGGAGCGGGCCTGCTTGCGAAGCGGCTCAGCCAGAATGCCCGGCCAATGCTCAGACCGGCTGCCCGCGATCAATCTTGCTGCTCAGAATGATCGAAGTCGTGGTTTTCTCCACCCCATCGACGCTGCCAATCTGATCCAGCAATTGATCCAGCTGCTCCGGCGAATCGGTGCGCAACCACGCCACATAATCAAACTCGCCACTCACCGCACACAGCTGTTGCACCTGCGCCATCGCACTCAAACGTCGCAGCACGTCCTTGCCGGAACGCGGCTGCACCTTGATCCCGACGTAGGCCTGCAAGCCACCATCGACCACACGCTGACCCAAGCGCACGCCATAACCGGTGATTACCTTGGCCTTTTCCAGGCGGGCCAGACGCGACGTCACCGTCGTGCGAGCAATGCCTAGCTGACGGGCGAGCATGGCCACGCTTTCACGGGCGTTGATCTGCAGCGCGGCGATCAGCTGGCGGTCGATTTCGTCGAGGATGGGTTGGCGGGTGTCTGGCAAGGGGGACTCCGGAGGCATGGGACAATCAGGTTAAGGATGTTACAGGGACAATCGCGTTGGGGCTCTCAGCGTTCTCTCAAACGGATTTTCTTGCGCAGTTCCAGAACGTTGCGCCCGCCAAGACGAAACCCAACCACTCGCCCACAAAAAAGCCGCGCATTCAGCGCGGCTTTTCAATTTGGTGGGCCCACACGGACTCGAACCGTGGACCAAAGGATTATGAGTCCTCTGCTCTAACCAACTGAGCTATAGGCCCTCAGTAGGCCGCGGATTATAGCGACGGTTTCGCGGCTGTGCTATCCGAAAAATCCGATACGGTTATATGCAGAAACGTCGCGGCGAATTCCTCCGGTGGCAGCGGCAGGCTGACGATGTAGCCCTGTATCTGTTCGCACCCTTCAGCAGCGAGGAATTGTTGTTGCGCCTGGGTTTCCACGCCTTCGGCAATCACGGTGAATTGCATGCTGCGACCGAGCGCGATGATGGCGCGCACAATGGCTGCGTCGTGGGGGTCGTCAGGCAGTCCGCGGACGAAGGACTGGTCGATCTTGAGGATGTCCAGCGGCAGGCGTTTGAGGTAGCTGAGCGAGGAGTAGCCGGTGCCGAAGTCGTCGATCGCCAGTTGCACACCGAGGTGTTTGAGTTGGTGCAGCACCGCCAGCGCCTCTTCGGCCTGACTCATGATGAAATTCTCGGTAATTTCCAGTTGCAGTAAATCCGGCCTGAGGCGGTTGTCCTTGAGCAGTTGTTCGATGCGCACCAAGAGGTTGGGCTGACGCAATTGCGCACCGGCGAGGTTTACCGAAAGCGGACCGAGCGGTTGGTAGATCTCGTTCCACTCGAACATTTGCCGGCAAGCGGTCTCCAGCACCCAATCGCCGATCTGCAGGATCATGCCGTTCTCTTCCGCCAGCGGTATGAAGTGCTCGGGCGGCACGTCGCCGAAGGTCGGGTGGCGCCAGCGAATCAGCGCTTCGGCGCCGACAAGGCTGTAATCGACCAGGCTGATTTTTGGTTGGTAATAGAGAAACAGCTCATCACGCTCGATGGCGCGGCGCAGTTCGTGCTCCAGCGCTATGCGCTCGCTGGCCTGGGCGGTGAGATCCCGGGTATAGCTTTCGACGCGGTTGCGTCCTTTGGCTTTGGAGCGATACATCGCCGCGTCGGCGTTTTTCACCAAGGTGGCCACGTCGCAACCGTCGCGGGGATAGAGGCTGGTGCCGATGCTGGCGCTGATAAAGAACTCGTGTTCGCCGGCCTGGAACGGCGCGCCGAAGCAGTTGAGCAGTTTCGTCGCGATGTTGTCGGCGTCGCTGGCTTGCTGCAAGCCTGGCAACAGGATGATGAATTCGTCACCGCCCAATCGCGCGACCGTGTCGATATCGCGCAGTTGTTCTTTCAAGCGCACGGCGATGCCCTTGAGCAACAGGTCGCCGACCGGGTGACCGAGGCTGTCGTTGATGTGTTTGAAGCGGTCGAGATCGAGAAACAGCACCGCGCCCTGGCCGCCATTTTCCTGCTGGCTGGTCAGGGCCGTTTGCAGGCGACTCTCGAACAAGGTGCGGTTGGGCAAACCGGTGAGGGGGTCGTGGTGAGCCTGGTAATCGAGCTTGGCCTGGGCATGCTTGAGGCTGGAAATATCGGCGAACACCGCGACGAAGTGGGTGATGAACTTGTCGCGATTGCGCACGGCGCTGATGGTCAGCCAGCTTGGGTACAGCTCGCCGTTCTTGCGCCGGTTGGAAATCTCGCCTTGCCAGTGGCCTTCGTCGGTCAATTGGTGCCACATCGCCGCGTAGAAAGCGCTGTCATGCAGCCCTGACGCCAGCAAGCGTGGCGTGTGGCCCAGCGCTTCACTTTCGCTGTAACCGGTGATTTCGGTGAAAGCGCGATTGACGGCGCTGATGTGTTGTTGAGTATCGGTGATCAACACGCCCTCGGCGGTGCTCTCGAAAACGGTCGCGGCCTGCTGCAGTTTTTCCTGCATGAGATGGCGTTCGGTGATGTCGCGGGCGATGGTCAGCATGCAATCCTCGTCGCCGATCGGCAGCGGGCGACTGGACACTTCGCACAGGCGAATCTGCCCGTCGCTGCGACGGATGTGGCATGTGAAGTCGCGGACGAAACCGTCGCGTTGCAGCAGGTCGAGCATCTGTTTGCGTTCGTTGAGGTTGACCCATATACCCAGATCCAGCGTCGAACGATCCACCGACATGGCGCTGTTGAAACCGGTGATGCGGCTGAAGCCTTCGTTGACCTCCAACAGCAGGCCGTCGCTCTGACGCGACAGCAACAGACCGTCGGGCGACGCATGGAAAGCCTTGGCGAATTTTTCTTCAGAAGTTTGCAGTTGCTGTTGGGTTTCCTTGAGCTGGCTGATGTCGCGCACCACGACCACCAGCGCCGGCGTGGTGTCGAGGTCGAAAGGCTCGGCGGAAATCAGCCCGGTGAACAACTGGCCGTTGTTGCGGCGAAAGGGCATTTCCAGATTACGGATACTGCCGGCCTGCAAACGCTGCAAGAGGCCCGGCCCGACGCCGGGGATGCCCCAGATATTGAGGTTGGTGGCGGTCTGGCCGATCACGTCCTCGGCCCTGAGGCCGATCTGCTCCTCGAAGGCCTCGTTGACCTCCAGCAGGCAGCCGTCGGACAGGCGTGCAATCACCAGAATGTCCGGGCATTGCTCGAACACTGACGCGAACTTCTGCTCGGACAGCCGCAGCGCTTCTTCAGTGCGTTTGATTTCGCTGATATCGATCATCAACCCGCGCATCACCGGTTCGTGGCCATGCTCGATCAGGCTGACAATGTCGCGCACCCACAGGCAGCGGCCGTCGGCGGTGATCACGCGATAGTCGACGATGTGATCGCGGCCCTGGCGCAGCGCTTCCCTGCAATAGTTCTGCGTGCGGGTCAGGTCGGCGGGATGAATGATGTTGTGCCAGAAACCCGGAATCAGCCAGTGAGACTGTGGATACCCGAGCAAGTCTTCAGCATGGGGCGAAACATAGCTGTAGGTGAAGTCGCTCATCCGCGCTTCCCAGGCGATGGCTGACAAGCTCTCCACCAGGCCGCGGTAGTGATATTCGCTGCTGCGCAGCTCTTGTTCGAGGTCGATGCGCCGGCTGATTTCCGAACTCAGGCGGCGGTTGATGCGAATCACCACGGCGAGGATCGTCATCAGCAGCAACAGACCGGGCAGACCGTACATCAGCAGGTCCGACCAGAACGTGCGGTGGTCGAGCACATTGCCGACCCAATGTTCCTGGATGCTACTGATTTCCGCCGGGGTCATGTCGGCGAGGACTTTGTCGAGAATGCCCACCAGTACCTTGTTGTCCCGGGGCACGGCCATCGCCAGTTGATAGCGATACGGCGTTTCGCCGCTGACATAGAGGCCGTCAAGCTTGAGCTGGCGCAGGCTCCAGACGCTGGAAGCCAGATCGCCGACCACCGCGTCCACTTCGTCAGTCGCTAGGGCTTGCAGCGCTGAACTGACGTTGGGCATGGCTACCAGATTCAGATCAGGGTGGTGAGTGCGCAGCAGTTCGTGGGGGGCATAGTTTTCCACCACAGCGATTTTCAGCCCGTACAGGTCGTCGAGTTTGCGCGGCTGGGCGCCGCCGACATGGGCGAGGATGACGATCGGGAAGTCGAGGTACGGCCGGGTGAATGACAGATAATTCTGGCGCTCCGGCGTGGACATGATTCCCGGCAGCAAATCGATCTTGCCTTTTTTGACCTGCTCCAGCACCACCGTCCAGCTTGCCGGTTCGATCGGCGTCAGCTTGATCGCCAGGCGTTGGCGAATCACGTCGATATAGTCAGCGGCCAGACCCTGATAGCGGTTCTGATCGTCACGAAATTCGAAAGGCGGCCACGACGCGTCGACACCCAGGCGCAAGTCAGGGTGAGCCGCCAGCCAGCTGCGTTCTTCATCGGTGAGAGTCAGCGCGTCAGCCGTGGCGGTGCAGATCATCAATGACAGCAGAAAAAGCACGGGCGCCAGTCTAGGCATAACGCTCTCGTCGCGGCTTGGGGATGATTGTTTCGAGTGTAGACGGGGTACGCGGCGGGGAGGGCGGAGCGGGGAATTTAATCTGCCATAAAACAAAACCCCCGGCCTGGGCCGGGGGTTCTGGTATCACTCGTCGAGGAAGGAGCGCAGATGCTCGCTTCGCGTCGGGTGGCGCAGCTTGCGCAGCGCCTTGGCTTCGATCTGACGGATCCGCTCACGCGTTACGTCAAACTGTTTGCCAACTTCTTCGAGCGTATGGTCGGTGTTCATGTCGATACCGAAACGCATGCGCAGTACCTTGGCTTCACGGGCAGTGAGGCCGGACAGCACTTCGCGAGTCGCTTCCTTCAGACTTTCCACCGTGGCGACATCGATTGGCGACTGCATGGTCGAGTCTTCGATGAAGTCGCCCAGATGGGAGTCTTCGTCATCACCGATCGGGGTTTCCATGGAGATCGGCTCTTTGGCGATCTTCAGTACCTTGCGGATCTTGTCCTCAGGCATTTCCATGCGTTCGCCCAGCTCTTCCGGGGTCGGTTCACGACCCATTTCCTGCAGCATCTGTCGGGAAATACGGTTGAGCTTGTTGATCGTCTCGATCATGTGCACCGGAATACGGATGGTGCGGGCCTGGTCGGCGATCGAGCGAGTGATCGCCTGACGGATCCACCAGGTGGCATAAGTCGAGAACTTGTAACCACGACGGTATTCGAACTTGTCCACCGCCTTCATCAGACCGATGTTGCCTTCCTGGATCAGATCGAGGAATTGCAGGCCGCGGTTGGTGTACTTCTTGGCGATCGAGATCACCAGACGCAGGTTGGCTTCAACCATCTCTTTCTTCGCGCGGCGGGCCTTGGCCTCACCGATCGACATGCGACGGTTGATGTCCTTGATTTCTGCGATAGTCAGGCCGGTCTCGGTTTCCAGCGCAATCAGCTTCTGCTGGCAACGGATGATGTCCGGCTGCACGCGACCGATGGCTTCGGCGTACTTGCTCTTGCCTTTGGCCAGCGCGTCGGACCAGCTTTCGTCGACTTCGTTGCCCGGGAACTGACGCAGGAAATCGGCGCGCGGCATACGTGCATCACGTACGCACAGCTGCATGATCGCGCGCTCTTGCTGACGCAGACGATCCAAAGCACTGCGTACACGCTCGACCAGGGCTTCGAATTGCTTCGGCACCAGTTTGATCGGCATGAACAGCTCGGCCAAGGCCAGCAACTCGGCAACCGCTGCCTTGTTGTGACGACCGTGCTTTTTCAGGGCCTTGCGGGTGATCTCCATCTGGTCCGCCACGGCGCCGAAGCGCTGTGCAGCGATGACCGGGTCCGGACCGCTTTCGGCTTCCTCTTCGTCATCGGAAGATTCGGCATCATCGTCATCGGTATCGTCGTCGGCCTTGACGGCTTTCGGGTCAACCGGCGGCGGCACTTCTGCCGCAGGCGGCGCAATGCCGTCGTCCGGGTCGATATAACCGCTCAGGACGTCGGACAGGCGACCACCTTCGGTGGTGACGCGGGTGTACTCGGAGAGAATGTGGTCAACCGTGCCAGGGAAGTGCGCAATTGCGCTCATCACTTCACGAATGCCTTCTTCGATCCGCTTGGCGATTTCGATTTCGCCTTCACGGGTCAGAAGCTCGACCGTACCCATTTCACGCATGTACATGCGCACCGGGTCAGTGGTGCGACCGATATCGGTCTCCACCGCCGCCAACGCAGCGGCTGCTTCTTCCGCAGCGGCCTCGTCGGTATCGGCGTCGGCCAACATAAGGGCGTCCGCATCCGGAGCACTCTCGTGTACGGGGATCCCCATGTCGTTAATCATGCGGATGATGTCTTCCACCTGCTCCGGATCTGAAATATCCTCGGGCAGGTGGTCGTTGACCTCGGCGTAAGTCAGATACTTCTGCTCACGACCCAGTTTGATCAACTCAATAATACGAGACTGCTGTTGCGCTTTTCCGGACATAACACCCTATCCACTGAAGGTCTTGGCGGGCAAAAAACAAGCCGAGGATTATACCTGAGCTATGACCTCACGCGCCAGTTGAGGTCGGGTTTGATGCGGAAACATTGCGACTTAAAAGGTCGCGCAGTTGATTTTTCTCTTCGACGCTCAGTTCGCTTTGCCGCGCTTTCCTGAGTAACTGTTCGAGATTTCGCTCGCGTTGGCGGGCGGACAAGCTAGTAATGGTGTCGAAAAACTGTTGTTCAAGGTTATCTCCGTCAATCAGCCATTCCTTTTCTGCCAGTGCCTTGAGCAAGCGACCCTGTTCAGTGCCGTGCCATCGCGCGATCAACTGAAATGAGTTTAGCTTGGGATTCTTCTGTACGGCTTCGAGCAGCGCCACAAGCAACTGGGCGTTGGTCTGATTTTCATCGGCAATATGCCCGGCGTCCTCGACGCGCTTGGCCAGTTGCGGATGATGGAGCAATGTTCTCAATGCCGTCAGGGTCGGCGATTCAACGCCAATCGGCGTGCGCGGGCGCTGCTGTTCGCGATCGCCACCACGCTTGCCGTTCTTGTCCCATGGTTTCTTGTCCCACTTCTTGCCGCCGGCGCCGGGTTTCTTCGGCGTCCATTCCTGCTGCGGCGCGTACATGTCCTGTGCCTGCGGCTGATGGTAGTCGCTGTAGTCCGGCATGGCGTCGTAATCGAAGCCCGGATCGTAGGCGGGCGGTGCTTCCTGCGGCGCACTCTGAACCAATTGGCTGACGGTCTCGCTGCTCAGGCCGGTAATCTCGGTCAGGCGCTGACGCATGAGGATGCGCAGGTTCGCGCCTGGAACCTTATCGATCAATGGCGCGGCGAGGGTGGCCATGTGCGCCTTGCCCTCAAGTGAGCGCGGGTCGGCTTCTTCGGTCAGTTGCTGGAAAAAATAATCGGCCAGCGGCTGCGCGTGCTGATTGATGCGCGCTTTGAAAGCGTCGGTGCCTTCGGCGCGAACCAGGGTGTCCGGATCTTCGCCTTCGGGCAAAAACAGGAACCGCGCGCGACGACCGTCTTGCAGGCACGGCAGGGTCGCTTCCAGTGCGCGCCACGCGGCGTTGCGGCCCGCCTGGTCGCCGTCGAAGCAGAACAATACGTTCGGCACGACGCGGAACAGGCGTTTCAAATGTTCTTCGCTGGTCGCGGTACCCAGCGTGGCGACGGCATTGCGCAAGCCTTGCTGGGCGAGGGCGATGACGTCCATATAACCCTCGACAACGATGATTTCATCGAGGTTGCGATTGTTCTTGCGCGCTTCATAGAGGCCGTAGAGTTCCTGGCCTTTATGAAATACCGGGGTTTCCGGTGAGTTCAGGTACTTGGGCTTGTCGTCGCCCAGTACGCGACCGCCGAAGGCGATGATCCGTCCACGGGTGTCGCGGATCGGGAACATCACGCGATCGCGGAAACGATCATAGCGCTTGCCGGTTTCGGCGTTCTCGATCAGCAGGCCGGCTTCGATCATGGCCTTCTGTTGCAGCGTGTCGCTGCTCAGATGCTTGAGCAGGTTGTCCCAGCCCGGCGGTGCAAAACCGAGGCCGAAATCCCGAGCGATCTCGCCAGTCAGGCCGCGACCCTTCAGGTAATCCACCGCAGCCTTGCGCGACGGATGACTCTTGAGTGCCTGCCGGTAAAAATCAGCGGCGGCGGTGAGCAGTGGATACAGCGGCGAATCGGTCGGCTGACGCGGCTTGCGCTCGCGGCCGCTTTCTTCGCGGGGGATGTCCATGCCGGCGGCTTTGGCCAGATCTTCGACGGCCTGGGGGAAGTCCAGGTTGTCGTGATCCATGAGAAAGCCGAGGGCGTTGCCGCCAGCGCCGCAGCCGAAACAGTAATAGAACTGCTTGTCGGGGCTGACACTGAACGAAGGGGTTTTCTCTTTATGGAACGGGCAGCAGGCGGTGTAGTTCTTGCCGGCCTTCTTCAATTGCACGCGCGAGCTGACCACGTCGACGATGTCGGTGCGGTTCAGCAGGTCGTCAATGAAGCTCTGGGGAATCAGCCCGGCCATGGCGTTCTCGTCGTCTGCGCTGCAATAAATCCGTTGCGACAGGCTGTCGGACGCGGGCCATTGCTGGAAACGCACAAAAAGTGCGGCTCGACCGGTGTCGTCTGCGTGATCGCTGTCGGGAAGTGTATCTGCCGAAAATCCACTGACGTTAGTACCTATCAGTCTTCGACTATTTGAAAGTGTTGCGCTGAATCCGCTGACGGCCGGTTGTCGGCCTCGGATAGCTCAATAAAGCGGGCACGCATGCAGGTGCCTTGGGCTGATCGTCGTAAGAGGAATCAGTGGGTGTGCTCGTCAGTAGCCTTGAAAGGCTCGTCAGAAAAGACGTGCACCGCTGGCAAAAGAGCCAGGCCTGACGCGGTGAAGCAGATTTGTCTCGGTCGCATCGGCGGCGTCGACGGTGAAGCATCAAGCGTTTTACGCAAATGCCATTAGCCCGGCTGAGGGCCGGGCTTAGGCAAGAAGCTTGCTACGAACGTCTGTGGATTAGTACAGACGAACGGCGCGGCGCTGTTCGCGCTGAACTTTCTTGGCGTGACGCTTAACAGCGGCTGCTGCTTTGCGCTTACGCTCAGAAGTTGGCTTCTCGTAAAATTCGCGGCTACGAACTTCAGCCAGTACACCGGCTTTTTCGCAGGAGCGCTTGAAACGACGCAGAGCTACGTCGAAGGGTTCGTTCTCTTTTACTTTGACGGCTGGCATCCAGAGCTACCTTCATTCATTACCGGGGTCAACATCCTCGCGGCAAAAGAGCACTTGAAGACGTCGGTTTTTAAGGGTTGCGGATGTTAACCCCTCATCGCTCGGAATGCAAAGCCTCTGATCGAAAACCGCTGGTCGGGGCATCACGTGGCGACTATTATGCGCGCCTTCGAATTCAGCCTAAACAAGGCGCAAACCCATGCTAGTACTGGGATTAGAAACCTCCTGCGACGAAACCGGCGTCGCATTATATGACAGTGAGCGCGGTCTGCTGGCCGACGCGCTGTTCAGTCAGATCGACCTGCACCGCGTCTATGGCGGTGTGGTGCCGGAGCTGGCCTCGCGTGACCACGTCAAACGCATGCTGCCCTTGATCCGGCAGGTGTTGGCCGAGGCCGACTGTGTGCCGACCGAGATCGACGCAATCGCCTACACCGCAGGTCCTGGCCTGGTCGGCGCGCTGCTGGTGGGTGCATCCTGCGCGCAGGCGCTGGCGTTTGCCTGGGGCATTCCGGCGCTTGGCGTGCACCACATGGAAGGCCACTTGCTGGCACCGATGCTGGAGCCGAAACCGCCGCAATTCCCGTTCGTCGCTTTGTTGGTTTCCGGTGGCCATACGCAGTTGGTTCAGGTCGACGGCATTGGCCAATACAGCCTGCTCGGCGAGACGCTCGACGATGCAGCCGGTGAAGCCTTCGACAAAACCGCAAAGATGATGGGCCTCAATTACCCCGGCGGGCCGGAAATCGCCAAGCTGGCCGAGAAGGGCGTCGCAGGACGTTTCACCTTTCCGCGTCCGATGTGTGATCGCCCGGGTCTGGACTTCAGCTTCAGCGGCCTGAAAACCTTCGCCCTCAACACCTGGCAGCAATGCGTCAGCGCCGGGGACGACGGCGAGCAAGCCCGTTGCGACATCGCGCTGGCGTTCCAGCAGGCCGTGGTGGAGACTTTGACCATCAAGTGCAAGCGCGCCCTGAAACAGGCAGGCATGCAGCGGTTGGTGATTGCCGGTGGCGTCAGCGCCAACAAGGCGTTGCGGGTTTCGCTGGAAAAGATGCTCGGCGATATGAAGGGCGATGTGTTCTATGCGCGCCCGGAGTTCTGCACCGACAATGGCGCGATGATCGCGTTTGCCGGTTGCCAGCGCCTGAAGGCCGGTCAGCAGGAAAGTCTGGCAATCACCGTGCAGGCCCGCTGGCCAATGGAACAGTTGTCGGCGCTGTAATGAGCGACGCTCATGAACGGCAGTCAGAAATGCCGTTCGCGCCCGGCAAACAGGTCGCGTAGATTGCCGCGATGGCGCCAGACAATCAGCAAGGTCAGCGCGCTCATTGGCAGCAAGGCTTCCGGCTCTTGCCAGGCCAGCAACGGTAGGGTCAGTGGCGTGGCAATCAGCGCCGCCAGCGAGCTGGTGCGGGTCAGGTAGAACGTCAGTAGCCAGGCACATACGGCCAGCAGTGCGGCGGGTGGATACAGGCCGAGCAGCATGCCGGCGGCAGTGGCAACGCCTTTGCCGCCGCGAAAGCGAAAGTACAAAGGGAACAGGTGACCGATCACGGCGCACACGCCAATCCAGGCCTGATCCTGCAGTGAGAGGCCCGCGCCCGAGGCGATCAGCACCGGCAGCAGGCCTTTGCACAGATCACCGAGCAGGGTCAGGATCGCCAGTTTGCGACCGGCCAGGCGCAGCATGTTGGTGGCGCCGGCATTACCCGAGCCACTCATTCGCGGATCCGGATTTCCGGTCAGGCGGCTGAGCAAAATGGCGAAGGACAGCGAGCCGAGCAGGTAGGCGAGAATCGCCAGTAACCAAAACATGCTAACTATTCCGGGCGAGGACGCCCTGATTCTAACGGCGCATCGCGCCCTTGTCGTGCAGCGGAGAGAAGTGCTTGGACAGAGTGTTTATCGAGGGCCTGGAAGTCGACACCGTGATCGGTGCCTACGACTGGGAGCGCGGCATCCGTCAGTGTCTGCGGCTTGATCTGAGCTTCGCTTGGGACAATCGCCCGGCCGCCGCCGGTGACGACCTGACCCTGGCGCTCGATTACGCCAGTGTTTCCACGCGCATTCAGACCTTCGCCGAGCAGGCGCATTTCCAGTTGGTCGAAACCTTTGCCGAGCGTCTGGTTGAAGTGCTCATGACCGAATTCAACATCACCTGGGTGCGACTGAAACTGACCAAGCCGGGCGCCGTTCCGGCCGCCAAGGGTGGTGTGGGTGTGGAGATCGAGCGCGGATGTCGCTGACTCAGGTCTACCTCGGGCTCGGTAGCAATATCGAGCGCGAAACCCATTTGCGCGCCGGTCTCGATGCGCTGGCCACGTTCCTGGTGGATATCCGATGTTCGGCGGTGTTCGAGAGCCAGCCGGTTGGCATCAAGAGCGGACCGTTCTTCAATTTCGTGGTCTCGGCCTACACCGAACTGCCGTTGATGGAGCTTGATCGCCGCTTGAAATTCATTGAGGCGGATAACGGTCGCTATGCCCCGGATCGCAAGGGCTTGCCGCTGGATATCGACGTGCTGCTGTATGGCGATCTGGTGGGTAATTTCGACGGATTGGTACTGCCGCGTGCGGAAATCCTGAAAAACGCATTTGTGCTGTGGCCGTTGTCGTTGATTGCGCCGGAGCGAGTGCATCCGGGGGTGGGCCAAAGCTTTGCGACGTTGTGGGCTGAGGCGCAAATTGATCAGGTGTTGGCGCCGGTTGCGTTCGAATGGCGGGGGGAGCAGCTCACGCCTTCGGATTTGCGGTGATATCAAATTCGCTTTCGCGAGCAGGCTCGCTCCCACATTGGATCGCGGTGTCCTGTGGGAGCGAGCCTGCTCGCGAAATTTTTATCAGGCTGTCGCCGCCTCTTTGTAGGTTTTCAACGCCTTCAGTCGTTCCCGCTTCAGCGCTTCGCCCAGTTCAGGCCCCTTGAATCCCTGCTCCAGCAACGGCTGCACCGCCACTTCCCGCGCGGCTTTCGCCGCTCCGCGCAAGTAATCCGCCTGTGGATAACTGCGCTGCTCCAGGCCTTTGCGGCCCCGAGCGTCCATCTCGCACGCGGCGATAAACTCCTCGAAGCGCTGCGGCCGGCGATAGATATCGAAACTCTGCAGCAACTCCAGCAGCGTCGAGGCTTTCAGCTCCAGCGCCCGGTGCCCATGGGTGTGGTACTGGCCGACCAGCAGCGCCAGTTCCTGACAGTCTTTGGGGACTTTGAAGCGCTCGTTGACCGCTTTGATCAGCTTCAGCCCGGTGTGCTCATGGGCGATATGCCTGGGCCATTCTTCTTCCAGCGTCAGGCCTTTGCCCAAGTCATGCAGCAGGCAGGCCCAGCGCACCGTCAGTGGTTGCTTGAGCAGCGCTGATTGCTCCAGCACGCTCAAGGTGTGCAGGCCCGTGTCGATTTCCGGGTGATGGGTCTCCGGCTGCGGTACGCCGAACAAGGCGTCGACTTCCGGCATTAGCTCCTTGAGTGCGCCACAGTCGCGCAAGACCTGGATGAACACCTGCGGGTGGTCTTCCATCAATGCTCGAGAAATCTCCTTCCAACTGCGTTCGGCAGTCAGCGCCTGCAGTTCGCCGGACTCACTGAGCTGGCGCATCAAGTCCATGGTTTCAGCGGCGACCGTAAAGCCCAACCCTGCGTAGCGTGCAGCAAAGCGGGCAACGCGCAGGACACGGAGCGGATCTTCGGCGAATGCCGGGGAAACATGGCGAAGGATTCGTGCTTCGAGGTCGCGTTGACCATGATATGGATCGGTCAAGTTGAGCTGATCGTCCTCGGCCATGGCATTGATCGTCAGGTCGCGTCGAATAAGGTCTTCTTCAAGCGTGACTTCGGGACTTGCGTAGAAGGTGAAACCTCCGTAACCGCGACCGCTTTTGCGCTCGGTGCGGGCGAGGGCGTATTCCTCGCCGGTTTTTGGGTGCAGAAACACCGGGAAATCCGCGCCGACCGGGCGGAATCCCTGAGCGAGCATTTCTTCAGTGGTTGCACCGACCACGACCCGGTCGACATCAGTGACCGGCAACCCTAACAGGCGATCACGTACCGCGCCGCCAACCTTGTAAACCTGCATAAAAAACCTCCGTCAGTCCGACAGGATAACCCTTGCGTCAGACTTTCGGAGGCCAGAACCGGATCAAAGATGAATCACGGCCAGATCGAGCCGGCCGTAATCGCCCTCGCTGTGTTCACTGCGTGGCGGCACGTGATGGGTTTTCATGATCTGGTCGCCTTGCAGGGTTTCCAGATGAATGTCGAAGCCCCAGAGCCGGTGCAGGTGCTTGAGCACTTCTTCGGTTGAGTCGCCCAGTGGTTTGCGGTCGTGTTGCTGATGACGCAGGGTCAGCGAGCGATCGCCGCGCCGGTCGATGCTGTAGATCTGCACGTTCGGCTCACGATTGCCGAGGTTGTACTGCGCTGCCAGGGTTTCCCGGATGATGCGGTAGCCGCCCTCGTCATGGATGGCCGGCACCAGCAGATCGTCTTTCTGGTCATCATCGAGAATGCTGAACAGCTTCAGATCGCGGATCACCTTCGGCGACAGGTACTGCAGGATGAAGCTCTCATCCTTGAAACTGCTCATGGCGAACTTGATGGTCGACAGCCAGTCGGAACCGGCGATGTCCGGGAACCAGCGGCGATCCTCTTCGGTAGGCTCTTCGCACATGCGCCGAATGTCGCGGTACATGGCGAAACCCAACGCATACGGGTTGATGCCGCTGTAGTACGGACTGTCGAAACCCGGTTGGAATACCACGCTGGTGTGCGAGGTGAGGAATTCCATCATGAAGCCGTCGGTGACCAGGCCTTCGTCGTACAAATCATTCATCAGCGTGTAATGCCAGAACGTCGCCCAGCCTTCGTTCATGACCTGAGTCTGGCGCTGTGGATAGAAATACTGGGCGATCTTGCGCACGATGCGCACGATTTCGCGTTGCCAGGGTTCCAGCAGTGGCGCGTGTTTCTCGATGAAATAGAGGATGTTTTCCTGCGGTTCGGCCGGGAAGCGGGCGTTGTCCTTGTCGCTGTATTTGTCCGCGCCTTTGGGAATGGTGCGCCACAGATCATTGATCTGCTTCTGCATGTGCTCTTCACGGTCCTTTTGCCGCCGGCGCTCTTCTTCGGCGGAGATCGGATACGGACGCTTGTAGCGGTCGACGCCGTAATTCATCAAGGCATGGCAGGAATCGAGCAGATCTTCCACGGCGTCGATGCCGTGGCGTTCCTCGCACTGCATGATGTACTGCTTGGCGAACACCAGGTAATCAATGATCGAACTGGCATCGGTCCAGGTGCGGAACAGGTAGTTGCCCTTGAAGAAGCTGTTGTGGCCATAGCAGGCATGGGCCACCACCAGCGCCTGCATGCAGATGGTGTTTTCTTCCATCAGATAGGCGATGCACGGGTCGGAGTTGATTACGATCTCGTAGGCCAGGCCCATCTGCCCGCGACTGTAGGATTTCTCTGTGCTGAGGAAGTGTTTGCCGTAGGACCAGTGGTGATAGCCCAGCGGCATGCCCACCGAGGCATAGGCGTCCATCATCTGCTCGGCGGTGATCACTTCGATCTGGTTGGGATAGGTGTCCAGTGCATAACGGGCCGCGATCCGGGCGATTTCGCGGTCGTAGGTCTGGATCAGCTCGAATGTCCATTCGGAGCCGGTGGAAATCGGTTGGCGTTTCTGCTCTTTGGCGGTCATGTCACTAACCTGCGCTGGAAGAGTTCACGGAAGACCGGATAGATATCTCCGGCCGAGACCAGTTGCTGCTGGGCAAACGTGTCAGAGAAGGCTTCGGCGATGCGTTCGTATTCGTACCACAGGGCCTGATGTTCGCGCGGGGTGATCTCCACGTAAGTGTAGTACTGCACAAACGGCATGATCTGGTTGATGAGGATGTCACGGCAGATCGGCGAATCGTCGTTCCAGTTGTCGCCGTCGGAGGCTTGAGCGGCATAAATGTTCCACTCGTTGCTCGGATACCGCTCGGCCATGATTTCCTGCATCAGCTTCAGGGCGCTGGAAACAATGGTGCCGCCGGTCTCACGAGAATAGAAAAACTCCTCTTCGTCCACTTCCCGGGCGCTGGTGTGGTGACGGATGAACACCACGTCGATCTTGTCGTAGTTACGCTTGAGGAAAAGGTACAGCAGGATGAAGAAGCGCTTGGCGATGTCCTTGGTCGCCTGCGTCATCGAACCGGAAACGTCCATCAGGCAAAACATCACTGCTTTGGAACTAGGATTGGGTTGCTTGACCAACAGGTTGTATTTCAAGTCGAAGGTATCGAGGAACGGCACGCGATGAATGCGCGCGCTGAGTTTCTCGATTTCAGCTTCGAGTTCCTGAATATCGCCGAAGTTGTCCGGTTCTTCGCGCTTGAGCCTTGCCAGCTCTTCCTTGGCTTCACGAAGCTTTGCCCGGCTGCTGCCGGACAGGGCAATACGACGTGCATGTGCTGAGCGCAGGGTACGGATGATATTGATGCGTGAAGGGTTACCTTCGTTGCTGATCCCGGCGCGTACGGTTTTGAACGTGTCGGTGCCGGTCAGGTTGCGTTTGACCAGGTTCGGCAGTTCCAGGTCTTCGAACATGAATTCGAGGAACTCTTCCTGAGTGATCTGGAAGACGAACTCGTCCATGCCTTCGCCGGAATTACCCGCCTTGCCCGGACCGCGTCCACCGCCGCCTCCCGGTGGACGAGCGATATGTTCACCGGCCGTGAACTCTTTGTTACCGGGATGCACCACAGTCTGTTTGCCGCCGCGTCCGTGATGAAGCACCGGTTCGTCGATGTCGCGACCGGGAATACTGATCTGTTCACCGTGCTCCATATCGGTAATGGAGCGGCGACTGACTGCCTCTTCGACAGCCTTCTTGATGTGGTCACGGTAGCGCCGCAGAAAACGCTGGCGGTTCACCGTGCTCTTGTTCTTGCCATTGAGGCGTCGGTCGATCACATAGCTCATAAGGCCCCTCCGGGGAGCTTCAAGTTTTGAGCTGCAAGCTGCAAGTAAAAGCGAATGCCCGTGTTTTCGGGTTCACGCGCTTTGTTCTTGCAGCTTGTGGCTTATAGCTTGCAGCTGCCTCACTGCGACTTGCGGACCCGCAGGTACCATTCGGACAGCAGGCGTACCTGTTTATCGGTGTAGCCACGTTCAACCATTCGCGTAACGAAGTCGTTGTGTTTCTGCTGATCCTCCTTGCTGGCCTTGGCGTTGAAGCTGATGACGGGTAGCAGGTCTTCGGTGTTGGAGAACATTTTCTTCTCGATGACCACCCGCAGTTTTTCGTAGCTGAGCCACGTCGGGTTCTTGCCGTTGTTGTTGGCCCGGGCGCGCAGGACGAAGTTGACGATTTCGTTGCGGAAATCCTTCGGATTGCTGATCCCGGCCGGCTTTTCGATTTTTTCCAGTTCTTCGTTCAGGGCCACGCGGTTGAGGATCTCGCCGGTTTCCGGGTCGCGATACTCCTGATCCTGAATCCAGAAATCCGCATACAGCACGTAGCGATCGAAAATGTTCTGACCGTATTCGCTGTAGGACTCCAGATAAGCGGTCTGGATTTCCTTGCCGATGAACTCGATGTAGCGCGGCGCCAAGTATTCCTTCAGATAGCGCAGGTAACGTTCGCGGGTTTCGGCCTGGAACTGTTCCTGTTCGATCTGTTGTTCAAGCACATAGAGCAGGTGCACCGGGTTGGCAGCGATTTCATGCGGGTCGAAGTTGAACACCTTGGAGAGGATCTTGAAGGCGAAGCGGGTCGACAGGCCGTTCATGCCTTCGTCGACACCGGCCGAATCGCGGTACTCCTGAATCGACTTGGCCTTCGGATCAGTGTCCTTGAGGTTTTCACCGTCGTAGACGCGCATCTTCGAATAGATGTTGGAGTTTTCCGGCTCCTTGAGGCGCGACAGCACGGTGAATTGCGCAAGCATTTTCAAGGTGTCCGGTGCGCAGTGCGCCTTGGACAAGGAACTGTTGAACAGGAGTTTGTCGTAGATCTTCACTTCATCGCTGACGCGCAGGCAGTACGGCACTTTGACGATGTAGATCCGGTCGATGAACGCCTCGTTGTTCTTGTTGTTGCGGAAGGTGTGCCACTCCGACTCGTTGGAGTGAGCCAGCAAAATCCCGGTGAACGGAATCGCGCCGAGGCCTTCGGTACTGTTGTAGTTACCTTCTTGAGTAGCGGTCAGTAATGGGTGCAGCACCTTGATCGGCGCCTTGAACATTTCGACGAATTCCATCAGGCCCTGGTTGGCCCGGCACAGCGCACCGGAGTAGCTGTAGGCGTCAGCGTCGTTCTGCGGGAATTCTTCGAGTTTGCGGATATCGACCTTGCCAACCAGCGCCGAGATGTCCTGGTTGTTCTCGTCACCGGGTTCGGTCTTGGCCACCGCAATCTGATTGAGGATCGAGGGGTACAGCTTGACCACGCGGAACTGACTGATGTCGCCGCCGAATTCGGCCAGGCGTTTGGTCGCCCAGGGCGACATGATGGTGTTCAGGTAGCGTCGTGGAATGCCGAAATCTTCCTCAAGGATCGCGCCATCTTCAGTGGCGTTGAACAGACCCAGAGGTGATTCGAAGACCGGCGAGCCCTTGATGGCGTAGAAAGGCACTTTTTCCATCAGCTGTTTCAGCTTCTCGGCCAGGGACGATTTACCGCCGCCAACGGGGCCGAGCAGATAAAGAATCTGTTTCTTCTCTTCCAGGCCTTGGGCGGCGTGGCGGAAATACGAGACGATCTGGTCGATGCATTCTTCCATCCCGTGGAAGTCTTCAAAAGCCGGATAGCGGCGGATCACCTTGTTGGAGAAGATGCGCGACAGCCTCGAATTGGTCGAAGTGTCGAGCAGTTCCGGTTCGCCGATCGCCATCAATAGACGCTCGGCGGCGGAAACGTAGGCGCTGCGATCGTTTTTGCACAGCTCCAGGTACTCCTGCAGAGAGAGTTCTTCCTGGCGTGTGGATTCGAAGCGTTGTTGGAAGTGGCTAAAGATACTCATGACGTCACCTCGCTCGATACGTGGAGCCGACGCCGGATCACTCAGTCGATGCTGGCAGCAGTCGCTATGGCAGCTGCTGTTTACCCCCCAGAATTCTCCCACGGTCGACAAACCGCGAAAGCTACTCCCGATGACCCGCGCGCCGGTGTACCGGCTCTCCCCTGATTTGGATGGCCTGCGCTTAAGGATAGTTGGGAATTCGAGAGGTAAAGGCGAGATACGTAATTAGTTGTGGCAGACCGTTCGTCTGCCGCGCGCAGGCCCACGGCAGCCGGGGCCTGCGCTGCGCAAAAAAATTATTCGGCGGTGCCTTGCGCGGTTTCCGACGGATAAGTCGTACGCCACAGCTCGAAACCGCCATCCATGCTGTAGACGTCAGAGAAGCCTTGGCTGACCAGATAGGCGGCTGCGCCCTGGCTGGAATTGCCGTGGTAGCAGACCACGACGGTCGGTGCATCAAGGTCGGCGCCCTGAATGAAAGCGTGCAGCGAATGGTTATCGAGATGTTTGGAGCCGCTAATGTGCAGCGCGGCAAAGGTCGCTGGATCGCGTACGTCAACCACAACGGCGCCTTGTTCACGCAGGGCCTGCGCCTGTTCCGGGGGGATTCGTTTGAATTCGCTCATGGCGGGTTCCTGTAGCTCAACTGAAAGTGCAGTCTAACGCGGCGCGTCGACTGGCGAAGATTCGGGGATAAGTGGCGCGACCGTGTGTGCAAGCCCGCCGTGCTCGTCGCATTTGCATGACAGGCGTTCGCCGCTGTCGACGTTCATCAGCGTCAGGCTGCCGCCCCATACGCATCCGGTGTCCAGCGCGGAAATGCCCGGCTCGTGGATATTGCCCTCGAGCGCAGCCCAGTGACCGAAGATGATGCGCAGGCCTTTGGTCTTGCGCTCCTTGTGCTGGAACCACGGCTTGTAGCCGGGCGGGGCGCTGTCGAGGCCTTCCTTGCTTTTGAGGTCGAGCTTGCCCTCGGCGGTGCAAAAGCGCATGCGCGTGAAGTAATTGGTGATTACCCGCAGACGATCAATGCCTTTGAGATCGTTGTCCCATTTTGCCGGCTCGTTGCCGTACATACCGTCAAGGTAGGCGGGGAATACGTTGTCGTCGCGCAGGGCGGTCTCGACTTCGGCGGCGCACTTCAACGCACGGCGCAGCGACCATTGCGGCGGGATGCCGGCATGGACCATCGCAACATCGCGTGTTTCGTCGTAATGCATCAGCTTCTGCTGGCGCAGCCATTCCATCAATTGCGGGCCGTCGGGAGCCTCGATGATTTCGCGCAAGGTGTCACTTTTCTTCAAACGCTCGATTTTCTTCGCGGCGGCCAGCAGGTGCAGGTCGTGATTGCCGAGCACGCAGACCAGCGACTCACGCATGCCATGGAGAAAGCGCAGGGTTTCCAGCGACTGCGGACCACGGTTGACCAGATCGCCGACCAGCCACAACCGGTCAAGCGCCGGGTCGAAAGCGACTTGCTTGAGCAGGCACTTGAGCGGTTCGAGACAGCCTTGCAGGTCACCGACGGCGTAAGTCGTCATCAGTGCAGGGCTCCGGGTACGGCGAGGCGAAACGGTTTGATGACGGCATCGAAATGTTTGCCGTCATCGGCGAGCATTTGATAAGTGCCCTGCATGGTGCCGACCTTTGTGGTCATCACCGTGCCGCTGGTATACGTGTGGCTCTTGCCTGCATCGATCAACGGTTGCTGGCCGACGACGCCTTCACCGCGCACTTGTTCGACATGGCCGTCACCATCGGTAATCACCCAGTGCCGGGACAGAAGCTTGGCCGCAATCTCGCCGTTGTTCTGCACGGTGATGGTGTAGGCGAAGGCGAAACGGTCGTGTTCGGGTTGCGATTGGTCTGCCAGATAGTGAGTGACGACGCTGACATCGACCTGATAACGGGAATCGGACATGCAAGAAGGCCTTAACGAAGCGGAACGCGGGGCGTAGCTGATGGGGAATCAGTCTAGGCAAGTATCGGGCAGTAAACCAGAGTGGTGTGCTGCCCGATAGCGTTCATCGCGGGTCAGTCTGCGGCGGGAGTTGCCGGGACCTGTATCGCGAGCTGGTCGGCCAGGCGCACGAATGCGGCCAGATCCAGCTGCTCGGGACGCAGGCTGCCATCGACGCCAGCGGCTTCGATCTCGGCGTTGCTGAGCAATTGCTTGAGGGTATTGCGCAGGGTTTTGCGGCGCTGGTTGAAGGCTTCGCGCACAACGCGCTCCAGCAGCTTGTGATCCTTGGCCGGGTGCGGCAGTACCGCGTGGGGCACGAGACGAACGATCGCCGAATCGACTTTCGGCGGCGGATTGAAAGCGCCCGGGCCAACGTTGAACAGATGTTCCACGCGGCAATGGTACTGAACCATGATCGACAAGCGACCCCAGTCACCGCCACCCGGGCCTGCGGCCAGACGCTCGACCACTTCTTTCTGCAACATGAAGTGCATGTCACGAATGATGCCGGCGTTGTTCAGCAGGTGAAAAATCAGCGGCGTGGAGATGTTGTACGGCAGGTTGCCAACCACCCGCAGGCTGTTCGGTGCGGCGTTCAGCGTATTGAAGTCGAACTTCAGCGCATCGCCCTGATGCAGGTTGAAATTGCTCATGCCCGCAAACTGCTGATTGAGGATCGGGATCAGATCCTTGTCCAGTTCCACCACGTCGAGTTGCGCGCCGGAGCCCAGCAAACCTTGGGTCAGCGCACCCTGACCGGGGCCGATTTCCAGCAGGCGGTCGTCAGCCTTGGCGTGGATGGAGCGCAGAATGCGGTCGATAACGCCGGCATCGTGGAGGAAGTTCTGACCAAAGCGTTTGCGCGCCTTGTGTTGGTATTGCTCGTTCATAAACGGGTCTCGGCCATCTGGTAGGCGGTTTCCAGGGCGACTTGCAGGCTGCCGGTGTCGATCCTGCCGCTGCCGGCCAGATCCAGGGCGGTGCCATGGTCGACCGAGGTGCGGATGATCGGCAGGCCCAGCGTCACGTTGACGGCAGCGCCGAAGCCTTTGTACTTGAGCACGGGCAAGCCCTGGTCGTGGTACATCGCCAGCACTGCGTCGCAGTGCTCCAGATATTTGGGGGTAAACAGAGTGTCGGCAGGCAGCGGGCCACGAAGGTCCATGCCCTCGCCGCGCAGGCGCTCTAATGTCGGTTCGATGATGTCGATTTCTTCATGGCCCAGGTGGCCGCCTTCACCGGCGTGCGGATTAAGACCGCAGACCAGGATGCGTGGCCGGGCGATGCCGAATTTGTCTTGCAGGTCGGCGTGCAGGATCCGAGTGACGCGCTCCAGTCGCTCTGGAGTGATCGCGTCGGCAATCTCGCGCAGAGGCAGATGCGTGGTGACCAGCGCCACGCGCAAACCGCGAGTGGCCAGCATCATCACTACCTGCGCGGTGTGCGTCAGGTCAGCGAGAAATTCTGTGTGTCCGGAGAACGCGATACCCGATTCGTTGATCACACCTTTGTGCACCGGCGCGGTGATCATCCCGGCGAAGTCGCCGTTCAGGCAGCCGTTGCCGGCGCGGGTCAAGGTTTCGAGGACGAACGCCGCGTTGGCCCTGTCCAGTTGCCCGGCGACTACCGGTGCGCTGAGCGGCGTGTCCCAGACGTACAGACTATTGGCCGGTGCTGGAACATCTGGCCACTGACCCGGCGCGACATCCAGCAGGTTGACGGCCAGCCCCAGTTGCGCGGCCCGTTCAAGGAGCAGGTCGCGGCTGGTGATGGCAATCAGGGGATGTGGCTGGGCTTGCGAGGCGAGCAGCAGGCACAGGTCGGGACCGATGCCGGCTGGTTCGCCGGGTGTCAGCGCGAAACGCTTGGGTTTCACTGCGCTGCCTGGTCTGCACCAGGGAGTTTGATCTCTACGTACGCTTCGTCACGGATCTGACGCAGCCAGGTTTGCAGCTCCTCGTCGTATTTGCGGTTACGCAGTACGGTCATGGCTTGCTGCTCACGGGCCTGTTCGGTGCCGTCAGTGGCGCGACGGCCAAGGACTTCCAGCACGTGCCAGCCGTATTGGGTCTGGAATGGCTTGGACAGTTGACCTTGTGGGGTCGAAGCCATCACTTCGCGGAATTCCGGGACCAGCACGTTCGGGTCGATCCAGTTCAGGTCGCCGCCGTTAAGGGCGGAACCCGGATCTTCCGAATAGTTTTTCGCCAGTTCGGCAAAGTCTTCGCCGGCGGTGATGCGGTCATACAACGATTGCACCAGTGCCTTGGTCTTGGCTTCGTCGCGGATCGGGCTTGGCTTGACCAGGATGTGACGCACATGCACTTCGTCGCGCATCTGCGCTTCGCCGCCGCGTTTGCCCAGCAGCTTCAGAATGATGAAGCCGCCCGGCGTACGCGCAGGCTGAGTGATGTCGCCGACGGCCATGCTGCTCAATTCGCGATCGAACGGCGGCGGCAGCTGCGCGGCTTTACGCCAGCCCATGTCGCCGCCTTCCAGGGCGTTGTCGCTGCCGGATTTGGCCACGGCCATCTGACCGAAGTCAGCGCCTTGCTTGAGCTGCTGGTAAACATCCATGGCCTGACGATAAGCGCTCTGAATCGCTTCAGAGTTGGCGCTTTCCGGAGTCGGGATCAGGATGTTGGCCAGGTGCAGTTCTTCGGACAGTTGCATCTTGCCGAGGTCAGAGGCGAGGAAGTTCTTCACCTCCTGCTCGGACACCTGAATGCGTTCTGCCACGCGACGCTGACGCACCCGGCTGATGATCATCTCGCGCTTGATCTGATCACGGGCGTCGTCATAGTTCAGGCCATCGCGAGCCAGCGCAGCACGGAACTGATCAACAGTCATGTTGTTGCGTTGGGCGATGGTGCCGACAGCCTGGTTCAGCTCTTCGTCAGTAATGCGGATGCCCGAGCGTTCGCCGATCTGCAGTTGCAGGTTTTCGACGATCAAACGCTCGAGCACTTGCTGATCGAGCACGCCCGGAGGCGGCAGACCGCCACCGCGCTTGGCGATGGTCTGCTGAACTTCGTGAACGCGCTGGTCCAGTTGGCTCTGCATGACGACGTCGTTATCGACGATCGCCACTACTTTATCGATGGACTGTACGGCGGCGTTGGCCGCCGTACCCAGGAACAACGCGCCCAGCAGCACCGGGCGCAGACAATCAGAAAGCTTGGTCTTCACGTTCACGATAACCTTGAATGCCTTTGTCGAGGAAGCTCTCTACCTTGGCGCCAGTCAGGCCGCCGAGTCCCTTCAGAACAATTTGGAGGAAAATGCCGTGGTCGCCTTTCTCGTTTTCCGGAGCTTCCTGACTGAACTCGTCATAGGAGACCCAGTAACGGTTGATCAGGCGCAGTTTCCAGCAGCAGTTGTCGTATTCGAAACCACCGAAAGCTTCCAGCGTGCGATTGCGGTTGTAGTCGTACTGCCAGCGGCTGATGGCGTTCCACTGCGGAACGATAGGCCAGATGACCGAGAAGTCATGCTGCTGGATCTTGTAGTAGTCCTTCACGTAGCCAGGTTGTCCGGGAACGCCGTAGTCACCACCGCCCACCGACCACTGACCGGTGTTCTGGTCATAACGAACCTGATCGTTGCGATAGCGATAGCCGGCATTGATGACCTTGTTCGGGTTGTCGGCTGGCTGGTAGTGGAACATCGCACTGCCGGAGCGCGGGCTGCGGCTGTCCGGGTCCCAGTTGTAGTCGGCTGTGGCGCGCCAGTCGCGGTTCCAGCGGTATTCGTATTCAAGCGCGTATGGCGAGACACTGGATTTGGAATCTTCACGGGTTTTCGCATCGATGCCAGGCAACTGCACTTCGCGATTCTTGAAGTAATAAGCCTGGCCTACGCTGATTTTCTGACGCTCGAAACCGTTGTCTTCGATCCAGCGGCTGGTCACACCCAGTGACAGCTTGTTCTCGTCACCGACACGGTCGGCACCGGTAAAGCGGTTGTCACGGAACAGCGAGGAGTAGCTGAACGTCGTTTCGCTGGTATCGAACACCGGAATATCTTCCTGATCGACCTCAGGGACGTACAGGTAGAACAGGCGTGGTTCCAGAGTCTGGCGATAGTTCTTGCCGAAGTACGAAGTATTTCGGTCGAAGTAGAGGCCACTATCAATGCTGGCGATCGGTACGCCACGATTCTGGTTGCTGTCGAACTTGCCATAGAGCTTCTGGTTTGCTGGCGACAGCGCATCGATCTGCGCTTTGCCGGTGTTGTCCAGATCAAGCTGATATTGGGTGTACTGATATTTCAGCGATGGCTTCAGGAAACCATATGTCCAGCTCATCGGCAGGCTGACGCCCGGCTTCAGATTCAAGCGATCGCCATTGGCACGAGCCAGGCCGGTGATGTTGTTGTCCAGACGCGGCTCGGTGGTAATACCGTCTTCCTGCACAAAGGTGCCGCTTCTCAGATCGCGGTCGAAACGCACCAGCTCGGTCTGATAATCGAAATCGAGGCCTTCCGGGTGATACGGCAGCTGACCATTGAAGGTGATCTGCGGCAGACGGCCATACGGTGTGATGTTCGAAACGGTCGCCAGTTGATACTGCTGAGCGTTGAGGCGTGCGGTGTAGCTGTCGCCACGATAAGTGACCGAGCCCTGCTGGTTGACGAAATCGTCGCTCTTGACGCCGATCTGGTCAGTTTGCAGGTCCTGGAAGTAATACGGATCGCTGATCTTGGTGTAGTCAACCTGGGTCAGCACGCGGGAGTCGAGACCGCCCTTGTGCTGCCAGTTGTACATGTAGCGAGTCTCGTTGTAGTCGGACTGACGCTTGCGATCATCGTCCTCGTCGTTGAGGTACGAAGCACCGAACTGACCTTCACTCGACTTGGTCAGGTAACGGAACTCACCCTCGACCAGCATGCCGCGCTTGCTCATGTAGCGCGGGTACAACGTGGCGTCATAGTTCGGCGCAAGGTTGAAGTAGTAAGGGGTGACCAGCATGAAGCCGGTGTCGCTGCCCGAACCGATGGTCGGCGGCAGGAAGCCTGACTGGCGACGGTCGTCGATCGGGAAGTAGATGTACGGGGTGTACAGAATCGGGATGTCTTTGACGCGCAACGTCACGTTGGTCGCGGTACCGAAGCCGGTGGCCGGGTTCAGGGTGATGTTGTTGCCCTTGAGCTGCCACGCGTTGCTGTTAGGTTCGCACGTGGTGTACGTGCCGTCCTTCAGGCGGATGATCGCGTTTTCGGCGCGCTTGGCATACAGCGCGTTACCGCGGATGCGCGATTTGTGCATCACGTATTCGGCGTTGTCGACCTTGGCTTCGCCGGTGTCGAGTTGCACATCGGCGTGGTCGCCGACGATCAGCGCGCCGTTGTCACGGATGCGCACGTTGCCGGCCAGTTCGCCACGGCTCTCGGCCTGATACAGGTTGGCCTCGTCGGCTTCGACCTGCATGCTGCCCTGACGCATGACCACGTCACCGGCGAGGCTGGCGACTTGTGTGTCCTGCTCATAACGCGACGCTTTGGCACCGATGAAGGTCGGCGCGTCACTTTTATTCGTCTTGTCATTCATGCCAGGACGAATCGGTTCGATATAGGAACCAGAGCAGTAAGGACCGGTCTCGGCCAATTGCGCGGCAGTGAGCTTCTCGCGCGGAACCCAGTCGAGGTGACTGTAGTCTTCGCTACGGGATTTCAGGCCGCGGCCCTTGGACTCGGTGACCAGTGCGGTTTTTGCACCGGTCTCTGCGCCGGAACCGTTGTCGGCCGGGGCCTCGCCAGCAGAGCTGACGGCACTGCCGTCATGCACTGGGCGCGGCGGCAATGCCGCGGCGGGCGACTTGGGCGCACAGTCCCAGCCACCCGTAGCCGAGACGGAGCAGTCATACTGCTCGGCGGCAACAACGAATTGACTGGCCAGAGGTTGCATAGCCAGCAGACTGCCGGTTACCAACAACGGAAATTTTTTACGAAACGCGGGGGATTTCAATGCCATCTTATTAGTCCGGGCTTCCTGCGTGCCATCTGCCCGCGGTGTGGGCCGCACGCCTCTCGATGGTCTGAAAAAGATGCTGGATAATAAAGCATGACCCGCTTGACGGCTAGCGCCGTCGGAGACCCTTGCAATGCCTGACCAAGATGTACGCTTGCAACACCTGAAAGTTTGGCTCGATGAGCAGTTGGCGAAGCTGTTTGCGGAGCAGGGCTGGGGCACCGTGCCCCCGGCCACGTTGACCGCGGCCAGCAGCGACGCGAGTTTCCGCCGCTACTTCCGCTGGGAGGGCGATGGTCGCAGCTTCGTCGTGATGGACGCGCCGCCACCTCAGGAAAACTGCAAACCGTTCGTGGATATCGCCTTTTTGCTGGCGAAATCCGGAATTAATGTGCCGAAAATTTACGCCGAAGACCTCGAGCGCGGTTTTCTTTTGCTCAATGACCTGGGCAACAAGACCTATCTCGACGTCATCGATGGCGAAAATGCCGACGCGTTATTCCACGATGCCCTGCAAGCGCTGTTGGCTTTTCAACAGTTGCCGATGGTTGCGCCGTTGCCCAGTTACGACGTCGCCTTGTTGCGTCGCGAGCTGGAATTGTTCCCCGAGTGGTACGTCAAGCGCGAGCTGGGCGTCGAGTTCGATGCGGCCCAGCAGCAACAATGGCAGCACATCAGCGAGTTGCTGATCGACAGCGCGCTGGCGCAGCCGAAAGTGCTGGTGCACCGCGACTACATGCCGCGCAACCTGATGCTCAGCGAGCCCAACCCTGGCGTGCTGGATTTCCAGGACGCGGTGTACGGCCCGGTGACCTACGACGTGACCTGCCTGTTCAAGGATGCTTTCCTCAGCTGGCCGGAAGAACGTGTACGCGGCTGGCTGGAAAGTTACTGGCAGCAGGCCTCGGCACTGGACATTCCGGTGCAAGCTGATTTTGAAGACTTCCTGCGCGCCAGCGACCTGATGGGCGTGCAGCGTCACCTCAAAGTCATCGGCATCTTTGCGCGCATCTGCCACCGCGATGGCAAGCCACGCTATCTGGCCGATGTGCCGCGTTTCTTCTCTTATATAGAAGCGGTGATCGCCCGCCGTCCTGAACTGGCGGAACTGCAAGCGCTGTTCAGCAGCTTGCGTGCTGGAGCGACGGCATGAAGGCAATGATTCTGGCCGCAGGCAAAGGCGAGCGCATGCGCCCGCTGACCCTGACTACGCCGAAACCGCTGGTGCGTGCCGCTGGCGTGCCGCTGATCGAGTATCACCTGCACGCCCTCGCGGCCGCAGGCTTCAACGAAATCGTCATCAACCACGCCTGGCTCGGTCAGCAGATCGAGGATCATCTGGGCGACGGCTCGCGCTTCGGCCTGAGTATTCGGTACTCGCCGGAAGGCGAACCGCTGGAAACCGGTGGCGGGATTTTCCGTGCACTGCCGTTGCTCGGTGATGATGCGTTTCTGGTGGTCAACGGCGATATCTGGACCGATTACGACTTCAGCGTGCTGCACCAGCCGATCAATGGCCTGGCGCATCTGGTGCTGGCGGACAATCCGCCGCATCACCCGAAAGGCGACTTCACTCTCATCGACGGCAAAGTGCAGGACGGCGAGCCTGATGCGCAGACGCTGACTTACAGCGGCATCGCCGTGCTGCATCCGCAGTTGTTCGATGGTTGCAGCGATGGCGCGTTCAAGCTCGCGCCGCTGCTACGCAACGCCATGGCCAAAGGTGAAGTGACGGGCGAGCGGTTGAAGGGGCATTGGGTAGATGTTGGTACCTACGAGCGTCTGGCCGAAGCTGAAGCCTTGATAGAAGCGAGTCGCTGAGATGCTGTGGCCAGGGACTCTGATTGGAGCCGGAGTGGGGTACGCGATTGCCAGCATTCCGGGGGCCATGCTTGGGGCGTTGTTGGGGCAGGCGCTGGATCGGCGCTTGCACTTGCAGAGCTGGGGACATTTACGCGAAAAGCTCGGCGGCCGGCCGATGCTGCGCAACGATGAATTGCTGTTCGTGTTGCTCGGGCGTCTGGCCAAGAGCGACGGGCGCGTCACTGACGGGCATATCCAGCAGGCGCGCAACGAAATGCGCGCGCTGGAAATGAGCGAGCCGGCGACTCGACGGGCCATTGCTGCATTCAATCGCGGCAAGTCCGGCAGCGACAATCTGCGCGGCTATCTGCGTCGTTTGAGTTCGCAACCGCATGCGGCTGAAGGCGTGTTGCGCGCCTGTTGGCGAATGGTCTGGGCCGACGGTCGCGCTGGGGTGAGTGAGCGCGAATTGCTGGCGCAGTGGGGCAAATGGCTAGGCTGGACGGCGCAGCAGGTGCAGGCATTGGCCAGCGATTACGAGCCGGGCAAGCGGCCGATCGTCAGTGCCGCAGTGAGCTATCAGGAGGCGATGAAGCTGCTTGGTGTGTCAGCGAGCAGCGAGCCGGCACAGATCAAGCGCGCTTACCGGCGATTGCTCAGTCGCCATCACCCGGACAAGATCGCCGGCAGTGGCGCGACCCCGGCACAGGTGCGTGAGGCGACCGAGCGGACGCGGGAATTGCATAGCGCCTATACGTTGATTCGCGAGCGACGGGATTTTCGCTAGAAGTTAGATGGGTGTTGCTTGTGCTTGCCCCTTCGCGAGCAGGCTCGCTCCCACATTGAATTGTGCATAAATCAATGTGGGAGCGAGCCTGCTCGCGAAGAGGGGCGACTCGGTCCGAATGTCAGTCGACAGCCTGAGGGTTCAACCAGCCCCGCACCCGGCGAAACAATTGTTCCTGCTCGGCCTTTTTGTCCGGCAACACCTTCAGCGCCACCTGGCTGAACGCCGAGGTCTTCAGGCGCTTGCTCGCCTGCATGCGCTCCAGCGCTGCGTTGCGATCCAGCGCTTTGTCCATGTAGAAAATATCCACCGTCGGCAGCTTCAGCGTCGGCGTCAGTTCGGCGAGTGGCGGCAGGGCTTTGGTCGGGACTTGCGCATCGACCATCACCAGTTTTTCCACCTGCGGCGTCTGCCGCTCGCTGAGAAAACGCGCCGCCCAGTAGGCGCCGGTGCCGTGCCCGAGCACTACAATGCTGCGCGCGCTCTGCTGTTCGGCGTAGGCAATCGCTGCATCGATTCGCCCGAAGATGCGATCGGCATCGGCCTTGGCTTGTTCTTCGTTGGTCTCGGCGACCACCTGTTCGGCAACTTCCGCTTCACCGCCAGCGGCCTGTTCGATCGGTTGTGCGGTGGTGGCGTCTTTGCTTGCGGTTTCGGGGGCTTTCGGCGCCGCGGCCGGTTCGATCACGCGCGGAGCAAGGGCGTCGCCTTGCAGATCCGGCAGGGTGATACTCAGGCTGCTCCACTCGACGTCCGGCAATTTGCGTCGCAACGGGCCTATTGCCTGCGGCCAGTCAGCGGTTTCGCCGGCACCGGGAACTATGATCACCGCGCCTTTGGGTTCGGCGCTGTTGGCCGGTTTCCAAAGGGCGAGGAAAGTGTCGCTGCCAGCCTGCAGTTGTTGCTGCTCTTGCGCCGGCAGTTTACGTTGCAGTGCGGCGGCCTCTTCCTGACTACGCTCAAGCAGTGGCTGGCGCTCGGCCGGTTTTTCTTCGGCGGGTTTATCCGTAGCGGCAGGCGCCGGGTCGGCGGCTTCGACGGAAAACGCACAAGGCAGGATCAGCGACAGGCACAATGCTGGCAGTGCCAGGCGGTAGACAGAGGGCATTGGTTATTCCAGGCCAGAAAGTATCCCGCCAGCCTAATGGGTTGGTCAGAATTTGTCAGTGTATGAGACTTCAATGAAGCGATTTTGCTGCCTGTGGGTTATCGGCTGTTTCTGGTTTCCCTTGATGGGCTGGGCGGCGCCTGCGCCACCGGCTCATGCCGCGCAATTGTCGCCAGAACAGCAGCAATGGCTGGCGCAGCACACTGAATTGCGCGTCGGCCTGGTCTTGCAGGCGCCCTACGCGACCTACGATCGGCGCCTGCAGCGATTGTCCGGGGCCAATGTCGAGTTGATGAAGCTGCTGGCCAAAACCCTCGGCGTGGAACTGAGCTGGCGCAACTTTCAGGATCTCGGGGCATTGGAAAACGCTTTGCGCGAGGGCGAGATCGACATCGCCCCGGGCCTCAGCCAGACCCCGAGCGCGCTGCGCCTCTGGCAGTTTTCCGACCCGTACATGCGCGTGGCGCAACTGGTGGTCAGCGACCAGAAAAGCAGCGGCGCGGTCGATCTGGAAAAGCTCGACAGCCAGACCCGCGTCGCCGTGCGCATGCCGAGCAGCACCGCCGATTATCTGCGCAGCAACTATCCGCACTTGAATCTGCAAGGCGTGCCGCTGGAGCGTCAGGCATTGCAACTGCTGTTGAGTCAGCAAGCCTCCTACGCGGTGGTCGACGAAGCACAGTTGGGTCGCTTGTCGGTGGAGCCGGAGTTTGCCGAACTGGTGGTGGTCGGCGATATCGGCCTGCCGCAACTGCTGCGTGTGGCCTCGCGGCGCGATTGGCCGGAACTGGCCGGCATCGTCCAGAGCGCCTTGCGCGCGATCCCGGCCAAGGATCTGGAACAACTGCACAACCAATGGCTGCAGCCGAAATATCCACGGCTGACCGAATCGCCGGGGTTCTGGCAGAACCTCAGTCTGTTGTTCGCCGTGATGCTGCTCAGTTGCGCGGCGATCGTGGTCTGGCAGCGGCGCCAACAGCACAGCCTCGAACAACGCCTGCTCAGCGCCCGGGAAGACATCGCGTTGCGCGCGGCCAGTGAAGAGGCGCTGCGGCTGACACAGTTTTCCATCGACCAAAGCACCGTCGGCATTCTCTGGGTCAATTGGGACAGCCATGTGCGTTACGCCAACCGCGCGGCGGAAAACATGCTCGGTTATCCCTCGGGCGGGCTGATCGAGCGGCCGCTGATCGATTTCGAGCCCGGCCTGCACATGGATCGCTGGCTCAATCTGTGGAAGCGTGCGCGGACCAGTGAAGAAGGGCCGCTGAGCTTCGAAACCAGCTGCCTGCGCGCCGATGGCAGCGTGTTGCCGGCCGACGTGTCTTTGAGTTTTCTGCGTTTTCGCGACAGTGAATATCTGGTGGTCTACCTCACCGACGTCACCGACCGCCGCCGCGCGCTCGCCGCTTTGCAGGAAAGCGAGGCGCGCCTGCAAGGCATCGCCGCCAACGTCCCGGGTCTGGTGTTCAGGCTGGAGCGGGCACCGGTCACCGGGCAGATCGACTTTGCCTACATCAGCGAAGGCAGCGAAAGTCTGGTCGGTTATGCGCCGGCAGCCATCGCTCATCGCGACATGGGCCTGCGCAGTCTGGTGCACCCCGACGACAAGGCCAGTTATCACCGCACCCAGGATCAGGCGCTGGATACCGACAGCGACTGGTCGTGGCAGGGCCGCATCGTCACGCGCCAGGGTGAGCAGCGCTGGGCCGAGATCAAGGCGATCACCCGCCAGCTGGAGGACGGCGCCTATGTGTGGGACGGCATCGTCTGGGACATCAGCGAAAGCAAACGCATCGAGCTGGAACTGGCGGCCTCGCGCGAGCAGCTGCGCGAACTGTCGGCGCACCTGGAAAGCGTGCGCGAAGAAGAGAAGGCGCGCATCGCCCGGGAAGTTCATGATGAGTTGGGACAGATGCTCACCGTGCTCAAACTGGAGACATCGATGTGCGAATTGGCCTATGCGCAACTCGATCCGGGACTCAACGAGCGGCTCAACAGCATGAAACGCCTGATCGCGCAGTTGTTTCAGCTGGTGCGTGATGTGGCAACGGCGTTGCGCCCGCCGATCCTTGATGCCGGGATTGCCTCGGCCATCGAGTGGCAGGCACGGCGTTTCGAGGCGCGCACACAGATACCGTGTCTGGTGCAGGTGCCGGACAACCTGCCGGCACTCAGCGATGCCAAGGCGGTGGGGCTGTTCCGGATTTTGCAGGAGGCGCTGACCAACGTGATGCGCCATGCTCAGGCGCACACGGTGGAGCTGACGCTGGAGCTTGCGGGCGATGAATTGTGTCTGACCGTCAGCGATGATGGCGTAGGATTTGTCGCCGCTGAAGGTCGGCCGACGTCGTTTGGTCTGGTTGGCATGCGTGAGCGGGTGCTGATCATGGGCGGGCGACTGGAACTGGTGAGTGAGCCGGGGGAGGGCACCAGTCTTAAGGTGTGGGTGCCTGTGGATCGCTAAAAGATCGCAGCCTTCGGCAGCTCCTACACTGATCGCATACCCCTGTAGGAGCTGCCGAAGGCTGCGATCTTTTCGCTTCATGCAAATATCGAGGAAATCCAAGTGATCCGTGTACTGGTAGCCGAAGACCACACCATCGTCCGCGAGGGCATCAAGCAATTGATCGGCCTGGCCAAGGATCTGCAAGTCGTGGGGGAGGCGAGCAATGGTGAGCAACTGCTCGAAACCCTGCGCAGCGTGCCGTGCGAGGTGGTGCTGCTGGACATCTCCATGCCCGGCGTCAACGGCCTGGAAGCGATCCCGCGCATCCGTGCGCTGAACAATCCGCCGGCGATTCTGGTGCTGTCGATGCACGACGAAGCGCAAATGGCCGCGCGCGCCTTGAAGGTCGGCGCGGCCGGGTATGCGACCAAGGACAGCGATCCGGCGCTGCTGCTCACGGCGATTCGCAAAGTCGCGGCGGGCGGGCGTTACATTGACCCGGAACTGGCCGACCGCATGGTCTTCGAAGTCGGCCTGACCGATACCCGGCCGCTGCATTCGCTGTTGTCAGAACGCGAATTCTCGGTGTTCGAACGCCTCGCTCAGGGCGCCAACGTCAACGACATCGCCCAGCAACTGGCCTTGAGCAGCAAGACCATCAGCACCCACAAGGCGCGGCTGATGCAGAAGCTCAACATCACCTCGCTGGCCGAACTGGTGAAATACGCGATGGAGCACAAACTCCTCTGACCATCACCGCCCTCATGTGGGAGCGAGCCTGCTCGCGAAAGCGGCGTAACAGGCAGCCATTCAGTTTGATGACCCACCGCATTCGCGAGCAGGCTCGCTCCCACAGGTTCGGAGTTGGCATATCCATTAGCGACAAGCGCTTTTGCCTGTTCTTGCCGCTTGCAGCTTGCCCCTTGCCGCTGCGTTTGCCCAAACGCGCCATCCTTGTAGGGCAATCCCTACCCCCAACCTTCCATTGCGCTTAAGCGATTCTCTCCTGCACCCCGATTTGCGTGGCCGCCGCCAGCCACTAGGCTTGATGAACAAGCAGTCATCAACAACAAAGGTGTGGGTATGAGCCAGGTCGATACAAGCGCAGGGACCAGTGATGTGCTGGTCAGCTTTCGTGGTGTGCAGAAGAGCTACGACGGCGAGAACCTGATCGTCAAAGACCTCAACCTGGACATTCGCAAGGGCGAATTTCTTACCCTGCTCGGGCCGTCCGGTTCCGGCAAGACCACCAGCCTGATGATGCTCGCCGGGTTCGAAACGCCGACCGCCGGTGAAATCCTCCTGTCCGGGCGTTCGATCAACAACGTGCCGCCGCACAAGCGCGATATCGGCATGGTGTTCCAGAACTACGCGCTGTTCCCGCACATGACTGTCGCGGAGAACCTTGCTTTCCCGTTGACCGTGCGCGGCTTGAATAAAAGCGACGTCAGCGAGCGGGTGAAGAAAGTCCTCAGCATGGTTCAGCTCGACGCGTTCGCCTCGCGCTATCCGGCGCAGTTGTCCGGTGGTCAGCAGCAGCGTGTGGCACTGGCCCGCGCGCTGGTGTTCGAGCCGCAACTGGTGCTGATGGACGAGCCGCTGGGCGCCCTCGACAAACAACTGCGTGAACACATGCAGATGGAGATCAAACACCTGCACCAGCGCCTCGGCGTGACCGTGGTCTACGTAACCCACGATCAGGGTGAAGCGCTGACCATGTCGGACCGCGTGGCGGTATTCCATCAGGGCGAGATCCAGCAGATCGCGCCACCGCGCACCCTTTACGAAGAGCCGAAGAACACCTTTGTCGCCAACTTCATTGGTGAGAACAACCGCCTCAACGGCCGCCTGCTCAGCCAGAGCGGCGAGCGCTGCGTGGTCGAGTTGGGGCGTGGAGAGAAGGTCGAGGCGCTGGCCGTCAACGTTGGCCAGACCGGCGAACCGGTGACTCTGTCGATCCGTCCGGAGCGCGTCAGCCTCAACGGTTCGAGCGATCAATGCGTCAACCGCTTCTCAGGGAGGGTGGCGGAATTCATCTATCTGGGCGACCACGTCCGGGTGCGCCTGGAAGTCTGCGGCAAGACCGACTTCTTCGTGAAACAACCGATTGCCGAGCTCGATCCTGCGCTCGCTGTCGGCGACGTGGTACCGCTTGGCTGGCAGGTCGAGCACGTTCGTGCGCTCGATCCGCTTTTAGAGGCGCACTAAGCGCCCCGGCAATACCAACACCAACCCTGCACGTGGAGAGAACAATAAATGTTGAGATCCCTGAAGTTCACCGCCCTGACTCTGGGCCTGATGGGTGCGACCGGCGCAATGGCCGCCGGCCCGGACTTGACCGTGGTGTCGTTTGGCGGGGCGAACAAGGCGGCGCAAGTCAAAGCCTTCTATGCACCGTGGGAAGCGGCGGGTAACGGCAAGATCGTTGCCGGTGAATACAACGGTGAGATGGCCAAGGTCAAAGCCATGGTCGACACCAAGAGCGTGTCGTGGGACCTGGTCGAAGTTGAATCGCCAGAGCTGTCCCGTGGTTGCGACGAAGACATGTTCGAGCAGCTTGATCCTGCGCTGTTCGGCAAAACCGAAGACTACGTCAAAGGCGCCATTCAGCCATGCGGCGTAGGTTTCTTTGTGTGGTCTACCGTGCTGGCCTACAACGCCGACAAGCTGAAGACCGCGCCGACCAGTTGGGCGGATTTCTGGGACACGAAGAAATTCCCGGGCAAGCGCGGCCTGCGCAAAGGCGCCAAATACACCCTCGAATTCGCGCTGATGGCCGATGGTGTCGCGCCGAAAGACGTCTACAAAGAGCTGGCGAGCAAGGGCGGCCAGGATCGCGCCTTCAAGAAACTCGATGAGCTCAAGCCAAGCATTCAGTGGTGGGAAGCCGGCGCACAACCGCCGCAATACCTCGCTTCCGGTGACGTGGTGATGAGCTCGGCTTACAACGGTCGCATCGCGGCGGTGCAGAAAGAATCCAACCTGAAAGTGGTGTGGAACGGCGGCATCTACGACTTCGACGCCTGGGCTATCCCGAAAGGTCTGGACGCCAAGCGCGCCGAAGCGGCGAAGAAGTTCATTGCCTTCTCGGTGCAGCCGCAGCAGCAGAAGACCTACTCGGAAAACATCGCCTACGGCCCGGCCAACACCCAAGCCGTACCGCTGCTGGCCAAGGATGTCCTGAAAGACATGCCGACCACCCCGGAAAACATCGCCAACCAGGTGCAGATCGACGTCAGCTTCTGGGCTGACAACGGCGAGCAACTGGAACAGCGTTTCAATTCCTGGGCGGCGAAATAACCACTGTCTTACCTGTATGGAGATGGCAAGGGGGCTTTTGTGGCGAGGGGATTTATCCCCGTTGGGTTGCGAAGCAGCCCCGAAGCCATACCCGCTCGGTGGCTCAGGTAAACCGCATTCTCAGGTTTACGACTGCTGCGCAGCCGAACGGGGATAAATCCCCTCGCCACAAAGGTTCGCTGCCACAGGAAGGCTCGCTCCCACAGGTAGCAGTGTTTCAACGCAACAGAGGTGGTTCGCCACCTCTGTAACGATCAAAGATTTGCGGAGTACGTCATGGCCATCGCCGTTCCCCTGAACGAGGGCGCCAGCCCCACCTTGAAGCAGAAGCTCAAGCACGCCGAGCGGGTCAACCGCTGGAAAGCCCAGGCACTGATTGCGCCGCTGGTGCTGTTTCTGCTGCTGGTGTTTCTGGTGCCGATCGTGGCGCTGCTCTATAAAAGCGTCGGCAACCCGGAAGTGGTTGGCGGCATGCCGCGCACTGTCACTGCCATCGCCAGTTGGGACGGCCGTGGTCTGCCCGCCGAACCGGTGTACAAGGCTGCCAGCGAAGATCTCGCCGAAGCCCGCAAAAACCAGACGCTGGGCGATCTGTCCAAGCGCTTGAACATGGAGTTGGCCGGCTACCGCAGCCTGCTGACCAAAACCGCCCGGGCGCTGCCGTTCGCCAGCGAACCGGCCTCTTATAAAGAAGCGCTGGAAGCGCTCGACGAACGCTGGGGCGACCCGGCCTACTGGCAAGCGGTGAAACGCAACACCAGCAGCATCACTCCGTATTACCTGCTGGCGGCGGTCGATCACCGTATCGATGATCTCGGCGAACTGGCCCCGGCCACCCCGGATCAAGCGATCTACCTCGACATCTTCGCTCGCACGTTCTGGATGGGCCTGGTCATCACCGTGATCTGCCTGCTGCTCGCCTATCCACTGGCTTATTTGCTGGCGAACCTGCCTTCGCGGCAGAGCAACCTGCTGATGATCCTGGTGCTGCTGCCGTTCTGGACTTCGATTCTGGTGCGGGTCGCAGCGTGGATCGTGCTGCTGCAATCCGGCGGTCTGATCAACAGTGCGCTGCTGGCCATGGGCATCATCGATAAACCGCTGGAACTGGTGTTCAACCGCACCGGCGTATACATCTCGATGGTGCACATTCTGCTGCCGTTCATGATTCTGCCGATCTACAGCGTGATGAAAGGCATCTCGCCGACCTATATGCGTGCCGCCATTTCCCTCGGCTGCCACCCGTTCGCCAGTTTCTGGCGAGTGTACTTCCCGCAGACCTACGCCGGCGTTGGCGCCGGCTGCCTGTTGGTGTTCATCCTCGCCATCGGCTACTACATCACCCCGGCGCTGCTCGGCAGCCCGAACGACCAAATGGTCAGCTACTTCGTCGCCTTCTACACCAACACCAGCATCAACTGGGGCATGGCCACTGCGCTCGGCGGGCTGCTGTTGCTGGCGACCGTGGTGCTTTATCTGATCTACAGCTGGCTGGTCGGCGCCAGTCGCCTGCGCCTGAGCTAAGGGGAATTTGCGATGCTGAGTCCTTACATGTCGCCCATCGAACGGGTGTGGTTCTACAGCCTGCGGATTCTCTGCGGCCTGATCCTGCTGTTCCTGATCCTGCCGGTGCTGGTGATCATTCCGCTGTCGTTCAACTCGGGGAGTTTCCTGGTCTATCCGCTGCAAGGTTTCTCGCTGCAGTGGTACCACGACTTCTTCGCCTCGGCGGAATGGATGCGCGCGCTGAAGAACAGCATCATCGTCGCCCCGGCGGCGACGGTGCTGGCGATGATCTTCGGCACGCTGGCGGCGATCGGCCTGACCCGTGGCGACTTCCCAGGTAAGTCACTGGTGATGGCGCTGGTGATTTCGCCGATGGTGGTGCCGGTGGTGATCATCGGCGTGGCGAGTTATCTGTTCTTCGCGCCGCTGGGGCTGGGTAACAGCTTCTTCTCGCTGATCGTCGTGCATGCGGTATTGGGTGTGCCGTTTGTGATCATCACCGTGTCGGCGACGTTGCAGGGTTTTAATCACAACCTGGTGCGTGCTGCTGCGAGTCTCGGTGCATCGCCGCTGACTGCATTCCGCCGGGTGACCTTGCCGCTGATTGCGCCGGGAGTGATTTCCGGGGCGCTGTTTGCCTTTGCCACTTCTTTCGATGAAGTGGTGGTGACGCTGTTTCTTGCCGGGCCTGAGCAGGCGACATTGCCTCGGCAGATGTTCAGCGGGATTCGCGAGAACCTCAGCCCGACGATCGCCGCGGCGGCGACGTTACTGATTGCTTTCTCGGTGATCTTGCTGCTGACCCTGGAATGGCTGCGTGGGCGTAGCGAGAAACTGCGTACTGCGCAGGTCTGACACCAGCCCTCCTGCCGGAACCGAATCGTCCTCTGTAGGAGCTGCCGAAGGCTGCGATCTTTTGATTTTGCTTTTAGATCAAGATCAAAAGATCGCAGCCTTCGGCAGCTCCTACAGGGGGAAGTCGTTCAAAGGGTTCGCGCGGTCATTCATGACCTGAATAGCAGACAACCCCAAATCCCCAGCTAATCTTGTGCCCAGCTCCCACATCTATAAGAGGCTGCGCACCATGAGTCTGTCCCAGTTCAAAATCGCTCATAAACTGATCACCGGCGCCGCAGCCATCGAACAACTGGCCGCTGAACTCACCCGTCTGGACATCGACAATCCGCTGATCGTCACCGACGCCGCGCTGGTCAAGTCCGGTACTGTCGAACTGGCGCTGGTGCAACTCGGCGGGCGCGACTACGAAATATTCGACCGTGTACTGCCCGATCCGGAAATCGCCATCGTCGAAGACTGCATGCGCGCCTATCGCGAAGGCGGCCATGACGGCTTGATCGGCCTCGGGGGCGGCAGCGCCATCGATATTGCCAAAAGTGTCGCCGCCTACGCCGGATATCACGGCGCGCTGGAAGATCTGTTCGGCGTCGACCAAGTCCCGCGCAAAGGCCCGCCGCTGATCGCCATTCCGACCACCGCCGGCACCGGCTCTGAAGTCACCAACGTGGCGATCCTCTCAGACAAGGTCGCGCAGTTGAAGAAAGGCATCGTCAGCGACTATCTGCTGCCGGACGTGGCGCTGGTCAGTCCGCAAATGACTCTGACCTGTCCGCGCAGCGTCACCGCCGCCAGTGGTGTCGATGCACTGGTGCACGCCATCGAATCCTATCTGTCGGTGAACGCCTCGCCGATCACCGACTCCCTCGCCATCGGCGCAATCAAGCTGATCGCCAGCGCTCTGCCCAAGGCCTACGCCAACGGCGCCAACCTGCAAGCGCGCGAAGACATGGCCACCGCCAGCCTGATGGCCGGCATGGCGTTCGGTAACGCCGGGGTCGGTGCGGTGCATGCGTTGGCGTATCCGCTGGGCGGGCGCTTCAACATTGCCCACGGTGTCAGCAATGCCTTGCTGCTGCCCTATGTGATGACCTGGAACAAAATGGCTTGCGTCGAACGCATGCAGGATATTGCCGAAGCCATGGGCGTGAAGACCGCGCATGTGAGCGCCAGCGAAGCCGCAAACAAAGCCGTGCAGGCCATGACTGACCTGTGCGCGGCGGTGGAAATCCCTGCCGGGCTGCGCAGTTTCGGCGTGCCGGAGGAAGCAATCCCGGCGATGGCCGTGGAGGCCGCCGGCATCGAGCGGCTGATGCGCAACAATCCGCGCAAGCTCAGCGCCGGCGACATCGAGAAGATCTACCGCGCGGCCTACTGAGGCGCGGTCGCTGAGGGCTCATGGCACAACCCAATCATCGCGGTCCCGGTGCGCGCGTGGAAACTTGAGGTATACAATGCGCGCCATCGTGATTTAGCTCAGCACAGGTGCGTCATGCAGCCCTTCGTAATCGCTCCGTCGATCCTCTCCGCCGACTTCGCCCGCCTCGGCGAGGAAGTGGACAACGTTCTCGCCGCCGGCGCCGACTACGTCCACTTCGATGTCATGGACAACCACTACGTACCGAACCTGACGATCGGCCCGATGGTCTGCGCGGCACTGCGCAAGTACGGCGTCACCGCGCCGATCGACGCGCACCTGATGGTCAGCCCGGTGGACCGCATCGTCGGCGACTTCATCGAAGCCAGCGCGACCTACATTACCTTCCACCCGGAAGCCACGCTGCACGTCGATCGCTCGCTGCAACTGATCCGCGAAGGCGGCTGCAAATCCGGTCTGGTGTTCAATCCGGCGACTCCGCTGGATGTGCTCAAGTACGTGATCGACAAGGTCGACATGGTTCTGTTGATGAGCGTCAACCCGGGCTTCGGCGGGCAGAAGTTCATTCCCGGCACCCTCGACAAACTGCGTGAAGCGCGGGCGATCATCGACGCCTCGGGCCGCGACATCCGCCTGGAAATCGACGGCGGCGTCAACGTCAACAATATCCGCGAAATTGCCGCTGCTGGTGCTGACACCTTCGTCGCCGGCTCGGCCATTTTCAACGCGCCGAACTATCAGGAAGTCATCGACAAGATGCGTTCCGAACTGGCACTGGCACGCCCATGAGCGGTTTTGAGCAGTTGTTCCCGGGGCAGCTGCCACGGTTGGTGATGTTCGATCTGGATGGCACGCTGATCGATTCGGTTCCCGACCTGGCAGCGGCGGTGGACACCATGCTGCTCTCCCTCGGCCGTCCGCCGGCAGGTATCGAAGCGGTGCGCGAATGGGTCGGCAATGGCGCGCCGGTGCTGGTGCGTCGGGCCTTGGCGGGTGGTATCGATGACTCGGCAGTGGACGACGCTGAAGCCGAGCGCGCACTGGAGATTTTCATGGAGGCTTACGGCGCCAGCCATGAGCTGACCGTGGTCTATCCCGGTGTGCGCGACACGCTCAAGTGGCTGCACAAGCAAGGCGTGGCCATGGCGCTGATCACCAACAAGCCCGAGCGCTTCGTCGCGCCGCTGCTCGATCAGATGAAGATCGGCCGCTACTTCAAGTGGATCATCGGCGGCGATACCCTGCCGCAGAAGAAGCCTGACCCGGCGGCGCTGTTTTTCGTAATGAAAATGGCCAACATTCCGGCCTCGCAATCGTTGTTCGTCGGCGACTCGCGCAGTGATGTGCAGGCGGCGAAAGCAGCAGGGGTCAAGTGTGTGGCGCTGAGTTATGGCTACAACCATGGCCGGCCGATTGCCGAGGAATCGCCGGCACTGGTGATCGACGATTTGCGCAAACTAATTCCCGGTTGCCTGGATCTGGCCGGTGGGATAACGTTGCCCGACGCTGTTCAACCCCCTTCTGGAAACGCCATCGTGGTGGTCACCCGCAAACTCTGGATGAAAGTCATCAAGGCCCTGGCCCGCTGGCGTTGGCGCGCCTGACTGATTCTGGCCGGCCGTGCCGGCGCGTTTGCATACCTGACTGATTGCACCTCACACCACGAGGCACCTTATGAATCGCGAAGAATTCCTGCGTCTGGCCGCTGACGGCTATAACCGCATCCCGCTGGCCTGCGAAACCCTGGCCGACTTCGACACGCCGCTGTCGATCTACCTGAAACTGGCCGACCAGCCCAACTCCTACCTGCTCGAATCGGTGCAGGGTGGTGAAAAATGGGGCCGTTACTCGATCATTGGCCTGCCGTGCCGCACCGTGCTGCGGGTTCATGATCATCACGTCAGCATCAGCGTTGATGGCGTCGAGACCGAAAGCCATGACGTCGAAGACCCGCTGGCGTTCGTCGAAACCTTCAAGGCGCGCTACAACGTGCCGACCATCGCCGGCCTGCCGCGCTTCAACGGTGGACTGGTCGGTTACTTCGGTTACGACTGTGTGCGCTATGTCGAGAAGCGTCTGGGCAAATGCCCGAACCCCGATCCGCTGGGCGTGCCGGACATTCTGCTGATGGTTTCCGACGCCGTTGTGGTGTTCGACAACCTGGCCGGCAAGATGCACGCGATCGTCCTCGCCGACCCTGCGCAGACCGATGCCTTCGAGCAAGGTCAGGCGCGTTTGCAGGAACTGCTCGAGCAACTGCGTCAGCCGATCACCCCGCGTCGTGGCCTGGATTTCAGCAAACAGCAATCGGCCGATCCGGTGTTCCGTTCGAGCTTCACTCAGGACGATTACGAAAAAGCCGTCGACACCATCAAGGAATACATCCTCGCCGGCGACTGCATGCAGGTGGTGCCATCGCAGCGCATGTCGATCGACTTCAAGGCAGCGCCAATCGATCTGTATCGCGCGCTCCGTTGCTTCAACCCGACGCCGTACATGTACTTCTTCAACTTCGGCGATTTCCACGTCGTCGGCAGTTCGCCGGAAGTGCTGGTGCGCGTCGAAGACAACCTGATCACCGTGCGTCCGATCGCCGGCACGCGCCCACGCGGTGCCACCGAAGAAGCCGATGTGGCGCTGGAGCAGGATCTGCTCTCGGATGACAAGGAGATCGCCGAGCATTTGATGCTGATCGATCTGGGCCGCAACGATACCGGGCGCGTTTCGGAAATCGGCTCGGTGAAGCTCACCGAGAAAATGGTCATCGAACGCTATTCCAATGTGATGCATATCGTCTCCAACGTCACCGGCCAGTTGAAGTCGGGCCTGACCGCGATGGACGCACTGCGGGCGATTCTGCCGGCGGGTACGTTGTCGGGCGCACCGAAGATTCGCGCGATGGAAATCATCGACGAGCTGGAGCCGGTCAAGCGCGGTGTGTACGGCGGCGCGGTCGGTTACTTCGCCTGGAACGGCAACATGGACACCGCCATTGCCATTCGCACGGCAGTGATCAAGAACGGCGAGCTGCACGTGCAGGCCGGCGGCGGCATCGTCGCCGACTCGGTGCCGGCGCTGGAATGGGAAGAAACCCTGAACAAACGCCGCGCGATGTTCCGCGCCGTGGCCCTGGCCGAGCAAACCCCGGACGCCTGAGCCACGCAATTTCCCGTGTGGGAGCGAGCCTGCTCGCGAAGAGGTGAGTCAGTCACCGTTGATGCTGACTGACCCAGCGCTTTCGCGAGCAGGCTCGCTCCCACATCGGGTTTTGTGTTGAGGCATAAAAAAAGCGGCGCCCTGACAGGCGCCGCTTTTTTGCATCTACGACTCAGAAATCCAGCACAACCCCGACATTCAGGCCCTGCTGCTTGAAGTCATCATCCTTGCGGAAGGTATAACCCCCACGCAGCGCCAGATCCGCCGTCAGCTTGTGACTGACACCCAGGCTCAAGCGGTTCAGGTGACTTGCCGGTGTGTAGCCTTCAAGGGTGAAGTCATTGGCCGGCAGGGTGTTGAGTGCGATGTTGACCTTCTGCACGTCATCTTCGTACTCACGCTCGTGGGCGTATTCGCCGTACACCTGGGTTTGCGCGGTGAAGTTGTACTTGCCCTGGATGCCCAGGCCGAGTCGTTTCGAATCGCGGCTCTGGTCATCGAAGGTCAGCGCCGTGGCGCGGTTGCTCTTTTCCGAGTAACCGTCGACATCGACACTGGCGTAATCGGCGCTGACGAACGGCGACAGGTGCCATTGGCTGCCCGGTTGCGCAATGTCATAGCCCAGGCGCGTGCTGAACGCCCACAGGCTGCCGTCGGTATCGCCTTTCTCCGCGCCCTCGCTGGCGCCGAGGTCGAACTTGCGCTTGAGGTTGTCGTAGTCGAGTTTGCCGCCGGTCAGCGCCGCGTCGGCCCACCAGCGGTTCTGCTGGAACTGGGCAAACGCGGTGGCCATGTAGCTGTTGAGCTTGTAGTCGGAATCGTTGTGCCCGGCCTCGAGATTCTGTCGATACAAACCGGCCGCCACGCCCACGCGCCAGGCTTCGTTCAGGCGATAGCTGCCGCCGACGTTGAGGTTGTAACCGCTGCCATCGGCGCTGGCGCCGCTGCTTTGGCTGTCGACATCCAGATGCTGTCCGCCGGCCGAGACAATCGCACGCCATTGGCCGACCGCTTGCCAGTTCTCCCAGTCCGCCTGCCATTGGTTGCGCAATTCATCCTGATGCGCGCGCACGGTGCCGTGGGCCATTTCAGGTAGCAGGCTCAATTCCCACGGCGCAGCCAACAGCGAATAGGCGTAATCGGCGATCAGTTTTTGCCCGGATTCGGTCGGGTGTACGCCATCGTTGTAGATCAGTTTGGTCGGATCCGGCGTGGCGCTGTTGATCCCGTAACGGGCGTTTTCCGTGCAGCTATTGCCACTGAAGCAGGTCGCGGTGAGGTTCTGGTCGGTAGCCAGACCAAAGCGTCCGGGATCGGCGAAGACTTCCGAGAGCAGCACCGGAATGTTCAGCGGAATGACTTCGGCGTTGATGCCTTGCAGGCGCGTCACCAACTGACTGTTGAACTGGTTGGCGAGGGTGCTGCTGAACGCTTGCAGCGGCGTGCCGTTCAGAGCAGGTGTCAGGCCCACGTCGGGCAGCAGCCAGACCATCACGTATTTGGCGCCGGCGGTCTGCAGGGTTTGCACGCTATCGGCCAGCCGATCGGCTGCGGCGTTGGCCTGGGGCAGGCTGAGAATGCGGCCCTGGAGGAAGTCGTTGCCGCCACCGGAAATGTAATACAGCGCGTTCGGGTCGGCGCGAAAGCCGTTCGACGGCAGGTAACCGGCGCGGGTGCGTTCGCCGGTGGCCGATTGGGTGGTGATCGAGTCGAGAATCTGGTCGGTGCGATAACCACCGACCGCCCAGTTGTTGCCGTCGGGCTGGCCGTTTTCCGCGCGCACTGCGGAGCTGGAAGAGGCTGTCTGGTCGGGCGAAAAGCCCAGGCGGCCGCCAAGCAACTGGGTGGAATTCAATGAAAAAACTTCGCCGCTGCCATCCTGATACACCGGCCCGGTACGATTGGTGTAACGCTCGGTGGAGCCCGCCGGGCCGCCGGTGTCGGCGAAGGTGCCGGCATCGTTGAGGCTGTCGCCGAAGACGATGAAACTGGAATAAGGATTGGGCGCTGCATTGGCCTGGGCGCAAGCGAGTGCGAGCAAGCAGCTGGCCAGCGGTACAAACAACGTCTGTCTGATCATGAGCAAGTCCGTTTATTTATTGTTGTAGGTGAACGAAACGACAGTACCAAAAACGTTCGGCATTTTGCCATTGGTCGTGAATCCCTCTGCCGTTTTATAACCCGCAGGCCCCGCCATATTGCACGCTCCGCCCAGCTAAGTTACTGTGCCGGAACGTATGAACGAGACCTTCCCCGTGTTGATCACCAGCAAACTCCTGGATCAAGTCATCAAGGCACACGCCCGCTGGCGTTGGCGCGCCTGAATCTTCTCTGCCGGCTCCGCCGGATCTGTATCGCTTTGCCTTCCTTGTCTGTTTGAAATGCCGCTGTGCTGGCGCCCTGTGCGCGTCCGACATCGCACAGCGCCCAGCGGGCAAGTCATCTGAAGGCTGTCATCAAGTCAGAATTCAAGAGGTTCGAAACGCCATGTTGCTGATGATCGACAACTACGACTCCTTTACCTACAACGTTGTGCAATACCTCGGCGAGCTGGGTGCCGAGGTCAAAGTGGTGCGCAACGACGAACTGACCATCGCCGAAATCGAAGCGCTGAATCCCGAGCGCATCGTGGTTTCCCCGGGGCCGTGCACGCCCACCGAGGCGGGCGTTTCCATCGACGCGATCAAGCACTTCGCCGGCAAGCTGCCGATCCTCGGCGTTTGCCTAGGCCACCAGTCCATCGGCCAGGCCTTCGGCGGTGATGTGGTGCGTGCCCGCCAGGTCATGCACGGTAAGACTAGCCCGGTATTCCACGAGGACAAGGGCGTGTTCGCCGGCCTCAATCATCCGCTCACCGTTACCCGTTACCACTCGCTGATCGTCAAGCACGACAACCTGCCCGATTGCCTCGAGCTGACCGCATGGACCCAGCACGATGACGGCTCGGTCGACGAGATCATGGGCCTGCGTCACAAGACCCTGAACATCGAGGGTGTGCAGTTCCACCCCGAGTCGATCCTCACCGAGCAGGGTCATGAACTGTTTGCCAATTTCCTCAAACAAACCGGCGGCACGCGCTAAGGACTCCCATGAATATCAAGACAGCCCTCAGCCGTATCGTCGAACATCTCGACCTCAGCACCGATGAAATGCGCGATGTGATGCGCGAGATCATGACCGGCCAGTGCACCGAAGCGCAGATCGGCGCGTTCATGATGGCCATGCGCATGAAGAGTGAGAGCATCGACGAGATCGTCGGCGCGGTGTCGGTGATGCGTGAGCTGGCCGATCAGGTCGAGCTGAAAACCCTGGACGGCGTCGTCGATGTGGTCGGCACCGGCGGTGACGGTGCGAACATCTTCAACGTCTCGACCGCATCTTCCTTTGTTGTCGCAGCCGCCGGTTGCACCGTGGCCAAGCACGGCAACCGCGCGGTGTCCGGCAAGAGCGGCAGTGCCGATCTGCTGGAAGCTGCCGGCATTTATCTGAACCTGACCCCGGTGCAGGTCGCGCGCTGCATCGACAACGTCGGCATCGGTTTCATGTTCGCCCAGACCCACCACAAAGCCATGAAGTATGCCGCCGGCCCGCGCCGCGAACTCGGCCTGCGCACGCTGTTCAACATGCTCGGCCCGCTTACGAATCCGGCCGGTGTGAAACATCAGGTCGTCGGCGTATTCACTCAGACGCTGTGCCGGCCATTGGCCGAAGTCTTGCAACGGCTGGGCAGCAAACACGTGCTCGTCGTCCATTCGAAGGACGGTCTGGATGAGTTCAGCCTCGCCGCGCCGACCTTTGTTGCGGAGCTGAAGAACAACGAAATCACTGAGTATTGGGTCGAACCGGAAGACCTCGGCATGAAGAGCCAGAGCCTGCACGGCCTGTCCGTCGAAGGCCCGGAAGCATCGCTGGCGCTGATCCGTGATGCCCTCGGCAAGCGCAAAACCGAAAACGGCCAGAAAGCTGCCGAGATGATTGTGCTCAATGCCGGTGCGGCGCTGTACGCCGCCGACCTGGCAAGCAGTCTGAAACAAGGTGTGGAGCTGGCGCACGACGCGCTGCACACCGGCCTCGCTCGGGAAAAGCTCGAGGAGCTGGGTGCCTTTACCGCGGTATTCAAAGTGGAGAATGAAGGATGAGTGTACCGACGGTTCTGGAAAACATTCTGGCGCGCAAGGTTGAGGAAGTCGCCGAGCGCAGCGCTCGGGTCAGCCTGAGCGAGCTGGAAAGTCTGGCCAAGGCGGCCGATGCACCCCGTGGTTTTGCCCAGGCATTGCTGGCGCAAGCAAAGAAAAAACAACCGGCGGTGATTGCCGAAATCAAAAAGGCTTCGCCGAGCAAAGGCGTGATCCGCGAAGACTTCGTGCCGGCAGACATTGCCAAGAGCTACGAAAAGGGTGGGGCCACCTGTCTGTCGGTGCTGACCGACATCGATTACTTCCAGGGCGCCGATGCCTATCTGCAACAGGCGCGCGCCGCCTGCAAGCTGCCGGTGATCCGCAAGGACTTCATGATCGATCCGTACCAGATCGTTGAAGCCCGCGCGCTGGGCGCCGATTGCGTGCTGCTCATCGTCTCCGCTTTGGACGACGTGAAGATGGCCGAGCTGGCCGCCGTAGCCAAAGGCGTCGGTCTCGACGTGTTGGTGGAAGTGCACGACGGTGACGAACTGAAGCGCGCGCTGAAGACCCTCGACACGCCGCTGGTCGGGGTCAACAACCGCAACCTGCACACATTCGACGTCAGCCTGGAAACCACCCTCGACCTGCTGCCGCGTATCCCGCGCGATCGCTTGGTGATCACCGAAAGCGGCATCCTCAATCGGGCCGATGTCGAACTGATGGAAATCAGCGACGTGTATTCGTTCCTGGTCGGCGAAGCGTTCATGCGCGCGGAAAATCCGGGCATGGAATTGCAGCGCCTGTTCTTTCCGGAGCGTGGTGTGCCGATCAGCGGTTCGACCCTCGACTGACCGAGTCGACCTCATTCGCGAGCAGGCTCGCTCCCACATTTGGAAGGCATTTCCCCCTGTGGGAGCGAGCCTGCTCGCGAAGGGGCCATCGAAACCGCTAAAGATTTCCATGTTGCCGGAGCCTGTCATGTCGCTGCCAACCCCCCTGACCATCGAATCCGGCCTGCAAGCCGAACAGGACTTGCTGGCCTCGGTCTGCGCTGGCGACGCCGAATTCGGCCTGCTGTTCTGGCAACCCACCGACCGCGCGCTGGTCATGCCGCGCCGCCTCGACCGTCTCGCGCAATTCGACCACGCCTGCGAAGTCTCCGCTGCCGCTGGCTGGCCGGTGCTGTTGCGTGAAACGGGCGGCGAGCCCGTCCCGCAATCCGCTGCAACCATCAACATTGCCTTGGTGTATGCCCCGCCTCGCAGTGAAGGCGACCTGAACCGCATCGAAACCGGCTATCGCCGCCTGTGCGATCCGATCTGTCAGTTGCTGGATGAGTTGGGTGGCACGTCGTCAGTCGGGGAAATCGACGGCGCATTCTGCGACGGCCGTTTCAACGTCAATCTCGACGGTCGCAAGATGGTCGGCACCGCCCAGCGCTGGCGCCAGAGCCAGGGCGGCCAGCGTCCGGTGGGGCTGGTGCACGGTGCAATGCTGATGGATGACGAGCGTGAAGCGATGGTCGCCGCGGTCAACCGCTTCAATGAAACCTGCGGCCTGGAGCAGCGGGTGAGGGCGCAAAGCCACATTGCCCTGCATGAGAAATTCAACGCGCCACAGGCGTTGGCGCGTCTCGATGAATTGTTTCGTTTGATGCTGGCGCAGATTTACGTCTAGCGCGTGCCGAAGACCACCATCGTCTTGCCTTTCACATCGACCAGGTTGCGTTCTTCCAGATCCTTGAGCACGCGGCCGACCATCTCCCGTGAACAACCGACAATCCGACCGATTTCCTGACGGGTGACTTTGATCTGCATGCCGTCCGGATGGGTCATGGCGTCCGGCTGTTTGCACAACTCCAGCAGGCAGCGGGCGACGCGGCCGGTGACGTCGAAAAACGCCAGGTCGCCGACTTTGCGCGTGGTGTTGCGCAGGCGTTGTGCGATTTGTCCGCTGAGGGCGTAAAGAATGTCTGGATCCTGCTGCGACAGTTCGCGGAACTTGGCGTAACTGATTTCCGCAGTTTCGCATTCGACCTTGGCCCGCACCCAGGCGCTGCGTTCCTGCTCCTGACCTGCCTGCTCGAACAGACCCAGTTCGCCGAAGAAATCCCCGGCGTTGAGGTAGGCGATGATCATCTCGCGGCCATCGTCATCTTCGATGAGGATGGTGACCGAACCCTTGATGATGAAGTACAGCGTGTCCGAGCGATCGCCGGCGCAGATGATGTTGCTCTTGGCCGCATGACGCCGGCGCTGGCAATGCATCAACAGCTTGTCGATGTTCTTGATTTTGGGTGTGGGGGTAATAGCAACCATGGTTGTATCCCGAAAAGACTGCACGGTGATGTTTGAGTTGTTATGAGGCGCTGAAGGCGGTCGCTACAGAGCTGACGAATTGGCGCCAGCGAATTGGCGCCAGCTTACCAGACACTTCGTCGTAAATTCGAGAAATTACCTACAGCCAGAAAGCATCCGTCCTAGGACGTCGTTCCTGCCGGGACAAAGCGCTGTGCTAAGCTGGCGACCCTTTTTTTACAGTGGAGTCTGGGCGATGAAGGCACGCATCCAATGGGCTGGCGAAGCCATGTTCCTCGGCGAATCCGGCAGCGGTCATGTCGTGGTGATGGACGGCCCGCCGGACGCCGGTGGCCGTAACCTCGGGGTTCGCCCGATGGAAATGCTCTTGCTGGGTGTCGGCGGTTGCAGCAACTTCGACGTGGTCAGCATCCTGAAGAAGTCACGTCAGGCCGTTGAAAGCTGTGAAGCCTTCCTCGACGCCGAGCGTGCGACTGAAGATCCGAAGGTGTTTACCAAGATCCACATGCACTTCGTGGTCAAGGGCCGGGGCTTGAAAGAAGCTCAGGTCAAGCGCGCCATCGAACTGTCGGCCGAGAAATATTGCTCGGCGTCGATCATGCTCGGCGCGGCTGGCGTGGCAATCACCCACGATTATGAAATCGTCGAACTCGGCTGAACCGACATTCAACTATCATAAAAGCAGTGCAGACTCTGGCGATCCCCCGCTGACGTCTGCATAATGCGCCACTTTTTTCAGGGCAGTGATCGGTCAGCCGACGGGTCATCCGCCTGAACAGATAACCAAAATCGCCATCGCGAAGAGGTGTTAACCGTCCTACGCAGGTGCGTTGTTCGCACTTGACGGGCATGCTTGATCACGCGGCCGCGCCGCATACATAGAGAGTTTTTAACGGTGAAAAGCAAACTCAAGCTCCACGGGTTCAATAACCTGACAAAGACCTTGAGCTTCAACATCTATGACATCTGCTACGCGGAAACCCCGCAAGACCAGCAGGCTTACGTCGAGTACATCAATCAAGAGTACAACGCGAAACGCCTGACGCAGATTCTCACAGAAGTTGTCGAGATCATTGGTGCCAACATCCTGAACATCGCCAGTCAGGACTATGAACCCCAGGGCGCCAGCGTCACGATTCTGATTTCGGAAGAGCCGGTAACCCCGACTGACAGCCAGATCGAAGAATCGCCGGGCCCGTTGCCCGAAATCATTCTGGCCCACCTCGACAAGAGCCACATCACGGTGCACACCTATCCGGAAATCCATCCGGACGACGGTATTGCGACCTTCCGTGTGGATATCGACGTGTCGACCTGTGGTGTCATTTCACCGCTCAAAGCGCTCAACTTCCTCATTCACCAGTTCGATTCGGACATCGTGACCGTGGATTACCGTGTGCGCGGCTTCACCCGTGACGTTGAAGGCAACAAGCACTTCATCGACCACGAGATCAACTCGATCCAGAACTACCTCTCCGAAGACACCCGCGACGCGTACCAGATGACCGACGTGAACGTGTACCAGGAAAACCTGTTCCACACCAAAATGCTGCTGAAGAACTTCGAACTGGACAACTACCTGTTCGGCGACGCCACCAGCAACCTCTCGCCCGAGCAGCGTGCCCAGGTGACCGACCGTGTGAAACACGAAATGCTGGAAATCTTCTACGCGCGCAACATGCCGACCTAAGATTCCCGGACACAAAAAAGGCGACCTCCTGGTCGCCTTTTTCATGCCTCACATAAAACCCCTGTGGGAGCGAGCCTGCTCGCGAAGAGGTCATCAGCACCGACACAGATCTCAGATCCGATAAGTACTCTTGGTCATCACCTTCGCCAACAAACTCATGCCGAACTTCACTGGCGCCGGAAAACGAAATCCGCCCGCATCCAACGCACTTTCCGCATGGTGTTCTTCATCGATGCGCATCTGCTCGAGAATTGCCCGGGACTTTTCGTCCTCGGCCGGCAATTGCTCCAGATGTTCGTTCAAGTGCTTGCAGACTTGATGCTCGGTCGCCGCAACGAAACCAAGGCTGACCTTGTCGCTGATCAGTCCTGCGACCGCGCCGATACCGAACGACATGCCGTAAAACAGTGGATTCAGCACGCTGGTGTGGCTGCCCAACTGATGGATGCGCTGCTCGCACCAGACCAGATGATCGATCTCTTCTTCAGCCGCGTGCTCCATGGCTTCGCGTACCTGCGGCAACTTGGCGGTCAGCGCCTGCCCCTGATACAGCGCCTGGGCGCAGACTTCGCCGGTATGGTTGATGCGCATCAGACCGGCGACATGGCGGGTGTCTTCATCGCTCATTTGCGTATCCGGCTGCAGAATCGCTGGCGACGGGCGGTACGGCTGGCCACTGAAGGGCAACAGGGTGCGCATCGCGGCATCGGCTTGCAGTAGCAGACGGTCTATGGGCGAGTAGTGACGTTGGGTAGTCATGCTGACCTCCGGGAAGAATCTCGGCGGCCAGTTTAACCGAATCGGCCGGCGAGGGTTTGCGCTGGGTCACTTGCTGCGCGGTCAGGTTTTTTGTGGGAGCGAGCCTGCTCGCGAAAGCGGATTATCGGCTACTGAAGTGTTGAATGTATCGGCGCCTTCGCGAGCAGGCTCGCTCCCACAATTGGTTGTCGCCAATCAGCCCGGCGGCCAGTTCATCTGGCGCTGCCCCAGCACGTGCATATGGATGTGATAGACAGTCTGCCCGCCAAGTTCATTGCAGTTCATCACCACGCGGAAGCCTTCTTCGCAACCCAGTTCCAGCGCTAGACGCTGCGCGGTGAACAGAATGTGCCCGGCCAGCGCCTTGTCGTCTTCGGTCAGGTCGTTGAGCGTGCGCACCGGTTTTTTCGGGATCACCAGAAAGTGCACCGGAGCCTGGGGGGCGATGTCGTGGAAGGCCAGAACCTGGTCGTCCTCGTAAATGATCTTCGCCGGGATTTCCCGGTTGATGATCTTGGTGAACAGAGTATCCACTGCTGTTTCTCCGTTGAGTTGGGCTGAATCGAGTGTACCGCTTCGAAGTCGTGTTTCTAGCGGGGGCAGTAAGCTTTGTTGACCATGCCGACAATCGTCCGGTTAAGCCAGCGCGAACCCAGTCGCGGCAGGAACGCCAGCCAGCGGTTGCGTCGTCCCGGAATGATGATGGCGCGGTTTTTATCCAGTGCGCGCACGGCATGCAGTGCCACTTCTTCCGGACTCATCAGCGAGTGGCTGCTTTCGATCTTTTCGCTACTCATCTGTGCGGTACGGAAGAACGGTGTGCGCGTCGGGCCAGGGCACAGCACGGAGACTTTCACGCCGCTTTGTTTGAGCTCCACGCGCAGGGCTTCGGAAAAATGCAGCACATAGGCTTTGCTGGCGTAGTACGTGCTCATCCATGGGCCGGGGCTGTACGCAGCCACCGAGGCGACATTGAGGATCTGCCCGCCACCCAGCAGCGCCATGCTGTTACCCACCGCATGGCAGAGGCGTGTGAGGGCGAGGATATTGACCTCGATGAGGTCCTGCTCGGTCATCCAGTCCTGCGCGAGGAATGGTCCGCAGGTGCCGATGCCTGCGCAATTGACCAGCAGATCGATCTGCCGGTCGCCTTCTTCCAGCTCCAGCAAAAAGCCCGACAGGCGCAACGGTTCGCCGAGATCGCAGGCACGAAACAATACTTCGACATCGAAACGCTGGGTCAGCTCGATGGCGATACTTTCCAGCTGATCACGCTGTCGTGCCACCAGAATCAGGCTGCGGCCGCGCCGGGCCAGCGCTTCGGCCATGGCCAGGCCGATGCCGCTGGAAGCGCCAGTGATCAGAGCGTAACGGGTCATGCAGTTCTCCATCGCAACAGCTCCGCGCCGGCGACGCGGTTGTCACGGTGAGGAGCGCTGTTCATTCTTGCGCAGAGTCTACAGGGGCCTGCGCCGGTTCGGCTGCCTCGTCGGCGGAAATCGTTGGCGGCTCGACAACCTCAACTTCGTCGGTGGTCACCGCGCCGCTGTCATAGCTGCTCTCCAGATTGCTTTCATATTCTTCCCGGACAGCCGAGAAGCCGCCAAGCAGGCCACCGGCAAAAATCAGTGCGAAGAATACGATCCACAACGAGCACAGCACTTTAACCGCCGTGCTGTTCGGTGGCGGCGGCGGGCCATAGCGGTTGGCGCCGGCATTGCCGGGTACGACCATCATTACCAGCGGGAAGAAACTGCCCACGAACGGCACCAGATTCAACAGCCACAGCCAGCCCGACCAGCCGATATCGTGCAGGCGCTGAACGCTGAACAGAATGCTGACGATCATGAAGCCGAGGAACAGGAAGACCGCCAGAATGCCGCCGAGGATCAGGCCGGTAGTCGAGTCGCCGCTGACCAGGCCCAACGCAATCAAAGCAAACACGCCGACGATGGGCAGGGTCACCAGGCTCAAGACCATGGTCCAGGCCAGAAAGCGCAGGCGACCGATCCGGCCTTCGGCGCTGAATGGCTTGAGCGTGGCGAATGGCGGCAGAGCTTCACCGACATTGGCGCGGGGCGGGGCGTAAGGCGAGTCCGGTTCCACAACCGCTGCAGAGTTATCGTGGACGTCCGCCAGATTCAGCTCGATGGCGGTTTCCGCTTCGATCCGCGCATCGATCCCGGTTTTTTTCAATGCCTGCAGATACGTCTGGGCATCGCTGTGGGACAGATCACGTTTGAGGGCGACGGTGCGGCCACTGAACAGGCGCTCGATGGCGGCCACATCGCTTTTGAACAGATCCGCCAGATTCAGTTTGGCGGTGGTGAGGTCGACGCCGGGCTGTAGCGCGCCATCGAAGACGATCTTGTAACGGGTGTCGCTCATGGCCGAGGCATCCTTGTCGCGATTCATTTGGCAGCCAGTCTGATCAGGACTGGCCAGATATGTTTTTCAGCGCGGCCAGCGTTGTGGCAGCTGTGCAGCGCGCGTTTGGGCTTGACGATATTCAGCGTCGAGCCGCGCGATCAACTGATCCACGCTTGGCAGATCACCAATCTGGCCAACACCCTGACCCGCCGACCACACGGTCTTCCAGGCTTTGGCTTCATCGTTGATCGGCTTGAGCTTGTCGCCGAAATTGACCTCGCCCTTGCCTTGCAGTGCCGCCATGTCGAAACCGGCCGCCTCCAGGCTCTGGCGCATGAAACTGGCCGGCACTCCCGACACCGCTGGAGTATGAATGATGTCGGCAGCCTTGGCTGTCAGCAGCATCTCTTTATAAGCGTCAGGCGCGTGACTTTCGGTGGTGCCGATAAATCGCGTACCGAAGTAGGCCAAATCCGCGCCGAGCAGCTGCGCGGCGAGAATCTCATGGCCGTGGTTCAAACATCCTGCAAGCAACAGCGTCTTGTCGAAAAACTCACGGATCTCGGCAATCAGCGCAAACGGACTCCAGGTGCCGGCATGCCCGCCGGCGCCGGCCGCGACGGCAATCAGCCCGTCGACACCCGCTTCAGCGGCTTTCTCGGCATGGCGCCGCGTGGTCACGTCGTGAAACACCAGGCCGCCGTAGCTGTGTACTGCGTCGACCAGTTCCTTCACCGCGCCGAGGCTGGTGATCACGATCGGCACCTTGTGCTCGACGCAGATGTCCAGATCCGCCTGCAGACGCGGGTTGCTGTGATGAACAATCAGGTTCACCGCATAAGGGGCCGGATTATCCAGCGTCGCCAGGCCCGCTTCGATCTGTTCCAGCCAGGCCTTGAACCCACTGCTTTCGCGTTGGTTCAGCGCCGGAAAGCTGCCGACCACGCCGTTGCGGCAGCAGGCGAGCACCAGTTCCGGATTGGAGATCAGAAACATCGGCGCCGCCACGACGGGCATACGCAGACGTTGTTCGAGCAGAGCGGGCAGCGACATTGAGAACACCCCGAGGATCTGTATTGGTTGAAGTTAGAACGGCTTGACCACGACCAGAATTACGATAGCCAGCAATATCAGAACCGGCACTTCATTGAACCAGCGATAAAAGACATGGCTGCGGGTGTTTTCGCCACGGGCAAAGCGTTTGACCTGCGCGCCGCACATATGGTGGTAACCGATCAGCAGAACGACCAGAGTCAGTTTTGCGTGAATCCAGCCGCCCTGGCTGAAAAGGCTCGGGTTGAGGTAGATCAGCCAGCCACCGAAGATCAGCGTGGCGATCATCGCCGGGCCCATGATGCCGCGATACAGCTTGCGCTCCATGACGCTGAAACGTTCCTGGCTGATCGTGTCGGTGCTTTGCGCGTGGTAAACGAACAGGCGCGGCAAGTAAAACAGCCCGGCAAACCAGCAGACGACGCTGACAATGTGAAACGCTTTGAGCCATAGATAGAGCATTTTTGGTTATTCCCTCATTCACGGTAGCCAGATAGTAGAGGCTTGAGCGTCCGCGCGTCACCTTGGCGGTTGTCGCAGGCGCGCGCGGCCCCTATTATCGACAGCTTTCCAGTGGGTTCGTTGAGGGCAGGTTTATGGTCAAGGTCGGTATCGTCGGCGGCACGGGTTACACCGGTGTCGAACTGCTGCGTCTGTTGGCACAGCATCCGCAGGCAGAAGTGGTCGTCATCACTTCCCGATCCGAGGCCGGTCTGGCCGTGGCTGACATGTACCCGAACCTGCGCGGCCATTACGACGGCCTGGCGTTCAGCGTGCCGGACATCAAATCTCTAGGCGCTTGCGATGTGGTGTTCTTCGCCACGCCGCACGGTGTGGCTCACGCACTCGCAGGCGAGCTGCTGGCGGCGGGCACCAAGGTCATCGACCTGTCCGCCGACTTCCGTCTGCAAGACGCTGATGAATGGGCCAAGTGGTACGGCCAGCCACACGGCGCACCGCAATTGCTGGACGAAGCGGTCTATGGTCTGCCGGAAGCCAATCGCGAGCAGATCAAGAAAGCGCGCCTGATCGCGGTGCCGGGTTGCTATCCGACCGCAACGCAATTGGGTTTCCTGCCATTGCTGGAAGCAGGTCTGGCCGACGCATCGCGTTTGATCGCCGACTGCAAATCTGGTGTCAGTGGTGCCGGGCGTGGTGCCGCTGTAGGTTCTTTGTACTCCGAGACGTCGGAAAGCATGAAGGCCTATGCGGTAAAAGGTCATCGTCATCTGCCGGAAATTCGCCAGGGCCTGCGTCGCGCGGCGGGCAAGGACGTCGGCCTGACCTTCGTCCCGCACCTGACGCCGATGATTCGCGGTATTCACTCCACGCTCTACGCGACAGTAGCGGATCGCTCGGTTGATCTGCAGGCACTGTTCGAAAAGCGCTATGCCAACGAACCGTTCGTCGATGTCATGCCAGCCGGCAGCCACCCGGAAACCCGTAGCGTGCGTGGCGCCAACGTCTGCCGCATCGCCGTGCATCGTCCACAGGATGGCGATCTGGTGGTCGTGCTCTCGGTGATCGACAATCTGGTCAAGGGCGCCTCGGGCCAGGCGGTGCAGAACATGAACATTCTGTTCGGACTGGACGAGCGCTTCGGCCTGTCACACGCCGGCATGCTGCCTTAAAAGCAGCTACGAGCTTCAAGCCACAAGCTACAAGAGATCAGAGGCAAACTTGAAGCTCACCGCTTGAAGCTTGCCGCTGCTCCTCTAATAGTTGACCAATTTTCTAGGACAAGCGGATAATGCGCGTCATCACGCATTATGGCGGCGTAACGCCGGGAGATAGTCAGCATGAGCGTCGAATCCTTCACCCCCACGGCTTTGCAATTCACTCAAGGTGCTGCGCACAAGGTGAAGAGCCTGGTCGATGAAGAGGGGAATGATCGCTTGAAGCTGCGCGTATTTGTTACGGGCGGCGGTTGTTCAGGGTTTCAATACGGTTTCACCTTCGATGAGGACGTGGCCGATGACGACACCATCGTCGAGCGCGAAGGCGTGAGCCTGGTGGTCGATCCGATGAGCTTCCAGTACTTGGCCGGTGCCGAGGTGGATTATCAGGAAGGTCTGGAAGGTTCGCGCTTCGTGATCAAGAACCCGAATGCCACCACGACTTGTGGTTGCGGGTCGTCGTTCTCGATCTGATCGCGCTTCAGCGCACACAACAAAACGCCGCAGAGCCTTTCGGTTCTGCGGCGTTTTTGTATCTGAAGTTTATGCCGGGTAGATGGCGCCGAGTACGCGCAGCCCGCGAGCGCCGGTGACGCTTGGCCGATTGGCGGCGATGCCTTCGAGACAGCAATGAGCGAGCCAGGCGAAGGCCATGGCTTCTACCCAATCCGGATCAACCCCGTGAGTTGCGGTGCTGGCGACTTCGGTATTCGGCAGGAGATCCGCCAGACGTTTCATCAGTGTGGCGTTGTGAGCGCCGCCGCCACAAACCAGCAATTCCTGAGTGTCCGATTGAGCGCTTTGTAGCGACTCTACGATGGTCAGTGCCGTCAGTTCGAGCAGCGTGGCCTGAACGTCTTCGGCTGCGAAGGTTGGCAGGTTCGAAAGATGCTGTTCCAGCCATGGCAGATTGAAGACTTCGCGGCCGGTACTTTTCGGGCCTTTGGTCACGAAGAACGGGTCGCTTAGCAGTGCCGTGAGCAGGGTTGGTTCAACCTTGCCGGTCGCAGCCCATTGTCCGTCCCGGTCATAGTTCTCGCCACGTTGCCGGTGAATCCAGGCGTCCATCAGAACATTTCCCGGGCCGCAGTCGAAACCGGCTACAGGTTTGCTCGGCTCGATCAGGCTGAGATTGCTGAATCCGCCTACATTCAGGACCGCCTGGTTACCGCTACGCTCTTCAAATAAAGCTTCGTGAAAAGCTGGCACCAGAGGCGCACCTTGGCCACCCGCTGCGACATCGCGGCTGCGGAAATCACTCACAACGGTAATACCGGTCAACTCAGTCAGCAGGGCTGGATTGCCGATCTGCACGGTAAAACCGCGCGCCGGTTCATGGCGAATGGTCTGACCGTGGCTGCCAATAGCGCGGATGGCATCGGGCTTCAGTTGTTGTTGCGCGAGGAGGCTGTGAATGCCCGACGCGGCAAGTTCGACCCAGTGTTGCTGGGCAATCGCCGAGCGGGCGATCTCGTCTGGGCCGCTGGCGCACAAGCCAAGCAGCTCGGCGCGCAGGGAGTCAGGCATTGGCAGGTAGTGGGTGGCGATCAGTTTGATCGCCGAGGTCTGCTCGATCAGGGCGATGTCCAGCCCGTCGAGACTGGTTCCGGACATCACACCGATATACAGGGCCATGGCTCAGCGCTTGCTCGAAGCCAGCATGGTGGCCTTCTCTTGATCCATGCGCGCCATCAGTGGCTGGCTCTGCGCGAGGAAGCGCGCGCGTTCGGATTTGGCGATCGGATCGGCCATCGGCAGCTTCTGGCCGAGCGGGTCGACGTGAACGCCGTTGACCTGGAACTCATAGTGCAAATGCGGGCCTGTGGACAGGCCGGTGGTGCCGATATAGCCGATGACTTGTCCTTGCTTGACGCTGCCCCCGGTTTTCACGCCTTTGGCAAAGCCCTGCATATGGCCATAGAGCGTACGGTAAGTGTTGCCGTGCTGAATGATCACGGTGTTGCCGTAACCACCACGACGACCGGCCAGCAACACTTTGCCGTCACCGGCAGCCTTGATCGGCGTGCCTCGCGGCGCTGCGTAGTCGACACCTTTGTGCGCGCGGATCTTGTTGAGGATCGGGTGCTTGCGGCCCATGGAGAACTTCGAGCTGATGCGTGCGAAGTCAACCGGCGTACGGATGAAGGCCTTGCGCATGCTGTTGCCATCGGCGGTGTAGTAGCTGCTGTTGCCCTGTTTGTTGGTGTAGCGCACGGCGGTATAGGTCTTGCCGCGGTTGGTGAAGCGCGCCGACAGGATCGGGCCGGTGCCGACAGCCTTGCCGTTGATGACTTTCTGCTCGTAGATCACATCGAATTCATCACCCTGACGAATGTCCTGCGCGAAATCGATGTCGTAGCCAAAAACGCTGGCCATATCCATGGTCATGCTGTGAGAAAGGCCGGCGCGGGCTGCGGACTGCGACAGTGAGCTGTTGATGACACCGTGGACGTAGGCTGTGCGAACGGTTGGCTTGGCGGTGACACGATTGAACGAATAGCCCTTATCGTTCTTGGTCAGAGTAATGGTTTCAACGTCGCTGACCTTGCTGTGCAGGCTGGTCAACTGGCCTTCCGGGCTGAGTTCGAATTCGAGTTTCTGACCGCGCTTGAGTTGGCTGAACTGTTTGGCTTGCTTGTCGCTTGCCAGTACTTCGTGCACGGAGGCTGCCGGTAGGCCGACTTTTTCAAACAGGGTAGAGAGCGTATCGCCTTTGGAAACCAAGACTTCACGGTGCCCGGGCTCTTTTGGTTTCTCAACAGGCGCTACAGGTGCCGGCGCGGTTTCAGCGGTTTGCGCGGCGTTTTCGTCGCTGTTTTCGATTTGTGCGAACGGCGAAGCTACGGGCTCGTTTGTGGCTTGAGCCGCATCAGCAGCGTCTTGATCTTGTGTCAGTTGTTCAGCAGGACTTTCCAGTTCAAGACTCAGGGTCGTCTTTTTGGCTTCAACATCGCTGGAGGGAAATACCAGCAGCGCCAAGCTGAGAAGGGCGGCGATTCCACTTGCTGCGAGCAGGTGGGTCTTCGGGTAAAGCGGCGGCGCTTTAGACGGTTCTGTGGTCATAGGTAATTTTTGACTTTGAAATAGATGAATTGGAAAAGATGAATGACATGATGAAGATGAAATAACTGTATAAAATATAACCAAATCATCGATGAAGCAAGTCTACAGACCTCGGGTCTATGGATTGGTGTCCGTGCGCCGGGCAAAACTTGTAATTGGTGCGCGTTCTTGTATGGTTGGTTCCCTTTGAATCTGAGCCTTGCGGGTCTGTTATGAAGTCGGTTGAAGAGCAGCTAGCGCTGATTAAACGTGGTGCGGAAGAACTGTTGGTCGAGTCCGAGCTGGTCGAGAAGCTCAAGCGCGGCCAACCGCTGCGTATCAAGGCTGGTTTCGACCCTACCGCTCCGGATCTGCATCTTGGTCATACCGTGCTTATTAATAAGCTGCGTCAGTTCCAGGAACTGGGGCACCAGGTGATCTTCCTTATAGGTGACTTCACCGGGATGATCGGTGATCCGAGTGGCAAGAGCGCCACGCGTCCACCGCTGACACGTGAGCAGGTTCTGGATAATGCTGAGACCTATAAGACTCAGGTTTTCAAAATCCTTGATCCGGCGAAAACCGAAGTTGCCTTCAACTCCACCTGGATGGACAAGATGGGGCCGGCGGATTTCATTCGCCTGACTTCGCAATACACCGTCGCTCGCATGCTCGAGCGCGATGACTTCGACAAGCGCTACACCACCAACCAGCCCATCGCTATTCACGAGTTCCTCTATCCGTTGGTTCAGGGTTATGACTCGGTCGCGCTGCGCGCGGATGTCGAGTTGGGCGGTACCGATCAGAAATTCAATTTGCTGATGGGGCGTGAGTTGCAGCGTGGGTATGGCCAGGAGGCACAGTGCATTCTGACCATGCCATTGCTGGAAGGTCTGGATGGCGTGAAGAAGATGTCCAAGTCGTTGGGCAACTATGTCGGTATCCAGGAAGCACCGGGCGTAATGTACAGCAAGCTGGTTTCTATCCCCGATGCGCTGATGTGGCGTTACTTCGAGTTGCTGAGCTTCCGCTCGATGGATGAAATCAACGCATTCCGGGCTGACGTCGAAGCTGGGGCGAATCCGCGCGATATCAAAATCAAGCTCGCTGAAGAGATCGTTGCACGTTTTCATGGTGAAGAAGCTGCGGCTAATGCCCATCGAGGCGCTGGCAATCGCATGAAGGATGGCGAGCTGCCAGATGACTTGCCTGAGATCGAACTGTCTTCGGTTGAGGATATGCCAATCGCTGCAGTCCTTAATAAGGCAGGCCTGGTGAAGAATTCGGCAGCGGCGCGTGATCTGTTGGCGGCGGGCGGGGTGCGTGTTGATGGTGAGGTGGTTGATCGCTCCTTTATATATGCAGTGGGCGCGACTCACGTTTGCCAGGCCGGCAAGAAGGCTTTTGCACGTATTACGCTGAAATCTGAATAAAGTTGGAATCAGGGGTTGACGGCGAATTTTAGAAGTCTATAATTCTCCCCACTTCCGGCGCAGTCGAAACGGAAAACTCCTTGAGATTCAAAGAGTTACGAAGTTTTCGACAGCGGCTTGCTTCAGATCATCGAAGCCTGGAAGGAGTTGAAAGAGCGGTGATGTTTGGCTCTTTTAACGGTTCGATCTTCTC